>NZ_VPCD01000040.1:0-6343 GCF_013418345.1 Acinetobacter sp. YH12144 | reverse complement strand
GCCAGATTAAAACATTTCAGAGGAATTGCCACTCGTTACGATAAGCTAAAGCGAAATTATGAAAACTCAGTTGCTCTAGCCTGTATATTTATCTGGCTACCATTATAAAATGTCAACAGCCCCTAATTTACGGACGTAAAAGTAATTTCGCATTTTTAAGATGCTTTTAAGTCTAATCGACGGAGTCTTATATCTAGGGATTGAATAAAGGGATTAGCCTTCGGCTGGAGGTACTTTTGTTTAGGCAAAAGTACCCAAAACCATTGTCATCCGCAAAACTCGCTCTCTAGCGTCTATTTACTTAAAGTATCGCAAAAACATTTTTGATTAGAAGTCATCCTGTCTCAAACACTTGCGGATGACCTTACCGCGTATCGTTCTTTCATTTGAATCAAATTACGCTACTGATGTTACTATGTAACATCAGTAAATAAAAAAACCATGCTATGGCGTGGTTTTTTTATAACTGTGAGACAATGTACAAATCAACCAATCTGAATCTCAGAAGCTGGGTGTTTTAACCGACTCTTCTTCGGTGTGGCAATCAGATAGGCCAGTGTTAAGGGGCCAAGTCGACCTGCGAACATTAATAACATCAGGGCAACTAAACTAGCAGGTTGTAAGTCGCTGGTGATGCCACGAGATAGACCAACGGTGCAAGCAGCGGATACCGCTTCGAACAACAAATCTAAAAAGCGTTTATCAGGTTCGAGAAGCAATAGACTGAAAAAGCCAATGAAAATCAACGTTACTGTAATGAAAATTACCGCTAATGCTTTAAAGGTGGTTTTTTCTGAAACAGAGTGGTTAAACACACGCAGTTCATCTTCACGTCTTAAAAAACTGACCACACTGAGTACAACAATAATAAACGTCCCGACTTTAATGCCACCGGCTGTACTGAGAGAACCACCTCCAATAAACATCAGTAACATCGTGACGAGTGATGATGCATCGCTCATGCTTTCCATAGGTAAGCTGTTAAAACCCGAAGAGCGCGGAACCGTTGCATGGAACCACGCGTTGAGGGCTTGGTCACCAAGTGACATCGTAGCTAAGGTAGCAGCATTATTGGCTTCTAATAACCAAATGGTGATGAAGGCAAAGACATTTAAACCCGCAATAGTCGATAAAATCAGCTTGCTATTGGTACTGAGTTTTTTCCAACTTTTATTGCGCTTAATGTCCATCAGTACCAAAAAGCCGATACCCCCAATAATGTAAAGCATACTGATGGTAAACGTAATGAAATAACGGTCAGCGAAGCTCATTAAACTATTAGGAAATAATGAAAATCCACCATTATTAAATGCTGAAACACTATAAAAGGCAGCATAAAACAGGGCCTGGTTAAAATTGTATTCTTGCATCCAAGCGATGGTCAAAATAACCGTTCCCACCATTTCAAAAAATAGCGAATAAAGCAGTACGCCTTTAATAGTCATGGTCACTTTGGCAAGACTGGTTTGTCCAATGGTTTCTTGAGCCATAATTTGTTGTTTTAGCCCAATTTTAGGGGACAAACTCATAGCGGCCAATATCGCAAAGGTCATAAAACCGAGACCACCGCATTGTAGTAAACCCATAATCACGACTTTACCAAACACCGTATAGGCTTCGCCGACATTCACAACTGAAAGTCCAGTAATGGTTACGGCAGAGGTCGCTGTAAAGAGGGCATTGATCCAACTTAAATCACCATGATGTGAATATGGGAGCTTTAACAGCAAGGTGCCAATGATAATTAGCCCAAGAAAACCCAATGCCAAAATACTGGGTGGGCTGAGATTAATGGTATTACGCTGTTTATTGTGAAGTTTCATGTTTTTCTACTGTCATCTTGCGTGATTATGTGCAAAAGGAGCTCGACGCTGATTACAAAGTTGCTTTAAAGTGTTTAGCCAGTCGACGTAAATGTTCGAGTAAACCTTCAACCACTAAAATATCGCCTGTTTGTAAAATCAGGTTCGGATCTAAACTATATTGAAGCTCGGTGCCACGTTTATGCAGAATCGTCTTCACTTCAGGGACATGATCCATTATTTGATTTAGACGCGTGCCTTGTTGTGACTCTTTAATTTCAACTTTCACCAAATAATGGTCATCTTCGAGCACCATGTAGCGGCTCACCATTGGATAACTCAGTGACTGGGCAACACGGACACCCATATCTTCTTCAGGATGGATGATTTTGCTGATGCCTAAATGGGTTAAAATCATGTGATGCGCTTTGGACTTGGCTTTGGCCCAAATTTTGTTAATCCCCATGTTTTTAAGATGAAGCACACATAAGATGCTGGCTTCAATATCTTCACCAATTGCGACAACGACGGCTTCACAGTTTTGAATATTGAGTTCTTGTAAAACGTGCTCATCTGTTGCATCAGCAATCACTGCATGGGTTAGTTGGTCCGAAATACTTTCAACAAACTTTTTGTTGCTATCGATTCCAATGACATCGTGTTTTAAACCCATGAGTTCAGTGGCTACAGTTGCGCCAAAACTTCCTAAGCCAATCACAGCGAATTGAGCCATGCCGTATTCCTAAATTATTCTAAAGTTATTGAATATGTTGATGTTAGCTTGTTCAGCCTGGAGCGGCTATGGAAATTTACATAATCCATCTAAACCGAAAAGCTCTAATTTTTAATTTCTTCAGCATTTTGATAGGCATAAAGTTCAACAATATTGGGGCAATTATCCATAACTTGTTGGTATTTAAAAATTTCATAGCCTAATTTATTTTTTAGAATGTATTGAAATTGATGCTGATCTTCTTTAATGACATTTAAGGTGGCTTTACGAACGAGCTCAGAATTGTTCTTTAAACGGTTTAAGCCATCGCATGAAAATTCACGGATGATGGCTTGAACAGGTTCGGGAGCGGTTTGATCACTTAGCTCATCAAAGCGAATATATACAATGTAATTTGGATATTGATTCAACATTTCAGCTTGCGCGGTATAGCCGTAAATATTTTCTAGATTTTGCATACGTGACTGATTTGGAATTTGTTTCATACTTTGACGAATCTTATCTTCCTCTTGCTTAAGTTGATAAGCCGGATATACATAAAAATATCCACCTAAACCCACAATGACGATCATAAATAAGGCATAAAAATTCAATTTTAAATATCCATTTTGTTTTATTTTCAATGGATTATAGGGTGTGGTGAATTTAACAACAATGACAGCGTTGATGAATTAAATTGATGAATATATTTATTTTGATGCAGAAAAGAATTGATGCAAATAAAAAAGCTGGAACCTAGATCCCAGCTTTCATATAGAAATTTTACTTATTTCAAGAAACGTTGATAACCGAGGTTATTGGTAATCTCAACATATGGATAGGTAATATTTTCCAATGTTTCAATTAAACCATCTGGGTTTTGTTTCGCATCCGTTGCTTCCATACCCACCAATACACGACCTTCAGCAGCACCGTGGTTACGGTAGTGGAATAGGGTGATGTTATGCGTTGGGCCTAGACGTTCTAAGAAAGTCAGTAATGCGCCCGGACGTTCGGGGAATTCCACGCGGAATAGGCGTTCATTTTCGATATCGGCATGACCGCCAATCAAATAACGGATATGCAGTTTAGCCACTTCATCATCGGAAAGATCGTCTACATCGTATTGGAATTTTAAGGTTTCAAAAATTTCCTGACGTTCTTTTTCGCCATTTTTGAGACTGATACCCACAAATACTTGAGCGGCACTTGAGTAGCTTGCGCGGTAGTTAAACTCAGTGATGTTACGGCCTTGTAGTGCGCGGCAGAATTGGAGGAATGAACCTTTTTCTTCTGGAATGGTCACAGCAAAGATCGCTTCTTTACGTTCACCCAGTTCAGTACGTTCTGCAATGTAGCGCAGACGGTCAAAGTTCATATTAGCGCCGCATACAATCGACACCATATTTTTATTTTCTAGACCATGCTCTGCAACATACTTCTTAATACCTGCAAGCGCCATTGCACCTGACGGCTCTACAATGCTGCGGCACTCATCAAAGGTATCTTTAATTGCAGCACAGATTTCATCTGTATTCACCAAAATAACGTCACGCTCAACAATTGGGCCTGAGTTATCTGATTTTTGTAGCTGAATCACTTCAAATGGTTTTTCACCAATTTGTGCAACTGCTGTACCGTCGGCAAAAAGACCAACAGATGGAAGAATGACACGTTCATTAGCTTCAAAGGCTGCTTTTAAACATGCTGATTCGTCATATTCAACAGGAATGACTTTAACATGCGGTGCCACATCACCTAAATAAGCAGCTACACCGGCAATGAGACCGCCACCGCCAACAGCAACAAATACATACTCTACATCACGCCATTGACGCAAAATTTCGTTGGCAATGGTTCCTTGACCGGCCATAACGAGTTCGTCGTCATAAGGTGGAATAAAGGTCATACCTTCATCTTTTGCACATTGGATTGCATATTTATTGGCTACGTCAAAAGAATCACCATGCAGAACTACCTCACCACCTAAGCGTTTAACCGCTTGTACTTTAATGTCTGGTGTGGTTTTAGGCATAACAATAATGGCGCGAATACCCAACTTTTTACCAGATAACGCCACGCCTTGAGCATGGTTACCTGCAGAAGCAGTAATAACGCCACGTTCCAACTGAGATTTCGGTAATTGACTAATACGGTTGTAGGCACCGCGTAGCTTGAAAGAAAAGACAGGTTGTAAATCTTCGCGTTTAAAGCGAATGTTATTGTTTAGTTTTTCACTAATTCGTGGCGCTGCTTCGAGTGGGGTTTCGATTGCAACGTCATAGACTGTTGCCTGTAATATTTGTCGAACCAAACGAGACAGCATGTTAATTTTCCATCTAACAGTTTAAAATAGGCGTTCATTGTAACAAACACCCGTACATTTGGGCTGTAAAATCAGCAACAAATGTCAAAAAATAGTTGAGCCAAGTTATGAGTCTGTATGCTACCCAAGATGAAAAGAAACAAGCTGCCGCAAAAGCTGCATTAAAGCATTTGCCAAAGGGCGGTATTTTGGGTGTTGGTACAGGAAGTACTGTGAACTTCCTCATCGAATTATTGCCAGAGCTTCAACTCGAAGCTGCGGTTGCCAGTTCTGAAGCAACTGCACAACGTTTGAAAAAATTAGGCATTGAAGTGGTTGATATGAACCATGTTGGTGGTTTAGATGCCTATGTGGATGGCGCAGATGAAATCGACCGTCATATGCACATGATTAAAGGCGGCGGCGCTGCGTTGACTCGAGAAAAAATCGTGGCGTCTATTGCGAAAAAATTCGTTTGTATCGTAGATGATTCTAAATGGGTTGATCAGTTGGCACGTGAATTTCCGCTTCCTGTAGAAGTGATTCCAATGGCACGTTCTGCTGTGGCACGTAAAATCGTTTCTTTAGGCGGCGATCCTGTGTACCGTGAAGGCGTAGTAACAGATAACGGTAATGTAATTTTAGACGTACACAACTTAAATATCCTAAATGCATTGGAACTTGAAAAAACTTTAAACAATATTCCGGGTGTAGTGTGTAACGGTATCTTTGCTCTAAACAAGGCGGATATTGCGGTTGTAGCCACTGATAACGGTATTGAAGAGCGTACAGCGGTTTAATCTATAGAAAATTTAAATGTAAATAGAGTTTCGATTTATATTTAAATTTCTAATGGAAGTTCCCTCTCCTTTGAGGAGAGGGTTAGGGAGAGGTCAATTTAAATGTCCCCCTCATCCTAACCTTCTCCCAGAGGGAGAAGGAACCCTCAATATACTTTTGAAAACTGCTTAAAGTTAAATTTTATGCATTATTAATAAGCTTTTAAAAAGAATAAATGACTCCCAACCTCCCTGAAATTCAAATCACCCGAAAATTACGTGCCACACGCTTAAGATTGCGAGTAGAACCAACTCAAATTAAATTAACAGTGCCGCAATTTTGTACACAGCGCCAAGTGCAAGATTTTCTGAAACAATCAGAACAATGGATGATTGAGACATGGCAGAAGCAGCAGGAAAAAGCAGGGCTGCAGGATCGAAGTCTGCCAATAAAATTAAAGTTATTTAATTTAGAACAACCGTTAATGGTTGTTTATCAAACGCAAAAACATTCATTTATCTTGGATGACGAAAGCCATCAACTATTCATCAGTGATCGACAGCCTGAGCAATATTTAAAAAGCTTTGTGATTGCTTATGCCAAAGAGTATTTACCAATTTATCTCTGTACACGACAAATTTCACAGAACCCTTATCCTATCAGGATTCTGCTTTCTTAAAATTGCCAAAATTTCCTTAAACTCTTCTTTTTTCCCAAAACCAATTAAACGCTGAATCGCCATTT
>NZ_VPCD01000039.1:0-6812 GCF_013418345.1 Acinetobacter sp. YH12144 | reverse complement strand
CAGCAGGGGTGTCATCGGGTCGTCATCCACCGCATCCGAGGCCAGATAGCTGTTTTCGACATCCCGTTCCAGCAGGCCTTGCCGTTCCAGATAGCGACCCACCCGGTGGGCGATGGTGTGCGTCAGCGGCACTGTTGCAAATAACCACGAATGGTAAGCTGAAGACTGTTTTAGCTAAAGGTGCAGCATATGAATCCTTTCCATGGTCGGCATTTTCAGGGCGAAATCATTCTTTGGGCTGTGCGCTGGTATTGTAAATATGGCATTAGCTATCGTGAACTGCAGGAAATGCTGGCCGAACGGGGTGTGAATGTTGATCACACGACTATTTACCGTTGGGTTCAACGTTATGCTCCTGAAATAGAAAAACGTTTACGCTGGTATTGGCGTAATCCTACAGATCTGAGCTCGTGGCATATTGATGAAACCTATGTAAAAGTGAATGGACGATGGTCTTATCTGTATCGTGCAGTCGATCAACGTGGCGATACCATTGATTTTTATCTTTCTTCTAGACGTAATACCAAATCAGCATATTGTTTTCTTGGAAAAATTTTAAATAATGTGAAGAAGTGGCAAATTCCACAAGTGATCAACACGGATAAAGCACCCACATATGGACGTGCTTTATCACGGTTAAAACGGGAAGGTAAATGTCCACCAGACCTTGAGCACAGGCAGATTAAGTATAAAAATAACGTGATTGAATGTGATCATGGCAAGCTAAAGCGGATCATCAGGGCCACATTAGGATTCAAATCTATGAAGACGGCTTATGCCACAATTAAAGGTATTGAAGTCATGCGTGCACTACGTAAAGGACAAGCATCGTCATTTTATTATGGTCAGCCTCAGGGTGAAGTGTGTCTAATCAACAGGGTTTTCGGTCTCTAAGTACTTTTTAAAGGGAACATCATCGACTCAAATCTCTATTTGCAACAGTGCCAAAAAAACCAACTTCAAGTTGGTTTTTCTTTTTTAATCATCAGTGGCGACCTTAACACCATATCCAATTAAACCTGCAAGGCTAGCATAGGCTATTTTGGCATAAATCGAACCCCACCAGACCGTAATTTTACTGGCACCAAATTCCCGAACCGTTTGCCCCATAAAATTAGTGGTTTCATAGAAATTTTTAGCAGAATAACCTAACGCAATATGATCAAGGACAGGGAATAAACTAAAAGCTAAACCTACTGCTGCTGCGGGGAAAGTAAACTCTCTTGATAGACCGAATTTTCCAGTAATAAATACAAGCGATACCACGATAATTAATCTAATGATAGTCCATAGCATCACTGTGAAAGGCAAGTTAAAGATGCCTGCTCCCTGCCACGCAAGACCGCAAACAACTAACACGATAAAGCCTACAACTATCAGGAATAATACAAATTTATCATGATCATCTTTACTCATTAAAAAGTCTTTTATGGTTTGTTATTTTCACTTGCTTATGCCAGGTGAAGTTAGATTCTAGGTGTATTTCTAGGGGTAGTATTAAGATTGCTTTGCAGCTTCATCTTGTGATTAGGAGCATTCAAATTTTCTTCCGGTGCAGTAATCTTTTGCTTCAATAACTGCTCACGGTACTCGCTATAAACTTCAGTTTTATTGCGGGCAGTAAAACGGTGTGCGCTCTGATCTTTAAACTCTGTGAAGTACCGATCTGAATACTTAACAGAAAGTTTTTCAAATGGAATCTCATATTCCATATCATTGATTCGAGCTTTAATCATTGGTTTATCTTTCATCTTGTAGGCATCAAGAACCTTTAATTCTGTTCCCTTCTCAAAGGTTTCTTTCTTAAAGAATCCAGTCTTGATCTGTAACCCTTCCTCAAGTTTGAGAAGCTCACCTTTTGCAATTTTCATACCTCTAATGCTACCGATCTCATCACCTAAAATAGATTTAGATTTAAGATTCGCACGAACCTCGGTAACAATTTCTTCCTTCGTGAATGTACGATTCTCTGAAGTTAAAGCATGTATCTTCGAGTTAATTCCGTATATCTCCCGCTTATCTTCAATATGGTGGCGGTGATCTTGCAGATATGCTTTGATCAATTTTTCTTGCTTGTCTACTAAAGTGAAGTCTGTAGAAAATTCTTTCTTTTCTGATCGTCCTAGAACTTTTTTGAAGTTTTCAAAAGGTGTAACTTCTTTTTCAACAGGATTGTAATTCTGATCATATGAGATTTTCCCATCTGGACGTTTAACGAATTCTTTTTCATTCGTGGTAAACGACATAGCAGAATAATTAATTTCGACATTATGTTTATGTCGGGTCAAAGCAACATAAGTTAAATTAGCATTCATGTTCTCACTCGCCACAATATAGGCATTATCAACAGTCATACCTTGTGATGAGTGAATAGTATTTGCATAACCATATTTAAATTGGTTGTATTCATTTAAATCTACTTTAATGATCTCATTATTTCTATCTGACTGAACCATCATAAATTTAATGTTATTAAGATTATCTTTTTCAAAACCGATTACTTTTGCTGTTTCACCATTGCTAACTTTTAATTTTGAATCATTCTGCTTAAATACAATTTTTTCTCCGACAGTAATTTCAATATCACCGAAAGCAGTTTTAACATGATTACCAGTAGCAGAAAGTTGACCATTTTTAATTAATACATTTCTTGCCATGCGGTTTAATTCATTCACATCATTATTTGAATGAGCAAGCATTAACTTATTTTCGCTAGAATCTTCACTCCAAGATTTAATAGTTTTGGCTAGTGCTAGATCGTGAGATTCATATTCATTAACAGCATTAATGGTCTTATAAATATCTAATGCTTTGTCAACTTCATGCTTAGATAACAACTTAGATGCTTCAATCATTTTCTCTGATTCCTTCGCATATTTTTGTCGTTGTATATTTTCTAATGAAGCAATATTTTTCTTATCAAGGTTATCTTGAATATGAGCAAAAGCAGAACCAGCACTAACAGCACTTAACTGATAACTATCACCAACAAGTTTTATTTGAGCATCATGCTTCTCTACGATCATGAGAAGTTTTTGCATGTCTCTTGAGCCGACCATCCCCGCTTCATCTAAGATCAAGACAGTCTTATTATTGATCTCAAAATTACCACTTTCATATCGGGCAAGGAATGAAGCAATTGTACTGCTTGGAATATTACAATCGTCAGAAATAGCTCTAGCTGTAATTGCCTGCAAAGCAATACCATGAACTTTATAATCTGAAGTTTTGAAGGCTTCAGAAACAGCACTAAGAACATAAGACTTACCAGTACCAGCCGAACCATTTAGCAATGAGATTCGATCAGTAGAAGTCAAAGTATAATAGGCTGCTTCTTGCTCTCTATTGAATGTTCTTTTATCAGCAATTTTTACAGCATTTAAAGTGAATTTTTCAGTTAAATTAAATGGCTTCTGTACTCGACTTTGCTCATTGGCATTGTAGATAAATGCAGTAATAGAATCTTCAATTCCGACCAATTCTTTTGATGAGAATACAACCTTATCTTTCCCAAACAACATTGCCATATCAGGACAAGTCATTACAGCTTCATAGGCTTTAAGATATTGTTCTTGACTGTCAGTATGAGCCATAACAAAACGCTCAAGATCACGGGCAGTAAATACAGACTGATTAGAAGTTAAAGCTCTAATAACTTCCGAAGGACGCTCAATAATAATTTCGCCATTTTGATGACGTATATTTTTTATATTTTCATTAATGAAATATTTATGATTACTAACATAATCAGCCCTGAAGTTTTGACTGGATAATTCAAGCCCCTGAGCCTTATAACTTCTATGATCTATACGAGCATCAAGACCTAAATTTTCGCAAAAATCGTTTACATGGTTAGCCCATGATAAGCGTGTATCTGCCACAAAAACTTTAGATGAAAAATAGCGATCTTTACCTGCCCCGCCCTTTTCAGGATTAGTCGGATTGTAGCGTTTAAAGTGTTGTACTTCGTCACGATCAATACCATCTAATTTTCTTTCACTAAACATCAAATGAATATGAGGATTTTGTTCACCATCACTTGCTAATGGGCTATGAATTGCATAGGAATATGTGAAGTTTTTACCTAAAGTCTTATCTACAAATTCCTGTACTAATTCTTCACGTTGTTCTTTATTCAATTCTCTAGGCAATGAAATTTCCAATTCAGTATAAATACGTCCATTAATGCGTTCGTTCTTATCTGCTGACTTCCAAAAATGAGCAGCATCTTTAGCCCAATTTGGTAAATTTCCTGATTTTATATTTTCTAAATCTTCTCTTTTGTATTTACCTTCACGATTTATATAAGCGTAATGGCTTGCCCCTCGACTTCCCGAAGAACCGTATTGCCTACCTGATTTAACTGATAAGTGATAAATCGCCATAATTCGCCTATTTTGAATCTGCTTTTTTTGTTTCTCGGAGAGAAACGCGGAAGCGTGCATTCCAACTGCTGTTGTCATGATAACTTCAATATATATTCGCTACAAGGTGATAACCCATAGTTCAGAAACCCCAAATCTGAGGGTCTATAAGTGACACGATTAATAAGGATTTTTTTAAGCTATAAACTGTAATTTTTTGTTATTAGATAGACATTAGGATATTTTTTAAACTAAAGGACTGAAAGCCAATTTTAAAATTTTAAAAATCCTATAAAAAATGATCACCTGGCTAAATATTTTTCAATTCAAGTCATACTCAGAATAAATATTTCTTTAATTGTAAAAGTCAGAAATTAATAATTTAATATGATTTTTGTTGTTTAGTGCTGTAATAGATTTCCTCTATTTTTAGTTATGCTATGATTTAAAAATATTGACAATGAGGAAGTGGCAATGGCTATCGAAAATCTAAAATTTACTGAAGATCAAAAAAAGTTTGTAACTGATGAAATCTCTCGTTTGAAGGGATTAGAGAATAGAAACCAAACTGAAGATTTAATTTTGTCACTTGTTAAAAGTATTGAATCAGGCTCACCAACAAAGCAGCAAATTAGTTCATTTGAACGTGTAATGAAAAATGAATTTAAAAAACATAAAGCACGTTTAGAATTAGAAAAAATTAAGGAAGATGAAAAAAAACTTTTAGCTAGTTTGAAAAAAGATGCTCAAGCTGCTCAAGTTAAAGATCGCAAAAAACGTGAACATAAATTAATTTCAATTGGTGCGCTTTTTGAAATAGTAGATTTCCCAACTGAAGATAAAGGAATTATTACTGGTGTTCTTTTAAAGGCTCTTGAATCATATAAATCCAATCCCCAACATTTTGACAGTTTAAAAATTGCTGGTGACAAATTTATTGCTGATCGGGAACAATCAAAAAAATCTAAATCAACTCTAGTTGATAATTCAGGCTCTACAAATTAAAGAATATTCAAACTGGTAAAAATATAATTTAATTTTTTTCAGTCGCAACCCTGCGGGATTGCTTTGTTAATCCCGCTTATAGGTAACATGGAAGTAGTTGCGGGTCTGCGGTCAGCTAGCCAAAATCACAGATTTTGTCTGCTTCGCTTGCCCCATTCAACAGTAATCAGAGAAGGGAGGATTTTTCAGATTTTTCAGTTCGCAAAGTAGACACTTTGCTCTGCTCTATCGTTTAGGATTCAATATCTTTTTTTGAAAATTCAAAATAAATTAAATCTTTTTTACCTAGCTCAACCATTATTGAATTATAAAAATTGACAGGTAAATTTATAAATTCCTGATGCTCCGACCATAGTGCTTGTTCACCTTTGAATAGATATTTATATCTTGGATTGCCAAGTTCTATACGCTCTTTTTCTTTTGCAATTACTTCCGATCTGATTGCATTAAGCATATCTACAATTTGAATTGCTTTAGGGTCAATTTGATATTCCCTAGAGCTTTTCCCATTAATCCAAAGTTGAGCATCACGGCTATTGTACTTAGTTTCTTCCGTGTGGACTACCTTGTAAAATTCAATTATTTGCTCTGGGCTATATAAACCATTTCTGAAGCATTCAATTTTGAATTGAGCATTATTCATTTTTTCAGTTCCTTAATATTCATTATATGATACGCAATGAACCGCATTTTTTTGAAGCATTAGAAATCTAAACATCAAAAAAATGCGGGTGACTATTACCCCTATTTATTTTCAAATAAGAGCCTTAAATATAATTGCCAATCTTTATATATTAATTTTGAATGCTTCATATTTTCCTCTGTAGTGAATTGACCCCCTTCAGGGGGTCAACTGTTTTATGCGTATGATGATGTATAGCAGCGTTTATAAACTTTTGTACCTGTCGGCAATAATTCAAAATCTAATACTGTTGCATTTGCAGACTGATGAATCACGATATAGTTATCCATGATCTTTTTTTTCATTGGCTCTTTGCTGGTAAATTCATTCGGTAAAGGCACAACATAACCTTGCATTGAACCTGTTGCATCATAAGCCTGTTTAAGTTCACGGATGACACAATATGCCCGGCTTTTCTCAATAACTTGATAGAAGTCTACATTTGTTTGCTCATATCCCCATGAGGTATATAAGATCGTCCCGATCTCTAACTGATCACGGAATTTTTTAATTCGGGCTTTTTGTTCTTCCTTGTTCTTGATGGCGTTTTGATGGCTCAAGTTGTCTGATTGAATATTTTGAGAAACAGCTTCTTTCATACGTTCAACTGTTTTAAATCTAGTGTAGATAAAAGGGGGTCGTTTGCGGGAGAGGGCGAAATCCTACGCTAAGGCTTTGGCCAACGATATTCTCCGGTAAGATTGATGTGTTCCCAGGGGATAGGAGAAGTCGCTTGATATCTAGTATGACGTCTGTCGCAC
>NZ_VPCD01000038.1:0-7594 GCF_013418345.1 Acinetobacter sp. YH12144 | reverse complement strand
TGCATGAGTCTGGAAATGTAGAGGTAGTGACCTGAGGCATAGCCTTTATTTTTGCTTTTGACGCTGAAATGGTAGCTGGCCATGTTCACCTCTGGTGGCTTGGGGACCGGTTTTTATGCAGTGAAACGAAATAAAAAGCGTCCGGATTTGGAATGCCTGAATGGCTGAAAATCCGGTTAAAGGGGGTCAAGGGGGAAACGCCCCATTGCGTACTAGTTTCTTCGCGATAGCAAGAAACTGTCAAGTGCGAATTATTTAAAATAAAAATAAAAATTCTTGAAAAGAATTTTTATTTTTATTTTAAATAATTATTTTCAGACTGCCCTGTTAAATATGGTAAAACCATATCTAACAGGTTGCAGTTCTGAAAATTAGGCGGCAGGTGGTATGACTCAGGAAAAAGCAAAAAAACGTGGAAGACCAGCTAAGTTACTTCAAGTAGCAGAATTACATGATTTTGTGGAGTATCTCTTAGAAAAACATCCACGGACCGATTTACAAAATCAGGTCATTGATGATCTACAAGCTGAAGATTTTAATTTTGAGATGTTGTCTGAAGCTCAACAGATTTTAGTGAGAGAAGCATTAAAACCTTACCGTGAGCATATAAAACTAAAGACCTTATTTGATCAGCTTTCGACTTTTCCGGAACCAACTGAATATGAAACCAAATTTATTGAGTTATTTAAGTCATATAAGAATCAAGAATTAGGTAATAGTGAGCTGAATATTCTGAAAACAATGTTTACTCGATACCAGCGTTTTAAGGCTCAAGAATTACAGATGAAGGATCTTGAGCTTTATTTAACTCAGATCCAAAAAAAGGATGAAGGTAAAAAACGTAAAGCTGACAATCAACGCAAATTTGAGTTAGGTGGTGCTGTTATTGCGGCATTTAAAAAAATGAATAAAAAGATTCCAGAAGATGTGTCGCAAGTGACTAATTTGATTATAGGTAATGATAATTTTTGTGAAAAAATTTCACAGACGGATCTTTATCAAAAAGTATGCAAACATGAAGATATTTATTCAAAGAAAGTCGAATTATTTATCAAAGTATTAGATGGTTTTACGACTTATAAATATGGAGATCAAAAGCTATTTGAATATGAAGTCGAAAAGCAGAAACGGGAAAATACAAAATAGATTTCTCCAAATTTCAAACTCACGACTCCAAAATACTCCTCAAAGCTTTATGTAGTAAGGGTTTAGATTGTTCTGTATTTATTTTTTAACCAATTTTAAAACGCTCCACTCCAAAATACCCTTCAAAGCCTTGTGTAGTAAGGGTTTAGGTCGTTCTGTATTTATTTAACCTATTTTAAGCGCTTCACTCCAAAACACACTCAAAGCCTTATGTAGCAATGGTTTAAGGTCTATCAAAATTAATTTATTTTTGAAAAAATGGAGTAGAGCGTTTGCAATATGAATGATGATATTCAGCTTCTGTAAGCACAGCAATTTCATCTGCATGTGCTGTATATTCATTCATATGTTCGAGCAATTCAGACTCTGAAAGTGGAAACTTTTTCGGATTTTCAGTGTCGTTCATAGCATCATCTCCTGAGATCTTAGTTAGATCATCATAAACCAGGAACGTCTACTTTGGGATTACAGGCGAATTTCGTATAAGAGTTTTTATGTTAAATAGTCCCTATATTAGGGATAGGGACTATTCTAGTTTTTAAGCTTATTTGGTATGAAGAACTGTTATGTATTAGTGTTAATTTCTAATGTATTTGCTTTAATAGATACATTTTGAAGAGTCGTATCTTTTAGCATTTCAAATCCTTCTGAATTTGGTTGTACGCCTAATACAACTGTCGGAACATCCTCTGTAAAAGCTCCTCTTTCGTTTAAATCCCAAACAAATTGTTCATAAAAAGACACACCAGTTGACATGTATTTCTGCATGG
Source organism: Acinetobacter sp. YH12144 (assembly GCF_013418345.1). Classification (NCBI taxonomy): domain Bacteria; kingdom Pseudomonadati; phylum Pseudomonadota; class Gammaproteobacteria; order Moraxellales; family Moraxellaceae; genus Acinetobacter; species Acinetobacter sp. YH12144. The sequence goes on along the minus strand of NZ_VPCD01000038.1, from coordinate 5,678 downwards.
CCTTTGTAGGTACAATCTCAATTCCATATTGAATAGCATTGTGTTTTTCGAAAATTTTCATTTTTGCGCATACGTTGTATACCATAAAAGCATATTTTCCGAACTGGACTTCAATACCTACTTTTTCATGATTCAATTCGGACTCATATATGAAGTCCATTTCTCTAAATCCAACAAAGTCCTCAGAAATATATGAGATGAAGGGATTAGGTTCCTCTTCATTGATTAGACTGCTATCGAAAGAATATTGTTTTCCTTCTTTTTGGATGAATTTAGGCTTTTCTTCTTCTTCATGTGAAGTAAAACCTTTAGTCAACCGTTTCCAGGCACTAGTAAAGCTGTAAAATTTAATATCACTATTACTGCCTAAACTTGTCAAAAAATCTAAATAAGCTGTTTGGAACTCGGCTTTATTAAATTTTAAAACTTTAAAATCTTCAAATAGTTGGTTGGATTTAGTTATAGCATCTTCAATATTTGAGTTCTCATATCTACAACGAATACGATAAGAAGAAAGCCCTTTTTCTTTTAGAACAGCCTTAATCTGGTTGTTTAGATCAACAGGAGAAAATAAATTCTCATTTTTAGATTTCTCTCTAGATTTTTTAACAGAAGAAATTTTAACTTGTGATAAAGCATATTCAAGTAGAGTAATAGCCTCGGTTAATGCTGAGGGAATATGAGCTTCCTCACATTTAAAATAGTATTTTTTAGTGACTAGCATGCTAGATAGATTTGTGGACATAAAACTTTAAACCTTAATAACTTACGAAATCATTCTTTTGAATCAGTTTTCCATTGTTCAGGAACCTGTGCTACTTTTTCCTTTCCTGTAGGCTTGTGTACAGGTTTACCTAATGGTCTTATTTTTAAAGTTCCATTTTCGAGTTGCTCAATTCTATCTTTAGCTATTGCTAGGTAATTGGTATCTCTTTCAATCAATGTTGCCTTTCTATCACGATTAAGTGCTGCTACTGCACTAGAACCGACTCCACCAAATGGGTCTAGGACAGCATCTCCCTCATTTGTTAGGGCAAGAACAAAACGTTCAATAAGTTCTACTGGAAATTGACAAGGATGTTCTGTTTTTTCGATATGGTTTGATTTGACATTAGGAATATCCATAACTCCTAACTCCCACTCATCAGAAATGATTTTCCAGTAATCAGAAGGATTCTTGCCTAGAGGATTCCCACTAGGTTGCCCTTTTTTATCACCTTTATAGTGAAGTTTTCCTGGATATTTAGAAGGGACACGAATAGGGTCTAAATTGAAGACATAATCATCTGTTTTGGTAAACCAAAGAAGAGTTTCATATCTACCAGATAATCTGTTTTTTGCATGTAGACCATGATCAAAATGCCAGACAATACGGTTACGAAGTTTTAATCCTAATTTCTTTAAAATTGGATAGAAGAAAATGTCTAATGGAAACACTTCTCCTTTTTCAACATAGTTCCCTACTTGCCAAACTAAACTTCCTTCGGGCTTTAGCGTTCTTACACATTCGCTGAGGATTTCTTCTTGCCAAGATAAGTAATCGTCAAAATCTTGTCTTTTTTCATATATTTTGCCGATATTATATGGTGGAGATGAAACTACTAGCTGAAATACTTCATCAGGTGTTTTTTTTAACTCTTCTAGGGAATCGCCTAGAAGTAAATTGATATCAGCATCATAAGAGAAGTTTTGAGAATACTTAAATTTCTTTAACATCGTGATAGATAGGGTAGTTCATATAAGAATGCCAAGATTCTACATTGATCTGACTCTGAATTATTAAATTAATAATAAAATGCGTCACTGGATGACGTCTTTTTTAGCATAGATAGAAAGCTTAAATGAGTAATGAAATGAAAAAATTTTATTGGGATAGAATTTTCAAAATAAATTTAATTTTTCTAAAATTAACATAATACGCGTTATACGAAATGCTTTCTATTTTTCATTTTAAATCATAGCCTTATGTTGATGTAAAAAGCCCAACTCAGCTGAGTTGGGCTTTTTTGTCGAATCTTCACGTTCCACGATCAATATCTGAGCAATGTTCCACGAGTTTGTGTAGCTCTACTCCACATTCATGGTTCTCCATAATTATGGTTTTATGGTTTTATGGTTTTATGGTTTTATGGTTTTACGGTTTTACGGTTTTACGGTTTTACGGTTTTACGGTTTTACGGTTTTACGGTTTTACGGTTTTACGGTTTTCCATAATTATAGTGTTATTTAATATTATAAATAATTGATTTATATTTACTTTTTAGTTTTAACTTATGCTGCTGTAGCTAACCATTAGGCAAGAAAAAACGGCTCAGGAAGCCACGTTTTTTAGTCTCAGGTTCAACGTGTTGAGGTACTGGAATTCGTTTCTTTGTCTCTTGATCAGTAGTCAATCCCTCATAGTTCGACTCACTTTTTGATCTTTTATTTGTTGCTATATCTAATTTTTGGTCGTTAGAGTTATAAACTTTTGGAGCTTCTAATAGGCGTTGTATCGCTTCAATTTGCTCATCTTTAACGTGTAGCTGGTCATTCTTAGCTTTTAGTTCCTCACGTTGGAACTGCTCACGCTCATGAGCTTGTTCAAGCTGTTTTTGAAGCATGTAAACCTGCTGTTCTAGCAAGTGAACTTCTGACAACTTTCGTGTTTCAGTTGTCTGTGAACTGTTCACATTTCTAGACGGTTCACCAAAGACACGAATAGCTTCGGAAAGATCAATTCTACCTTCACTATTCTTACTTAAATTACCTTTATTAATGTGCTTATAAACGGCTTGACGCGTCATTCCATAGAGGTTTGAAAGCTCAATAACTGATAGTGATTTCATCTTAAAATTTTGTTTGTTTATTATGTGAACCAAGATACATTAAGAAACAGTCAACCGCTACATACGCCATCGATCTTTATGCCTTAAAACCTAAATTTTTAAGATAAGGAATAAATTGCTTTTGTTGTATTGGATCTCGCAGCATATCTTTAATTTTAATAGCTAAGTCGTCATAACTTTCACCTTGTTGTGCTAGGTGAGATAGTTCATGTAAGCGTGAAAGCTGATTACCAAACATATTAAGTTGTGCATCTGTCAATTTATAAAAATGATTCTGTTCGGCTTTATGCTCAATACTTTTTGATTTTTCTTTAAATGTGAAATGAATATGCGTGACTTTCCGACCTGTCTTTATTTGCTCGTAAGAAACATGTAAAGGGCTATGCTCATTAATTTGATCTACAGCAGTATCAATAACCCATCTTTTCAAATCAGCAGACAATGGATATCTTTTCCCTAACTCCAACATAGTTCTTAGAGACTCGATGGAGATATCCCGTTTTCCTATTGAACGGTATTGGCTTAATAATTCATAAATACGAATAGCATATGCGCTACTCATACCAGCAATGTCAGACAATGAATACTTTGTAAATTCACGACTCAGATTAGAAATAAACGGTAAAATTTCCTTAGAAAACCGAATTCCTACAACACTTTTACTCTCTAAAAATCGTATCGATTGAATCCACCTCATTTTGATTGATTCATCATCAAGAGCTAGATTGATTGATCTGTCATATAAGCGGTTTACACCATCTTTTAGATCTCTATAAGCTGTTTTTTCATGAATGCCGAGTTTCTTTAGATCATCAATAGTTACGCGATAAATTTGATTATCTGTAATATCTTCAGCCCGACCAATTTTACTAATAGCTGCTAAAACAATCCTCTGTTCTGTTGAGCTGAGTTGATATGAAGCTTCAATTACTTGATTTGATTTAATTACTAATTCTTTTTTAGATGTACTCATCAATTTTATTTCGATAATTAACTATGAGTAATATAATTCTCTCATAGTTAGTAGTCAATCCCTCATAGTTAAGTAGTCAATCCCTCATAGTTAGTAGTCAATCCCTCATAGTTAGTAGTCAATCCCTCATAGTTAAGAGCTGAAAGCATTGATATAGAAAGCTTTCAGAGATCCTAAAATATTTAAAATATTTAAAATATAATTAAAAAGGGTTTATAAAAAATTGCCCTTGGTTTTCGCTACGCTCAAACTCTATTGAACTTCGCTAAAGCTCAGTTCGTTGGGGCAATTTTTAGCAAATACCTGGAATTAATTCTCTAAAAGCAAAAGCGACTCGGAATTCGCTTCGCTCATCAGTTTTTTATGCTCGCTACGCTCGGTCTAGGATCAAATTAAATTTATTCGCACCCTTCGGGATGCTCTGTATCTAAGTTTTAGAAGTAAAGGGGAGTTTGTAATCAGGGAAAAAGCATGGCGAGAGTTTTGATTGTGTCTGTTCGCTCGTAGACACTCGCTCTATTAATAACTAAAAAAAACTGAATCAGCCTTCTAAATCTGATTCAGTTTATAAATTTCAGTAAGCAGGAATGGACGTTCCTATAATACTTACCGTTGTGTGTTCAATCATTATACTCTGACTTTTATAAATATCTATAAAACCATTATTTATGGACCACTAAAATCATAATCATCAGGTTTTGGCTTCTTCAATTCAGGTTGAATACGTTGGGGTTGTTGCTTGATCTGTTGGGTGATCGGCTGTTCAGGTTTTGAATGAACCTTAAACGCAATAGATGGGCTTGGGTAATCTTGTGCATGATTGAATTTTCGGGTCATTTCTCGTGTATTCCATCGTTCACTGTCAATGATCGGATTCTGTGCTTTAACGATTGCCACAATATCGTTTTCGAGTTCCTTTTTATTCTTTGCTTTCTTCAGTAGGTAATTGACGTAGTACATTACCTCTGGTGTTGAGTAGGGTTCATTACTACAGCTGTAAAAATATTCATGTTTTTGGTCGATTTTCTTCTGACGTTCTTCTAGTTCTCGTTCTTGATGGTTGTGTTCTCGGATCTTTTGGATATCTGCGAGGTATTCAGGGGTCGCATTTTGGTTGCCGACACCCAGTTTAGGTTCTGGAAGGTACAAGGTGCCGTGGATCTGATTGTATTTTTCATAGCTATCTGCTGACACTTGGTTTTTGATGGTGATGTCTTGTCCATCTAGTCTGTAAGTGACAGTCGGGCAGTGTTGAGCAAGGGCATCATTGAGGTGGTTTTCCCATTGTTTGCGGATATAGATCAGAAAAGCAGAATAGTCTTCATGGCCTTCTTGGAGTTGGATTTTCTTCGCACCGCCTTTGGATGGGTCTTTTGCGTTATAGCGTTTGAAGTATTGTTCGGCTGTTCGTTCAATACCGTCATCGGCTTTCAATGAGAACATTAGGTGACAATGAGGTTGATCTTCGCCACTGATGCGCGATTTTACGTTGTGTATGGCGTATGAATGCGGATAGTTGAAGCTAGCTACATGTTTTTCTAAAAACGTCTCTATGAGCGTTTTACGCTGTTCTGGCGTGAATTCATTTGGCAAGGCAATTTCGTATTCCATGTACGCTTTGGCATTTGCTCGTTCATAGGTATCTGCTGCTTGCCAAAACTCGATGGGATCTTTCACGAAGGCAGGCATACAACGACCGGGTTCGATATGTTCGATGGTCTCATGACTGGTTTTGCGGATACCTTCGTATTGCATGAGTCTGGAAATGTAGAGGTAGTGACCTGAGGCATAGCCTTTATTTTTGCTTTTGACGCTGAAATGGTAGCTGGCCATGTTCACCTCTGGTGGCTTGGGGACCGGTTTTTATGCAGTGAAAC
>NZ_VPCD01000037.1:0-7938 GCF_013418345.1 Acinetobacter sp. YH12144 | reverse complement strand
TTCAAATGGCGATTCAGCGTTTAATTGGTTTTGGGAAAAAAGAAGAGTTTAAGGAAATTTTGGCAATTTTAAGAAAGCAGAATCCTGATAGGATAAGGGTTCTGTGAAATTTGTCGTGTACAGAGGAAAAAAATAAACAAGGTGCAGAATATTTAATTAATGCTGTGGCTGGAGTTGTAGGTGCTGGAGTAGGTAAAGGTGTCACTAAGGGGAAAGATGCTGATATTGAAATAAATCAAAAGCAATCTCTTGATGTGGGATGGGTTGATAATTATGGAAATCAAAAGAAAGTCACTGGAGATGGAACCGTGGCTAGAGATCATCAGCCGTCTAAAGCTGCATTATTAAAGAGAGCTGAAGACTTAAAGGAAGCGCCCTTAACTCAAGCAGAGAAAAATCGTATTATTAATGAAGGAATGAGTGTAACTGTACCAAATGAGGTGCATGCCGCAGGTCCAACCTATGCAGGAAAAAATAATAAAGGACTCATTGAAAATGATGCAAATGATTTACAAGCAGCACAAATTAGGGATTCTGAGGCAATGATAGATAATGCAAAAAAATTAACGCCTGAGTACGTTACAAAGTTGCAAGAAGCATGTACTACATTGAGCTGTAAAAATAATGCTGATTATGATAAATTTTTGAAAAATATTATGGATGAGGAGGCGAGAAAGAATGACAAATAAGTTTATTGATCATTTAATATCACTGTTGGGTAAGTCAAATATTGATGAAAAATTAGTTGATTTTTTTGTTAAAAATCAATTTGTGAAAAGTCAAGAGGAAATTAAATTACCAATTTATGATGAAGATGGTGATTTATTGGATGAGTATAATTTTTATATTAGTAAATATGATGAGGGATTGGGTTTTATATTTACTGATGAGTCTTTTTATTTAAATCAGGAGGACAAACCCATAACTGGTGAAAAAATATACTTAACGACTATATTTTTTTATAATGATGGTGTGGAAGGCTTTTCTCAATATAAACAAGAACTGCCATTTAATTTAAAATTTTCAATGAATAAAGCTGAAATTGAAAATATATTAGGAGTGCCATTATTTATTAAGAATGATGATGGCGTGGTTAGAAGCCAAAAATGGAAAATTGAAGATATTCCATTTACAATATATATTTCATATAACAATATAGGTGAGATTAGATATATTTCATTAAGTATTCCTTACTGATTTAGTTAAAGTCGTTCCTACCCTATTTTGAATAAAAAAGCGGTTCTTTATTTAAAATGGAGCTACATTAATAGTTTTTAAGGTAATCCTTCAATAAATAACCGAAGTTAAAAGTAGAGGTTAAGCAGCCATTAGAGGTGGCTTTCCTTTGTTAGCTTGATGTGGTCTTTCATGGTTGTAATGCCACAACCAGTTTGTTGCATAATCTTGTACTTCATCCAAAGTATCAAATAAATGCTTGCTCAGCCAACTATAACGTATGGTCCGATTATAGTGTTCAATATACGCATTCTGCTGTGGCTTACCCGGTTGAATATATTCAATACGAATACCGTGCTCAGTAGCCCAGCGCACAAATTCGTGACTGATAAATTCGGGACCTGAGATACCGTCTTGGTAGTCAATCAGGTTTTGAGATTATTCGACCACTAAATAATCTCTTCGATAGGCAGTCTGATGTTTTAAAACGCCATAACACAGATGTATAAGCTTGCGCATTGCAGCACCTAAAGCACACATTTTATTTTTACCCTGGCTTAATAATCGTTGATATAAAGCTTCAATGTGTGGATTATATTTAATCGCTGTTAATGCCGACATATACAATACTGAGCGTATTTTACTGTCACCTGCTTTTGATAAGTGACTTTGCTTGTTGACTGAACTGCCAGACAACTGATGTACTGGAACCAAACCTACATATGCAGCAGCTTGACTTGCTTTTTCAAACTTGTGCGAATGAAATAACCCCAACAGTAATAAGCCTGATCGTTCACCGATTGAAGGAATAGTTTGCAGTAATTTCAAATCCTGTTTCAATGTTGGATCTTGATCTATGTGATTATTTATTAACTTATCAATATGTTCAAGTTGCCGATTTAAATAGGCTTTGTTGCATAAACATTTTGCAAGGCACTGATTTTTAAAGGTTTGTGAAAATTTCAACCTAAGAATAAATTTAATAAAATCATATTCTTAGGTATTTGTGCAACAAAGCCGATCCGAATCGGAAGCCAAAAAGCTTTTGGGGCAGATTATTAGGACGGAAGTGAATTCATAGTAACTGTCCAAATGAAAGAAGAATCAGTGTCCTTTACGATAAGAATATGCAATTTATCTAAGAATTATATTGCTGAATAAGCTTTTAAGAATATAGGTTTGGGCAATAAAGCCTTTAAATTCTTTTACTGAATAAACCCTAAGTGGCCGATTTGGAATAGGAATGAGTGGTAGGGTGCGAATAGGAATAGGTGGTAGGTTTATGCTGGAATATGCATTGAGTCCAATCCTTGATCGTGGAGACTATTGTATTAGAAACAATAGCAGACCTAAAAGGCTTTACTGGTATCCATTGATTATTCAATAACATTAAATAGAGCCGTGAGACGTTGAAAGGCTCACAGAGTGGGAGGTAAAGTATATCCTCATCTCTCGTAAAACAGCTGACGAAGTCCGAGATAGAATCATTGCGTCAAAAAAAACGTGATATTTGAGAACTAAAAAAGAAGTGGTACTCCTACTGGTTACTAAAATTAAAGTATATTGAATAATAAATTTATAAAACAATACTTTACAAATCTATATGATGCGTAGTGTACGCATCATACATAAAGCGTTCTATTTTGATATAATTGATCCAATCAACCCATTGTTAGGTTTCATTTAAATTCCATGAGTCTTACTGAAATTAAAGTTCGCCAAGCTCATTGTAAGGAAAAAACCAGTTTTTTATCCGATGAAGATGGGCTTAGCCTGAAGATTGAGCCGAGTGGAAGAAAATCTTGGTGCTATCGCTATACAGATCCACAAACTAAAAAACGTCGACGCATTCAGTTAGGTCGTTATCCTGATTTATCGCTGAAAAAGGCACGACAAGTCAGAGATGACTTTAAAGACAATGATTTCTGTTTTGAACAAGATACTGCCTCTAATGTCATCACCTTTGGTAAGGTCGGGGAGGAGTGGTTACAGTTCAAACTGAAAAATGCCTTCAACGATCTACCCCGCTGTGGTGTACTACAGTTAGCAGAAAGATGCTTACAGCAAGATATTTATCCAGACCTTCAGGATCTACCTTTTCAAAACATCAAGCGTTATGACCTGGTTTCAGTAATCAAAAAAATAGAGGGACGCCAAGTAAAAGAACCTGTCAAGAAAGCTTGTAGTTATTTGAACCAAATTTATGACTACGCTGTAGCGATGGGTTATTGTGAATTCAACATCGCGCATGGTTTAAATAAAATCGCCATTAACAGTAAAATCAAGAAAAATTATCCGTATTTGAAAGCGGAGGATATATCTGATTTTAAGTATAAATTACAAAAATTGGATGCCCATCCGATTATTAAAAAAGCACTGCTGTTCAAATTACATACTGGCGTGCGAGGGGCTGAATTGTTATTGGCTGAGCCTCATCATTTTGATTTAAATGAAAAAGTCTGGAAAATACCTGCCTTGCATATTAAACAGTTTCGACGAAAAGTCATATTAGGCCATGAGATTCCCGACTTCTTAGTTCCACTTTCAGATCAGGCTTTAGATATTTTAAAAGACGTCATGCAATGGTCATACGGTGAAAAGTACATTTTTGCTAGCCCACGGAAACATAATCAACCGATTCATTTTAATACATTAAATATGGCTATACGTAAGATGGGCTATGGAAAACATCAATTATCCTCTCATGGACTACGTTCCACTTTTAGTACCATTTTGAATGACTCAGGTTTGTTCCAGGATAACTGGATTGAGGCACAACTTTCACATATTGATAAGAACCGTACCCGTGCCAGCTATAATCACGCTGACTATTTAGCCCAGCGGACTGAAATGATGCAGTGGTGGGGTGATTATTTAAGTACTGCTAAGTGAAAATCGTACTTTTATACATAGACTTAAAACATTATGGGGTTTCAAATGGATAGTAAACAATATACTTGCCGTGTTACATGGTCAGCAGAATATAATGAGTATGTTGGGTTGTTCGAACCACAAGCACTAGCCATTTGTTGTAATTCAGCTTTAAGCGCCCTTAATTCTTTCATGCGTTTATTCACTAGTGCAAGTTGCTGATCAATTAATGCATTAACGCTAGAGCAGCTTTCTTCTGGCTTATTTTTTAATTCGATAAGACGTTTAATATCATTGAGTGATATATCTAGGCTGCGACAATGCTTTACGAATTCCAATTGTTTAAGTGCTTTGCTATCATACAGCCTGAAATTACCTTCTGAACGATTTGGATTTAACAGAAATCCTTCTCTTTCATAATATCTAATCGTTTGTATTGAACAGCCCGATTTTTTTGACAATTCGCCTATTTTCATCAATTTCCCCCAGACATTTGACTCTATAGTTACTATAGAGTCTATAGTATAAGTATGCAACGAAAAGGATATATAAAAAATGACTGAGAAATATTTAAACAATACGAATATCGTTAATTTTGAACACAAAGATATCCAATCCTTGATCGATCAACGTAGGTGGAAAAACTTGGATAACTTCAACAAAATTGGTGCCGCTTATCAGTTTGTAAAAGATGAGATTTTCTTTGGTTATAATGAAAGCGATGATATTGCAGCAAGCGATGTGCTAGCAGATGGTTATGGACAATGTAATACTAAGGGTAATCTGTTAATGGCACTATTGCGTGGACTAGGCATTCAATGCCGATTTCATGGGTTTACCATAGACCAGCAACTACAAAAAGGTGCTATCCCAAGCTATGTATTTTGGTTAGCACCTAAATACATCATTCATAGTTGGGTAGAAGTTTACTTTGAAGGGCGTTGGATAAACTTAGAGGGCTTTATATTGGATGAGCAATACTTAAGCTCTCTACAGGAGAAATTTGACCAAGTAAAAGATGATTTTTGTGGTTATGGTGTTGCAACAAAGTGCTTTTCATCACCAGATACAGATTGGCGTGGAGAAAATACCTATATTCAAAAAGAAGGTATTCATGATGACTTTGGGCTTTATGATTCCCCTGATGAGTTCTATCTCGAAAAAGGGACTAACTTGTCGGGGTTCAAACGCTGGATATATCAACGCTTGATACGTCACTTGATTAATATGAATGTATCAAAACTAAGAAATAGAAAAGTACTAGAGGTACAAAATGCACAACCATAATCATAGTCATCAACATGGTAAAGATGACCGTATTGGTTGGGCATTTTTCCTTAATGTGACATTCACTATTATCGAATTTATAGGTGGTTGGCTCACTAACAGTACGGCGATAATGGCAGATGCAGTTCACGATCTTGGTGATAGTCTTTCAATAGGTTTTGCGTGGATTTTAAGTCGTTTTTCAGATAAAGAAGCATCAGATAAGTTTAGTTATGGTTATCGTAGACTTACTCTCTTTGGCGCATTGATAAACAGTATTGTTTTAATCATTGGCTCAATTTGGATTTTATTTGAAGCAATTCCAAAGCTGTCCAATCCTGAAATGCCTGTAGTCGAGGGGATGTTAGGGCTAGCGATACTCGGCGTTGCCGTTAACGGATATGCTGTATTAAAATTAAAAGCGGGTGAAACATTAAATGAGAAAGTGCTGACATGGCACCTTCTTGAAGATGTACTTGGATGGGTTGCCGTTCTTATAGTCTCTATCGTACTGTTGTTCGCTGAACTGCCGATATTAGATCCCCTTTTATCAATAGGGTTCACGCTGTTCATCTTGTTTAATGTTTTCAAAAACCTGAAATCAACACTCGTTTTATTTCTTCAAGCTGCACCCGATAAAGAGACTCAAAAGCGTATTAAACTATCACTAATGGAATTTCCTGAAGTTAATGGTATCCACCACATGCACTTTTGGTCACTAGATGGTGAAAGTCACGTTTTAACAGCGCACCTTGAGCTGAGTGACAACTTTGACGTTAAAGAATTAATTAGGCTTAAACAAGAAGTTGCAGCTAAATTATCTTCCTATCATTTATCGCATACAACGATAGAGTTTGAGTTTTTAAATGAAAATTGTCGGGATGAAGCGCAGTAAGCTTTATCAATAAAATGTTGGGCATACAATATTAAAAGCAGCTTAATTAGGCATAACCTAGTAATTAAGCTGCTTTTTTTGATTTTAAATTTCGTCGGATTGCTGTTTGCTACTCTCAGAGCCATGCGCCCATTGATATAAAATAGGCAATACAAACAAAGTTAAAATTGTAGAAGATACAATACCGCCGATAACAACTGTTGCTAGTGGTCGTTGTACTTCTGCACCAATTCCAGTGTTTAACGCCATTGGAATAAAACCTAAACTTGCGACCAGTGCCGTCATTAAAATAGGTCTTAAACGAATGATGTGCTGAGTTTCCATCATTGTCTTGGCTTGATGCGGATCAGTCTAAAGCATTCTCAGGAATAGAGGAGCTCGTTGCTGATGTTGTCGCTGATATGATTAGCAATAATGAAAAAGTTCCTACACCACTCTCCGGGAAAATATAGTAGGCAGTTTGTTGTCCTTGTTCTCAGTGGTTCAACAAAAACTAGCCCTCGAAGCCGCAGAACGTGGCGTGGACATAAATTGTTTAGTATCAGTAAAAAGAGCGATGTAATTTTAGTACGAGTGAGTGATAGAGCAGGAACCTATGCTTCATATATTCAGTAAATGGTATGTTTTTGAATTAATAGGTATTTTTAAATAAAGCTTTCTTTGATTTAGTGCTTTTTATTTAATAAATTAATTTTAAAAACAACTTAGGCTAATTGATAAACACTATCTGGAAAGATTAAAAGAAAATATTTTTTAATTTCTGCTAATTCATTTAAGGCAGGTTCCCTTTCAAGCAGTTGAAATGTCCAAATAAGTACAGCCTGATGATTATCATAGCAAGTATTTACTCCAAGAAAATTAGCCATTCCATAACTTCTATTGATGTTCATTTCTTTAATTAATTGATTTCCTAAGTCACGAGCTTGCTGGCTGATCAATAACTCATTTGGTAACACGGCGGTCATCTCCACAAAATAATCTAATGCAGGTTCAATCCTTATATTTAAAAAGTTATAATTTAGTTGAAATGGATAAAATATACTTTCTATAAGTTGTAATAACCTGCTGTAGGTTAATTTTAGCAAAGTATTACTCAGTCAACAACTTCAAATAACCCACAGCAAGTTATTTTTTGTAAATTAATTTAAATATGATTACTTGTAAGTTATCTAGCCTCATGGGCGATAGAAAAATTTTAAAATTAAGTGAAGTGGTGCATGCAACAGGTATCAATCGCAACACGCTCACAAGTATGTATTATGACCGTGCTGTACGTATTGAATTACCAGTCGCCGATAAGTTGTGTAAGTACTTTAACTGTACGATGAATGATTTGTTTGAGTTTAAGGAAGAAGTTGAAGAAAAAGATTAACTTAATACTTCGTTTGATAAGTTTTTCGAAGAAAAAGACTAGCCAATACTTAGTTTGATAAGTTTTTCTCTGCAGATCTAATATTGAATTTTATAAAATATCATTACAAACAGAGGTGGTTCCACTTGTTTGAACAACTAAAAGCGTATTTATAAGTGATATTCCGCTCTAGTTAAGCCACCTTGTTTTGTTGGGGTAGCTGATCATAGTAAAACTCATTTGGTGTCATTTTGTCTAGACTCGAATGAGGTCGTTTCAGATTATAAAACTCAAAATATGCACTCAATTGCTTTTTCGCATCTGTGACACTGCTATAAGCTTTGAGATACACCTCTTCATATTTAACGCTCCGCCATAA
>NZ_VPCD01000036.1:0-8353 GCF_013418345.1 Acinetobacter sp. YH12144 | reverse complement strand
AGAGGAATTGCCACAAGATACGATAAGCTAAAACGTAACTATCAAAGCGCTGTTGCTTTAGCTTGTATATTTATATGGTTGCCTCTTTAGCTCAATTTATCGGCTGTAAATGTCAACACACCCTAATATTAACCTTAAGCAGCAATGTCGCTTTTATCAGACATAAAAAAGCCTTGTCTTAGACAAGGCTTTTTACATTTTAAAACTGACGCTTAAGCTGCATCTGCTTCAGGACGTGTTTTATCATCTAAAACAGACCAAATATTTAGTCCTAAATCTTTATGCAAGTCAGGCAAATCTAAGAAAATGCTTGCGCCTAAAACTTGGTGTTTACATTTTTCAGCCAATTGTTTCACTGCACGAAGCGTACCGCCCGTCGCCAATACGTCATCCACAATAATTACTTTTTGTGATTCGATTTCAGCTGACATTTCAAGACGATCTAAACCGTATTCAAGGCTATAACCAACACCGGCAACAGGTGGTGGTAATTTTCCGGCTTTACGTACCAACACCAAACCTTTGCCTGTACGCTGAGCAAGTAAGCTTGCCAAAACAAAACCACGCGCTTCAACTGCAATAAAGCTATCTACTTCTGCCAATTGCTCAGCTGGAATACTTGCAATTAGGGCATCAGTTAACGATTCGATGTTATTCATAAATAACGGCGTAAGGTCAAAGAAGCAAATTCCTGGTTTTGGAAAATCTTGGACAGTACGAATGTTAGACCACAATGCCGCAGCAGTAGAATTACTCATAATAGGAGAAAATAAATTAAGGAAGGAATGTGTGAATTTTAACGCGATTTGAGAGAAAAGAACAGCTAACCCCCGACTAAAATGCATATTTAAGATACAGCAAATTTACATAAGTTACTGATTATTAATATTGTATTTATTTAAAAAATATCAAATATATATTTTCCTAATCATAAAATAAAAGATTTTAGAGTTTTTTTCTGCAAGACTTTAGTCTATGAATATAGAAAAAGCGGTATTTAGAACCCAATTCACGGAAATGAATTCCAATATAGCTTTCAATAGGCATAAATATTGTCAGACAATTTTTCACAGATCTGGGGTTTTGATGATATTTATTGTCCCTCACTGCCATTCTGCTTTTAATTTCACTCATTAAACTCTTAGCCACTTTACTTTATCGTTAGAACTGCGTAAAAATTTAACATAAGAGTCTACTGTATAAGGCTAATTAACCTTAAGGTATAAACTTATACAGTTATGAAGTATTTACTGACTTAATTTTGTGTCAGTTTTTGGAGAATGGAATGAAAAAGTATCAGTGCATCGTTTGTGGATGGATTTATGACGAAGCAGAAGGCTGGCCACAAGACGGTATCGTGGCAGGAACGAAATGGGAAGATATCCCAGATGATTGGACTTGCCCAGACTGTGGCGTCTCAAAAGTAGATTTTGAAATGGTTGAAATCTAATAAATAGAATCTAAGGCCATCATCGTTATGGTCTTTTTTTTGTCTTTAAAAAAATATGAAATGTGTTTGGAGTTGAGTATGCACCCTATTGTCATTATTGGTTCTGGTATGGCGGGATATGCCGTTGCGCGTGAATTTCGTAAGTTAAATCCTGAACTAGAACTTATTATGATCTGTGCAGATGATGCCATTAACTATGCTAAACCGACATTATCCAATGCGCTCGTTGGCAACAAAGCCCCTGAGCAAATCCCTTTAGGTGATGCCGCAAAAATGTCGGCTCAACTCAATATGCAAATTATCAATAAGAGTTGGGTAAAAGCGATCGATGCAGCAAAACATGAGCTCACAATCGAAAGCCAAAATGGAACTCAAACACAACTGTATTCAAAACTTGTTTTAGCTGTCGGTGCAAATCCAATTCGCTTAGCTATTTCGGGTGATGGCAGTGAAGACATTCATGTCGTCAACAATTTAGATCACTATAAAGCATTCCGTAAACAGCTTGCAGCACGTGAAGATAAACGTGTGGTGATTTTAGGTGCAGGCTTGATTGGCTGTGAATTTGCCAATGACCTCCAAAATACTGGGGCGAAAGTATCGGTAGTTGATTTAGCTCCGCAACCTTTGGGTCGCCTACTGCCGTCTCATGTGGCCGCTAAATTCCAAAGTAATTTAGAGGAAACGGGCATTCAATTCGTTTTAGGCACAACAGTCGAAAAAGTGTCACGCATTGAAAATGGTGACTATCAAGTAAGCCTTGCCAATGGTCAAAGCTTAGTGGCAGATGTTGTGTTGTCTGCGATTGGCTTACAACCTGAGATTAACTTAGCAAAACAAGCCGGCATTCACACCAGCCGCGGTGTATTAACCAATAAAGGCTTAGAAACCAACTTGGCAGATATCTATGCTGTCGGTGACTGTGCTGAAGTTAATGGTACCCTTCTGCCATACGTCATGCCGATCATGCAACAAGCACGTGCTTTGGCAAAAACCCTCAATGGTGAACATACCGCTGTGCATTATCCAGCCATGCCTGTAGCTGTTAAAACACCTGCTGCACCTTTAACTGTCCTTCCTGCGCCAATTGATGTAGAAACCCAATGGGAAACAGAAGAGCTTGAAGATGGCATGATTGCCCGTGCGATCGATCAAGATGGCGTATTACGTGGATTTGTACTGCTCGGTGCAACTGCTGGGAAGCAACGCTTAACTTTGACTAAGCAGGTTCCGGACTTGATTCCCGCTTCAGTTTAAGGTTTAAATACAAGGACGTCCTGATAATAATAGACGTCCTTTTTAAAGGAAAATAAAAATGAATAGTGCCCTTCAGTTTAATATTTCACCTTATGCCTCTTTTATGCATGAAACTCGCGTAGAGTTAGGCAATGGCATTGAACTTCATGTCGAGGTGGGTGGTCATCCTGAAGATCCTGCAATCTTATTGATTATGGGACTCGGCGCACAAATGTTGTATTGGCCCGATTTCTTTTGTAAGTCCCTAATAGACCAAGGTTACCGAGTTATTCGCTTTGATAATCGTGATATTGGTCTGTCGAGTAAAATTCGTAACCCAGGCCCACGTCTTAACACCTTTAAATTGATGGGACGTTTTGCCTTAGGTCTAGAGAATCAGGGTGCGCCCTATGATCTATACGATATGGCAGACGATGTTGCACTATTAATTGATCGTATGGGACTCGATAAAGTCCATATTTTAGGCGCTTCAATGGGCGGCATGATCGCTCAAATCGTGGCAGCACGCTATCCAGACAAAGTGCACAACTTAAGCTTACTTTTTACCAGTAACATCCAACCCTTACTTCCACCGCCATTTCCAAAGCAATTATTTAGTCTAATTGAAAAACCTGAATATAACGATGAAGATGGCATTATTAACCATAGCCTGAAAGTTTTTAATATTATAGGCTCTCCAGGCTATATTAATCAGCTTGAAGTGATACAAACTGCACGTAAACTCTATAAGCGGAGTTATTACCCAGCGGGTGTACTTCAACAGTTTTTAGCAATATTATGTACAGGTTCCCTGCTGCAGTTAGATAAACAAATTCAGCATAAAACCATTGTGGTTCATGGAGCTCGTGACCGTTTGCTGCCGCCAAGCCATGGTAAGGCCGTTGCAAAGGCTATTTCAGGTGCTAAATTTGAATTAATTGATGGAATGGGGCATGATATCCCACCGCATTTTATTCCATATCTTAGCGGTTTGTTTGCTGATCACTTTAAATCATAAATTAGGACACTATGGCTGCATTACCATCCTTAAGACAGCTGTCATATCTAGTAACACTGTCAGAAACGCTACACTTTACTGAAGCTGCGCGTCGTTCTTTTGTCACCCAGTCTACTTTGTCTGGCGGGATCATGGAACTTGAGCGTTTACTAGGTGGCGTATTGGTAGAACGCGACCGTCAAAACGTGCGTTTAACTCCTCTTGGTGAACAAGTTGTCGGAAGAGCTCGAGTTCTATTGGCAGATGCGCAAGACCTAATGCGTTTAAGTCGTGAAATGAGCGAACCTCTAACGGGTGATTTACATCTAGGGGTCATTCCTACTATTGCGCCATTTTTACTTGCACCATTATTAGAAGAAGTGCATAAGCAACTACCAAAAATTCAATTGCATTTACATGAAGCACAAAGTGAAAAAATTGTTGAGAAACTCGAGCACGGTAATCTAGATATCGTATTACTTGCTCTTCCTTTCGATACACGTAGCTTGAAAGTTGCAGAAGTAAACAAAGAAAAATTGTTCTTGGTGTACAACAAAGCTGACCAAAATGCAGCTCAAGCGAAATCTTTAGACGACCTAGATTTATCTCGTTTAATGTTGCTTGAAGAAGGCCATTGCTTACGTGATCATGCTTTGAGTGCTTGCCCGATTGGTGAACGTAAAAACGACCATCGTTTAAAAGCAAGCTCATTGCCAACTTTGGTTGAAATGGTTTCCGCAGATTTAGGCTTTACCTTATTGCCTGAAATTGCAGTTCATACCAATATGATCAAAGCCAATGAAGATTTGGCTGTGAAAGAAATTGAAGCAAGCCCTACACGCACATTAGCATTGGTGACGCGTAAAAGTACGCCGCTTCAAAGTGAATTTGATGTATTGCTTCAAATCTTGCAGAAAATCACTAACAATCTGCACTAACTAATCAGTGTGAAAATTAAAGAGAGCCCTGTGCTCTCTTTTTTATTTTGCAGAAATTAATAATCCAGAAATAATAATATTGAGATGAATTTAAAATTGAAAATAAAAATATAGTATCTAGAAAAAAGAAAAGGCTAACCCAAATAGGTAGCCTGATAAGGTAATATATGACTTGATGTATATCTCAATTCATCGCCTCGATAATATCTTCACACTAGCCAGATAAGTAAGAAGATTAATACATCTTAGTAAAATATAACTTTCGTTAAAATCACTAGTTTCAGGTATTTTAGATAAAGTACGTCTGATTCATTTTCAAAGGGCTTTTTTCATAATTATGTTTTGTGCTATAAAATAACCATACATGAGAAATAAATCACATTATTTTAAATAGTCACTAATATTTATGTTTAAAATAACTAAGCAATAGGTGAATATTAACTCACATCAGAAACAGTTCAATTTATTAGTTGTCAAAATACTGCTTTCACATTTCATTTATTATTTTCAATTCGAATCGAAATCTGATGATTATTTAATCAATATTCTAAAAATAAAAACGAAAAAACTATAAATCTTTGCATTCAACATAATGAAAAACACAAAAAACCATACATTAATTAAATTATATTATATCACAATAACTTAATTATACTTTGATGTATAAATCACTACTTCTAGGTATATTTTTCTAATTCACTTCCATGCACATTATGGAAATGCAATTTGATTAAAAATAATAAATGAGCGAAATGTATGATGAGTGAATTTTTATTACCAGTACCCGTTTTGATCATTGATCATCAATCAATGACTTCAAAAACAGTGCTGTTTAACATCTTAGGAGACCTCGGTTATCCTGAAGACCTCATTACATTTTCAGAAAATTTAGCAGATGCAGAACAACAAATTTTCAATCAATTGCCCAATTTAATCTTTTTAGTGGTCACGCAACAGTCTGATATCTCATTCATACATAAAATTAAGAAAATCTATCCTTCAAGTAATCTCATCATTTTAGTCAATGAACAGTCTGCAGATTTAACTTTACATGCGATTCAGTTAGGTGCAACTGCCTATATGTTGAATCAACAGCCAATTGAAGACACTTATAACCAGCTGAAAACCATTTTAAGAGGTGGCGCTGCCCTTCATCCTAGTTTTGCTAAATTTTTATTGAGTGAAACTTTTAGTCCGCAAAATGCAGCGCCGAAACAGCTCAGTCTAAATCCAGCAGAATATCAAATTTTGGATATGGTCAGCCATAGTGCGACTCAAGAGCAGATGGTCAATGAATTAAAACTTTCAACGTATCAAATTGATGGTTTTGTCAAAAATATCTATAGAAAAATTTGTAGCTACAGCTAAATTTAGCTGAGATAAACGATTCAAAAACAATCTAGAAAATTTAAAAAAAATAAAGGGAGCATTGCTCCCTTTATTTTTGTTCAACACATTTATTTAAATGCGTCTAAAAGCACATGCTGTGAATTATGTGCTTCCTCGCCCTCTTGGACATGGGTACGAATCCAACGCCCATCACTTTGGAGCAACCAAGCTTGCTGATTATCTTTTAGATAATTCACTAAACCTAATTGATAAATACGCTTTTTCAAGGCTGGATCTTCAATTGGGAAACAGGCTTCAACACGGTTAAATAAATTACGATCCATCCAGTCTGCACTTGAACAGTAAATCCGTGCATCGCCATTATTACTGAAATAATAAACTCGGGTATGTTCTAAGAAACGGCCAACAATAGAACGTACGCGAATATTTTCAGACAGCCCCGGTAATCCCGGACGCAAACAACAAATAGAACGAATAATTAAATCAATCTGTACACCCGCTTGTGACGCTTCATACAGTTTATTGATCAACTGAACTTCAGTTAATGCATTGACCTTGACAATGATTTGCGCAGGCTTACCTGCTTTAGCATTAGCAATTTCATTATCAATATAATTGATCAGTTGAGCATGTAAGGTAAATGGCGCATGCAGCAATTTTTTCAACTTCGCCATTTTGCCCATACCGGTCAGCTCTTGGAAAATGCGATGTACATCCTCGCAGAGTTCTTTATCGGTGGTTAACAGGCCATAATCGGTATAGATACGCGCATTGCCCGCGTGATAGTTCCCCGTACCTAAATGCACATAACGCACCAATTTATTATTTTCACGGCGTACCACCAAAATCATTTTGGCATGGGTCTTATAGCCCACGATGCCATACACCACCACTGCGCCCGCTTCTTGTAATACATTGGCTACAGCAATATTTGATTCTTCATCAAATCGTGCTCGAAGCTCAATTACTGCGGTAACCTCTTTACCATTACGTGCTGCTTCCGCTAAGACTTGCACAATTTCAGAGTCTGCACCACTTCGATAAAGCGTTTGTTTAATGGCCAAAACTTGTGGATCACGTGCAGCTTCGCGCAGTAGGTTGATTACAGGTGCGAATGATTCAAAGGGATGGTGTAGCAAAATATCTTGCTTTTGCATCGCACTAAAAATGTTTTCAGATTTTTTGAGTACTTTCGGAATAACTGGAATATGCGCATCATAACGTAGATGTGGACGTTTAAAGTTTGACAGTAAACGTGCAAGGTTAACTGGCCCATCTACTTTATAAAGTTGCTCTTCTTCTAAATCGAACTCATCAAGCAAATATTCATAAATATGCTGCGGACAATTTTCTGTCACTTCCAAACGAACGGCGCGACCAAAACGACGAGAATTCAACTCACCTTTCAGAGCTTTAGCTAAATCTTCAACATCTTCATTTAAAGCTAAATCGGCATTACGCGTCACGCGGAATTGGTAGCAACCCGTCGCCGTCATGCCGGGGAACAAATCAGAGACATGTTCATGAATAATTGCCGATAGCATCACATGATGCTCTTTGCCACCGGTTAATTCATCAGGAAGCCGAACGACACGTGGCAGCGAACGCGGTGCAGGTACAACGGCTAAGTCAATCTGACGACCAAACGCATCCTTCCCTTCTAAAGTCACAATAAAGTTCAACGATTTGTTGACTAAGCGAGGGAATGGATGTGCAGGATCTAAACTAATTGGGGTTAAAACTGGTGCAACTTGTTCTTGGAAATACTTTTTTACCCAAGCCGATTGTGCAGGGGTTAACTCACCACGGCGTAAGAAGCAAATATCTTCCTCACGCAGTTTAGGTAAAATTTCTTGATTTAAAATACGATACTGGCGCTCAATTGCCGCATGTGCTGTCGCAGAAATTTCATCTAATACTTGTTTTGGTGTCAAACCATCTGGACTACGGCTTTCATTGCCCAAGTCTAGCTGTTCCATCATTCCCGCAACACGAATCTCAAAAAATTCATCTAAGTTACGCGAAAAGATCAGCAAGAAATTCATGCGTTCAAGTAAGGGGTGTATCGGATCAACCGCTTGTTCGAGCACACGCAGATGAAAGTCGAGAATCGATAACTCTCGATTGATATAACGATCATTATAAGTATATTCAGTTGGTACTTGCGCGACTTCAGCTGCGGTATTCATTTCAAACCCATATTAAAAAATGTGTGCTGTACTCAGTTTAGTATGCTTCAAATTTGTGACAATTTCCTCTGTACACGACAAAAATAGATAACTCATTGAAATAATGTCACAATAATTGTTTTCTAACGACGAATACTATGACACATCTCAATGAGTTATATCTTATCTTAAACAAATCTCTAAAATGGAACAA
>NZ_VPCD01000035.1:0-9087 GCF_013418345.1 Acinetobacter sp. YH12144 | reverse complement strand
TGTTCCATTTTAGAGATTTGTTTAAGATAAGATATAACTCATTGAGATGTGTCATAGTATTCGTCGTTAGAAAACAATTATTGTGACATTATTTCAATGAGTTATCTATTTTTGTCGTGTACAGAGCTGAATTTTATAGAAACTACGAAGTGAGTGTTGCACCACAAACCACAGGCGAATGTAATCTAAATGCAAGTCAGTCAATGAGTTGAGCATAATGAGACCTTTGAATCTGTCTTCTTTTTATGGTTTAAAATGATCAGTGATATCGTTGTTGGATAATAAAAAATGAGGCTGAAATACAGCCTCATTTTTATGGATTTGGTCTTAGTCATCCATCAGTGGTGGCTGAATCGTTGCACCTACTTTGATTGGTAATTCGCTTTCAAGTACATAAGCATAGCTTAGGTTATCAAACGTTTTGAATACCATAATGTTACCAATACGTTGTCCTGGAAGTTGAACACGTTCTTTGGTTTTTGGATCAGTCACGATTTCACCTTTTTGGTTCACGCTAAAGACTTGACCAGATTGAACGCCTTGCAAGCTACCACGGTCGATCGTCACAACACTGTGAACCGCTGCAGTACCAATCGAGCCCATAACACGAACTACACTACCGCCAGCAGTGACATTTTCTGCATTGGTTGGATAGAACAGTGTTGGCAGCATTGGGTTATATTCAGGAAGAACACGATCGCCACGACGAACTTCAGCATTATAAGTATCGGTTAGTTCTAAAGTGGTAATGTCATTTTCACCACGAACGGCAACACCTGAAGCGACTTGAGTCAGTTCTAAACCTGCGTTGTATTTTTTGCCGTTTGCATCGGTAAAGATGTACGGTTCGCCTTCACGGTAAACAGCATATCGTTGACCGACTTGCATGCCTTGGCCGCGAGCATAAACTGTTTGGCCTTTGGCTGCCAATACACGTTGATCAGCTGTACCTAAAATGTAAGGTGTGCCTTCAACAGAATCAGCGGCAACAATCATGCTGCGCTCAAGCCATTGCTTAATATATTCTAATGGGATAACCGGAATCGCACTGTTGAGGGATTCAACACGAACTTGTGGTTGAAGTTTAGTGCCACCTGTATAGCGACGAATAATACCTTCACAGCCATCACCTTCATCCTTACCGATGATTGGGCGGCCATTGTAGGTACACATTAATAGGCGGTCACCTGGGAAAATCCAGTGCGGATTTTTCACGTGTTTATTGCTCGCCCAGATTTCAGGCCAGCGCACGGGATTTTTTAAGAAACGCTTGGAAATATCCCACAACGTATCGCCTTTTTTCACCACATAAACTTGAGGGGCACCTGCCTTCAATGACGGTGGATTGACGTTACGAGCAGGGGCAGCTTCTGCAACACTGACCATTCCCATCCCCACACTTACACAGACTGTAAGTGCCAATAATTGTTTTTTAAACCCCAAGGCACTAAAAGTTGGCATGCCCTTCAAAACCTTTTTCATTATCATAATTCCTAAAATTATGTATGTAACTGCGTTATAATAACGATATTACACACAATTTTTTGATGAAGCATTCCTTCATTTTGTTTTTTGATCAATGGCATAAGTGAGGACGTCGTATGGCCTTATTACCTATTTTAAGTTTCCCCGATCCCCGTCTTCGTACCATTGCAAAACCAGTCGAAGAAGTTACTGATGAAATTCGTCAGTTAGCAGCCGACATGTTTGAAACTATGTATGAAGCACCGGGAATTGGCCTGGCAGCAACACAGGTAGATCACCATATTCAGCTGATAGTCATGGATTTATCTGAAGAAAAAGATCAACCCATGGTGTTTATTAACCCCAAAATTACGCCATTGACGCAAGAGACGCAGCCCTATGAAGAAGGCTGTTTATCAGTGCCTCAAATATACGATAAAGTTGAGCGCCCGTCACGTGTAAAAATTCAGGCAATTAACCTTGAAGGTCAATCATTTGAAGTGGAAGCGGACGGACTTCTCGCAGTTTGTATCCAACATGAAATGGATCACTTAAATGGTAAGTTGTTCGTCGACTATCTATCGCCTTTGAAACGTCAACGTGCACGTGACAAAGTGGAAAAATTGGTTCGCCAACGCCAAAAAGATAAAGTCGCAGTTAAGCGTTAATTGATCGCGGTAAAAAATACCTGAGACAAGCCCAATTTCGATTGGGCTTTGTTATACTTGGGGCAGACAAATGTTAGGGTTTGCCTGTATTGTTTCGTAGTGGAGTGCTGCTGTCCTTTGCAGCCGTTTTTTTGCAGATTGCTGTTTTTTTACAGCCATTGTTGCCCAAGCAATATCAAGTTGCTCCGGTCTGCGAAACCATTACGCGTGCACTTTTACTTCCCAATGTTCATGCTGAACATACCGCACATTCACACCATTCATCTTCCGCTCACGCTGAGCAAGTTCAAGTCGATCATACTGCCCATGAACATGATACCAGTCATCAATGTCAGTATTGTACGGTCTATGGCAATTTGGTTTTGCCCCCTGAACTTGATGTGAAAGAAGTGCTTGATCGAATTCAAGTTCGTTTAATTGCTTTTCAAAAAGCTTTCAAGCATGTCTGGTTTGTTCTTCAACAACTCTTTTTACTTCCGCAAGGTCGAGCCCCACCACTCGCTGCATAAATCCGACGTTTTTTAAACTTGGGTCTTTGAGGACTCAGGTACGCCTTTATTTATGTATTTTGTGAGATAAACATGGCTCAGCCTAAATTTTTTCTACAGCCTCTTGCGGCTGCAATTTGTATTGCCTGCTATTCAACTTCTGTGATGGCTGACGAGATGCCCGTAGAGATGACGGAAACCAATGCAGTACAGACTTTGGCACCGATTGTGGTGACATCACATCAAGGGAATGATGCCAATGGTTTAATTGTCCGTGCAAATCCAAAACAGCCGATTCAACCGATACCTGCCAGTGATGGGGCCGATTATTTAAAAAGCATTGTGGGTTTTAGTGCAGTGAAAAGTGGCGCAGGAACCAATGGCGATGTCACCTTCCGTGGCATGTTTGGTTCACGCATTAAAATTTTAACCGATGGCACAGAAAATCTAGGGGCGTGTCCAAGTCGTATGGATTCGCCGACGTCTTATATTTCACCTGAAAGCTATGATCGTATTTCAGTGATTAAAGGACCTCAAACGGTTCAATATGCCAATACAGGTTCTGCTGCAACA
This sequence comes from Acinetobacter sp. YH12144, assembly GCF_013418345.1. Classification (NCBI taxonomy): domain Bacteria; kingdom Pseudomonadati; phylum Pseudomonadota; class Gammaproteobacteria; order Moraxellales; family Moraxellaceae; genus Acinetobacter; species Acinetobacter sp. YH12144. The sequence goes on along the minus strand of NZ_VPCD01000035.1, from coordinate 5,894 downwards.
GTCTTATTTGAACGCAAACCTGAACAATTCGATGCTGATAAAAACTACCGTGGTCAAGTCAGTGTGATGATCGGCTCTTATGGTCGTTTAGATCATAATGTCGAGGCGGCCATGGGGGATGAGCATAAATATGTCCGTTTAAATGCTAGCCGTTCTGTTGCAGACAGCTACCAAGATGGAGATGGTAATACTGTGCCGTCAGACTGGGAGCGTTGGAATACAGATTTGGCACTCGGTTGGACGCCAAACGAAGATACATGGGTAGAATTTACTGGAGGTAAAGCCGATGGTGAGGCGGTGTACGCGGGCCGAATGATGGATGGTTCGCAATTTGCCCGTGAAAGCTTGGGGCTTCGAGTCGAGAAAAAGAATGTCACTGAGGTGATTAAGAAAATTGAAGCACAAGTGAACTATAGCTTTAATGATCATGTCATGGATAACTATAGTTTACGTCCTGAACCAATGATGAAAATGGCGACTAATGTTGCTCGTAAAACATTAAACGCTCGTATGGCCGTAACCCATGAATGGGATAGTCTTCAATTTATTACGGGTATCGACAGCCAAAATAACCAACATAGTATTCGTAAAACAGATTCAAAAAATCATATTGTTTATCAAGACCAGCCACGTATGACAGACATGAAATATCAGTCTTATGGTGGTTTTGGTGAATTAACCTATCATTTTGATGATCAAAACAGTTTGGTTTCAGGTGTTCGGTTTGATCAAGTCGATGTGAAAGATGAACGACAAGATTCAATTGATCAAGGTTATAACCGTAAATTGGATAAAACCTTAACAAGTGGCTTTATCCGTTTTGAAAATACACATCCTGAACATGATGATGGTAAAACCTATATTGGTTTAGGCTATGTAGAACGTATGCCAGATTATTGGGAATTATTTAGCCCAAAATCAGGAAATGGTGATATCAATACATTCAATCATATTGATACGGAAAAAACGCTTCAGTTAGATATGGGCTATCAACATCAACATGGTGCTTTGAATTCTTGGGTGTCGGCTTATGCTGGTTTGGTGAATGATTATATTTTAACGAGTTATAAGCTTGGAACAGGAATGATGAAGGGTATGGAAGCGCATAGTCGAAATATCGATGCAACCATTGCAGGTGCAGAAGCTGGGATTGGCTATCAATTTACAGATGCGATCCAAGCAGATGTCAGCGCAATGTATGCGTGGGGGGAAAACACCACGGATAATACGCCATTACCACAAATCTCACCTTTAGAAGCACGGATCAACTTACGTTATATCCAAGATAATTATACTTTGGGAGCATTCTGGCGTGTGGTTGATGGGCAAAATCGTATCAGTGCGCACCAAGGCAATATCGTGGGTTATGACCTGAAAGAAAGTGCAGGATTTGGCACACTGTCTTTAAATGGTACTTATCATATTGATGAGGGTGTAGATGTATCTGTGGGTGTGGATAATCTCTTGAATAAAACTTATACCGAACATCTAAATAAACTGGGTGATGCAGGGACAGGTTTAGCGACTGATCAACAGTTTAATAATATCGGTCGCAATTATTGGGCACGTATTTCGATGAAATTCTAAGTCCGGACATTTGTCATCCAAAAAGCAGAGCGATCGCTCTGCTTTTTTTATTGGTGCATACTGGCCAGTTGTTTGGCCTTACTTTGATACAGTGCTAAACCGAGTTTTTGAATCGCACGGCCTTTTTGCTGTAATTTTTGATTTAAACTCGGGACATGCTTAGCACCTGAATACAGGACAAGATTTCTAGCCAATAAATAATAGGCAAACCATGCGGCGGACTGTGGTTTGAGCCCTAATTTATGCATGCGTTTTTTGCCAATAAAAAATTGTGTCAGCTCCAGATGTTGTCGATAAGCCAGTTTTTGCTGAAGTGGTCGAAGGTATTTGTACTGTCGTTCAAAAGGTTCTTTAGAGAGACTGGCACCGAGAGCCATGCTGCTTGCATCGGATTGGGGGTGTACAAATTGCATCCAATACAGCAGTTTCCAACCGTCAGATTCTTTTGCAATTAACCATTTTTCATCAATACCCATCAACCAGCCGACATAGCGCCAAAAATGCAAAAAGCTTTCAGTTTCTTGTTTTGACGGAAAAATTCCTAAAGCGCGAATGCCCAAAAGTACCACACTGCTAAAGGCAAGATTGGTCATCGCCAAGTCAAATTGATTCATCGGTACCCCCCACGTTGCAAAATCCCAGTCTTTGCCTTTTTGGAGTTGATGCCGTACCAAAGCATGAATAAAACGCACATAAATCGTCGATGTAAATCCTGCATGCAAACGTTCGAGTCCTCGTTCTTCAGTGATATCTACCCACCATTTAGTGGTTTCAGCTAGACGTGTACCGGCTTGTTTATTTAAAGCACCGGTCAGCATGAGTGGCTGATTGAAACCGGGGAAGAGATAACCGACCATGAGTGAAAGGTCTCGCAAAATAAAGCCATTGTTAATCCCGAGTCGATGGGTGAACTCAAGGGCTTGCTGTATTTTTTCTGGCTCTACCCACGGCGGTGTTTGTTCAACATGCTTAAAAAAATGCTCGAGTTCAGGAATAGAAAAGGGAAGCTGCTCGACACCTTTAAATAGAGCGATTTCAAAATATTCACGATGCTGTTTAGGGTTCTGCATCATCCACGTGAGCACTTTTTCCATCTGTGGGTCACCACATTGCAAGGCTTTATTGAGGTCAAGATATTGGGCGTAATTTGGCTGTGCAGCCTGACCCGTCAAATAAGACAGTAGAAAACTCAGCAGATTAGATTGCTGCATGGCCTGAAATGAAGTCAGTCGGGTATTGAAGTGAGTGGTCATGTTTTTGATCTTCAATGTTATTGTTGCATATCACACTAATATGAATATTTATTCGCATTCAATTCGCATAACACTATCGCATTGGAGAGCCGTACAATGAGAAAAAGACCACAACAACAACGCGCGAAAATGATTGTGGAAAGCATTTTGCAAGCTGCGCAGTTGTGTATTGCAGAACAAGGTTTACTGGAGCTGACGACGCCCAAAATTGCGGAAAAATCTGGGGTGAGCGTTGGGTCGATTTATCAATATTTTGAAAATAAAGAGCAAATCGTAGAAGAGTTACTGCTCAGAGAATCAGAACAATTGGGGTTAGCACTAAAAAATATAGTCGTGGAGCAAGAGCAGCACAGTATTTATGAGGTGATCCCACTTTGTATTCAGTTTGGCTTTGATATGTTGAAAGCTGATCGTGGCTTCTTCATTGAGATCTTAAAACATTGGCATCAATACAGTCATTCAGATGCCTCTCAGGTTTTGGAAAAGCATTTTTTTGAAGTTGGGATGTATTTATTTAATCGTTATTATTCACATTGGAACTTTGAAACGCTGAAACATCGCTCTTTTGTGATTATTAACAGTACTTTATTTACCATGATGCGCTATGTGAGCAATAATAGTTTTTTAATTACAGAACAGCAGCTTAAAGTGGAATTGTCGAAGATGATTTTGGCGTATTTAGATAGTGAATAACACTGAAAAAATTAAAGTTGTCGATTAAAGAATCTATTTAATTCAGATCTAAGATATGTGAAGATAGATTAATAATAAATCAATAACTTAATATAATAAATCAGGAACATCATGATGGTTTCTTTGAGCTTGCAGCAATTGTCCAAATCTTTTGCGGGAAAATGTATATTTTCAAATCTAAATTTAGAGTTAAACGAATTCGGAATTGTCGCTGTTGTTGCTGAGAATGGAGTAGGGAAGTCCACCTTACTTGCGATGATTGCTGGGATGCTGGATTTCGATGCAGGCAATATTTTGATTAATGATCAGCCATATGCCCCTCATAACAATGAATACAAGAAACTTGTGGCCTATGTGCCAGATAAAAGCCCTATTTATGATTTTTTACAAGGGCAGGAGTTTCTGAATTTAATGTGTGATATTCGAGGGATAGCGCATGAGCAGTATCAAATATTCATTGAAAAATTTAAATTAGAACACTATTTAGCCACGCCATTTGCTGACATGTCTTTTGGCACAACCAAAAAGTTTTTATTGGTTGCAGCCTTAATGACTTCGGCACCATTACTGATTTTAGATGAACCGAGCAATGGCTTAGATCAAAACGCCTTGGCTGAATTAACAAGCATACTTTTACAGCAGAGCCAATCAAAATTGATTCTATTGTCTTGCCATGATCCTGTATTTAGAGACAGTCTTGCAGCAAAAATCATCGAGCTAGATAGGTTAAAGTCCAATGAGCAGGCGGCATGAATATACAAAGACATGTTGGGCAGCGAACAATCATAAAAACGCTTTTGAAATATCGATGGATATTTTATGTCAAGACCACAGCAGACGCAGTTGCACGGCAAAAGCATTTACTTATTTTAGTCACATTAATTCTCGGGCCAATGCTATTCGGACTGCTCTTATCTTTAGTGCAGCCCATTATTGATTTGGTTTATTGCAAATCGTTAATCACGAATCTGTTTCTTTGGACAGGCTTTCTTGCCTTAAATGTATTTTGGTGTGCGATACAGCGTAAAGCTTTGAGCGGTGGAGAAGGGTATCGCTATCTAGCGCTATTGCCAATCACGCTCAAAAGTCGCTTTGCAGTGGAAATCAAATTTTTAGGCAGTTTAAGCTTTTTGCTGTTATTGCCATTTGTTTTAGCGCTTCTATATGTTTGGGTTGAGTATGAGTTTTTGGCTTCCATTGGTATTAGTGTATTGATGCTTCTTTGGATCTTTAATTTATTAATCATACAAATGCTGTTTTTACAACAGAATCAATATTTCGGTTTAGTCTGTCTTTTGACATATTTACCCATTTTGAGCCTAGCTATATTGGACGCTCAACTCGTTGCGGTGTTGTTATCTACTTGCATATGTATAGCTGCGATAAAATTTTGGCTGCTCGGTAGGAAATCAAAACCAATAAAGCTACATGTACCTAGCGTATTTGTGATACAGAAATATAGCCCACTCTGGCTCAATCAAAATAAACTCATTATTCGTCAGGCATTTCATAAAAGATTTCTAACCCATCGTATTGTTAGTATTGGTATTTCGGTTACAGCGGTCGTGATTTTGTATTGGTTCGCCACGCAGGCGGATACTTGGAACATCATGAGCCTTGATTTCACTGCTTCACAATTATTCCAATTGATGTGTGCCATCTATATTGCACTGAGTTTATTCAATCTAGGCGTGATAAAAATGGACTTAAAATCAAATTTTGAATATGCAGAGCGATTCTGGATCATTCAAGGATTCACACTATGGCAGCTCAGAAAATACGAATACTGTGTTTTATTGATAATTGGCTTAATGATGAGTGTGCCAGTCTTGATGTGGTTACTGCTGAAAGGTGGATTTGTTGATGTGCTATTGATGGCGGCATTATTTGGTATCGCCATTCCATTTATTCAATGGTTGTATAGAAAACCTGAAGAAGTGCACGGTGTTATGCCAGTTTTAATGTTTATCTTATGGGTGCCTGTGGCGTATTGCATGCTTTCTGTACGCTAAAAACACTTTTTTAAGTAAAAAACACTGATTTAGTAGAATAAATAAACAAACGTAATGAAAAATTAAAAATAAATGGAAAAGGGTGTTGCAACGGATGTGAAATGCTGTAGAATGCACATCCATCGGCAGTGATGAAGATTAAAACTTCTGATAAAACAATGACTTGGTTGAATTGATTAAGTTGGGTTTTATTTGATAAGTTTAAAAATAATTTGAATTACTGGTTGACTCTTTAGAAATAAAGAGTAATATAGCCGACCTAGCTTGCTGGTGACGAACCAACAAGAAGATCATTAAAAGATTATGAAGAACAACTTGTGTGGATTTTTACTGATTGATCGATCGAAAT
>NZ_VPCD01000034.1:0-9473 GCF_013418345.1 Acinetobacter sp. YH12144 | reverse complement strand
TATGGCTCTATTTCCTGGCTTATGTTATTGGCTATTTCTGATTAACCTAAAAGATAAGAAATCAAAGAATATTGAATAAACCATTGCATAGAGATTCTTAAATTTCCCTAAAATTAACATAATACACGTTATACGAAAGGCCCTATTTACGGGCCTTTTAATCATCTGATTAACATAAAATCTCTTATACGCAGAGCATCTGTTAGAACCCATTTAAAGTGTCTATATTCTCACCAATAAAAATCTCTAGTTTATGATGGTTTTTCTACACTTACTTTCAAATAACTTAAGTAAACACATGATATATAAAAATTATTATTTTTTTTTACTGAAATGATATACATGGTTTGCTGAAAATATATACATACCACAAATTTAGAATCTAGAAAAAAATGTACGACAAGGGTTTTTTGGAAGGGTTTTGATGTACGACAGGGGTTAAATTTGGTACGACAGGGGTTAAATTTGGTACGACAGGGGTTAAATTTGGTACGACAGGGGTTTTTTTTATGTTTCTAAGATCTGAATTGTTGATATTTTTACTGAAAAGCCTGTACATGATAAAAAAATAATTTATTAAAATCAAATGCCTAAAAAATAAAAAGAGTAGAATCTTTGATTTAAATGGCCACTTAAATATTCCAACTCTTTCATTAATTTGACTCGCTAAAGGCCTCATATTTATGAAACATCAATGCTTCATTGAAACTTGAAACAAGTCTTTTTGACTTGATTTTGTAGGGTGGGACAATCAGCTCAATCGGTGACTTTCGATTGAAATAAGAAATGTACCACTTAGGAACATTACGATTTAAATCAAAAATGCATTGCCTTACACCTCTGAAACCGCATAAGCCCCACATTTTTTGTAATTCTTTTTTCACAGCCTCATCCTGCACTTGAGGTTTCTTTTGATTTTGTTGTTGTTTCTTAAAAATATCTGTTAGCTGTATTTTTTTTAATGCCATAAATTCCTTATGAAGTCTCCACGTCCATCCCTGTGCCTTATTTTGCGGGATGTTCTTTTGCTTACGTTGCTCTAAGGTATATGGGATTTGAATAAGCTCATAGACTGGAACTGACTCCAATTTATCTTTTGCAGATTTAAGGAGTAATGGATTAGCAACACTCATATAAAACATGCGGTTTTTTCTATCTAAAACAGAGAAAAAATTATCAAGCTCCGACTTTTCAAGCTGATATGAACTTTTCAGCACCTCACTACAATTCAAAGCAATTGGCCGCATCTCCACTGGCATCGTACAAAGTAAGCAAAGTCGAACCTTTTCTGCCATGTACAAACTTTGGTTCAGTAAAACCACTAAATCTACAACCGGCATTAACTTTTGCTGCATCCGGTAATTCCGCTGCCGAGCAGTCTGATCAAGAACATAACGCTTTTTCAGCTTTTCAATAATACTTTCAGCTTTAGCCAATGGCACATCAAATTGACAATAATACTGTGCGCCTAGACTAACTTTATCCAAAATAGATGCTAAAAATTCATCGGTTTTCACACAAAAATAAATCATCGAAATACACTTGAATATTGGTAATCCTGTCGGAAAATTTAGCACATTTTTATAGAAATAACGTAATTCTATCGGAAGCATTGTAATAAAAGGTTTTCAAGCCTGCGAAGCAGGCTCATTTTCACATGATGGTACTTGAATAAATGGTTGTTCCTTGCGATTTGCATTTCATTGGAATTTTGCTATTCTGATCTTGTTAAAATTGATTCATTTTTAATTTCTAAAATTAAAAACAGTTTTAGCCGTCATCCGAGCGCCAATCGGAGTATCACCATATCTTTATGCAACAGGATTGCAGTGAAATTTTCACTCTCCATGTTTGCTGTCTTTTTAAATCGTTTGAAATTTTCAGATAACTGCGTCTGCGGGGAAGTTTTGCCTTTTTTTTGATTGGCGACTTACCACCGCCAATCTGACGTTTTTTACACTATCAAACTGAAAGAGAACCTAACCAACTCTTGATCGGTGAAGCTGCATGCTGGGGAAACCTCGCTGGTGCGGTTACGAAGGGGGCTAAAGAGTGAAATTCTCTTTTTCTACCCAATCTACGAAAGTTGTTGGGCGACACGGAAACGGATCTCATAGTGATATGAGCAGTCCGGTTTTAATTGAAGGTGAGCAATAGACTACATGGATGGTAGTTGAGCGTTAATAACCCTTGTTTTGCATGAGTAATTTTGCAATGCAGGCTGCACTGGTGGGCTGTGATGATAGAGAAAAACTATCCGTCATTGGGATGAGAACCATCCACGAATGACAGGCACTCGAAAATACATAATCGAGGTTTACTGGATAGCTTAAGCCAGTAACGGCAAAATGAGTAAAACCTCAATTTTGCTGTGCAGATAATTTTGATAGCACGATAAATCTAAAAAGTTTTTAGCCAACCTATAAATGGGTTCTTGGAACAACTACCCATGAAATGGCAGGAAGATGAAGATTTAGGCGAGTGTCACGAATAAAACTTGAGCGAAAGCAAGAAGTCGGGCATCAAAATGGCGATTAAAACTAACGTGGGAAGTTCGCTAAAGATTTGTTTATTTAATTCTTTTAGTTGGTGACTGTAAGATTTAAACAAAAAATTGGTGGATGGGAGAGTAGTTGAAAGTAAAGCGACTTAGGACTTAGGTCGGGAGCATATTGTTCAAGCGAATAAAAACGTGAGCGCAATAATGAGTAATGAAAGACTACACCGGTAAATAGTTTGATATGTAAAAAAATAGTAGTTGTGGTGACTACATTGAGTTGGTAGCTCAAAAAAAGAGTTTGATCGAAATTTCAAAAATTTAAACTCTAGTTTTTGCCTAAAAAACAGAAACTCAAAAGATCCCACTGACTTTTAAAAGTCAGTGGGTTTCCATAACGTCCTCATTTGCGTTTTAAGCATGTTTTCATATTAGATATAGGATTCATTGGTAATCAGTGAAAAAATCGCAAATACCCCCATTTTTTTACTTCTAATCGCTATCCCAGAGCGAGTGTCTACGAGCGAACATCAAAAAGTTGCGCCTAGACTCCCTAAAAAACAGTTTTTAAAAACTCAAATCATCCAAATTAATTGGATTAGTTGCATATTTTTGCATCTAGACCGAGCGAAGCGAGCAAAAAAATTTATGAGCGAAGCGAATTCCGAGTTTCTTTTTCTTTTTATTGAAGTCACAAGGAGATTAGGCAAAAAATTGCCCCTCGAATCGAGCGAAAGCGAGATTCAATAGAGTTTGAGCGTAGCGAAAACATAGGGCAATTTTTCATTCCTTTGTTTTTTAATTATTTTAATATTTTAAATACTTTTAACCCCCAACTAAACAATACTAATCAAACACTTACATTCCTATTAAAATAGGTTTATGCAGCAATTAAAATAGGTTTATGCAGCAATTAAAATAGGTTTATGCAGCAATTAAAATAGGTTTATGCAGCAATTAACTAGGTTTAGTTAAAGCCTATTTTAAATAGTTTTTAGATATTGCTATTCAAAACAAATGAGGGTAAATTATATCCATAAATATATTAGAGTTTTTAAGGCTATCGCTTTAAAAAAATGGGCTAATCCATGATTAGATTTAACTTGCCTATGGATAAAAAATGAAAAAATCTATTAATAAAGGTTATCCAATGGGCGATTTAGTTGTTAAATCAAATGATTTGATTAATGCATCTTATAATTTAGGTGTTGTTGAACAAAGGTTATTACTTCTATGCATTATTGCTGCACGAAAAAAGAAAGCACAACTATCTCCATCTGATATGTTCTATATACATGCTTCTGAATACATCCAACAATTTAATGTAGATCGTAGTGTTGCATATCGCGCATTAGCTGAAGGGATCAAAGGAATTTATGATTCTGAAATTAAATTAAATTCTCCTAATTCCAAAAAGAGGATTAACATTAGATGGTGTTGGAAAGCTGAGTATGATGAAGATAATGCAACAGTCGGAATAGCGTTTACAGAGGATGTAATTCCTCTGATTTCAGCACTAGAACAACGGTTCACATCATATGATATAGATCAAATCGCTAAATTAACGAGTAAATACGCAATACGCTTATACGAACTTATTATTTCATGGCGTTTGACCAATAAAACTCCTATCTACGAACTAGACGATTTCAGAAATAAACTTGGATTAGGTGTTACTGAATACAAGACGATGAGTAACTTTAATGCGAATGTATTAAATATCGCTGTTCAGCAAATTAACAAATTTACAGATATCAAAGTTAAGGTTAATAAGCATAAAAAAGGAGTAAAAATTTCAGGATTTTCATTTGAAATAAGTCAAAGAAAAGCTAAGCAACAAAGGAATTTATCTCAAGAGAATACCGATAAGTTCTACAAGCTTACAGATTCCCAAATACATATGTTTGGTAATCAATTATCTCGGGTGCCTGAACTTTCTAATTTAGCTGTAGAGGGCGAAAGCTATGAAGCCCTTGCTGTAAAGATAAAGAAAATGCTTAGAGAGCCAGAGCAGCAACGGCAATTTTTACCTCATCTAAAGAACTTAGGCTTTAAACCTTGAGCATATTAGTGAATACACTTATTGTATTCACTAATGCGTATCGTAAATACACAGCAATACACTATGAAAACAAGTACAAAATACAGTGTTAGTAATGCCGCAACACTGTATAAAAAATCTCGAGCTACACTCTATAAAGATATAAAAAACGGGGTATTAAGCCGTGATCATGATGGTTTTATCGACTTCTCGGAATTACTTCGCGTCTATGGTGAGCCTTTTGGTGGAAAACACTCAAAACGTCTCGATACGCCAAAAATACAAAATACGAATACACCTGAATACAATGAAAATACAGTTGTAGAACTCAAGAATCAGATTGAGTTTCTAAAGAAACAACTAGAAAAGGCAGAAGATCGGGAAGCAAAAGCTAATTCTCGCATTGACACACTCCTGACCCTGATTGAAATGAAACCATCCCAAGCCACTACAGCAAATAATCATCAATCTGAACCAGATATAGTGATAGATCCCAAAATAGAAACTAAACCTAAAGATGATGGATTAACTACTCTAGAGCAAACCGAAAATAAGCGAATTCCAGTGCCGGAGCACGTTGAACAGGAACCGGAAAAAAGAGGCTTTTGGAGCCGTTTTTTTAGACCCTATGATTAACCACGATTGTTTAACTGATATGAACAAAGTCGTGAAACATTGATCAAGTAATAGGCGTGGAACGTGATAAATCAAAGAAAAAGCCCAATCGGGAAGGATTGGGCTTTTTACATCAACATAAAACACTGAATTTTAAAGAGAAATGAAGAGCATTTCGTATAAGGTGTATTATGTTAATTTTAGATAAACTATAGAATCCATTAGTTTTTAAACCAATAAATTAAATATTTTATGGAACTCCAGAATATTTATTCAGGCGATACTTAAGCAATAAGGGTAGGGTGATTACATAAAGTATTGCAGCTAATGCCCATACCATTCCAGGAGCTGATGCCTGAGTCATAAAATAGAGGCTAGTAACTAATACAGGACCAATTATAGCCCCCAGACTATTAAAACTGCTTAATAGCCCTTGTAATTCACCTTGTCTTTCATCACTAATACCTCTGGACATCATTGCTTGCAAAGCAGGAACGGCTACTCCACCAAGGGCAAACAATGGTAACAACGCAAAAGGCACCCATTCTTCAACAGCAATAGATAAAAGAAGTAAACCAATTGCATCGCAAGCTATTCCACATAACAACGTATTTTTCTCTCCAAACCTCTTTACCATAGGGGCGATAGCAAAAGCCTGTGCAATAGAATGGCATATTCCATAACTAGCAAGGGAAACACCTGCAATAAATATACTCCAGCCATAACGATCCTGCCCATAGATAACCCATAAAGTTGCGGGGACTTGTGAAACCAATGTGATAATTAAAAAGATACCAAGCAATGGAGCCATATTAGGTTGAGTGATCAAATAGGATAATTTCTTTAATATTGATTGCTCCTGAACCTTCTCAGTCATTTTATTGCTGTGTTTTGATTCTTTTAATAAGACTGCTGTCATTATTAAATTAATCCCATTCATAAAAGCAGCAGCAAAGAACGGTGCATGTAAGTTCCATTCACCCAAAACTCCACCTATTACCGGACCCGCTATAAACCCAATACCAAAGACAGCTCCAAGGAGACCAAACCTTTTTGCACGCTCATGGGCTGGAGTAATATCTGAAACATAAGCTGTTGCAACAGCCATGTTGGCACCTGTAATTCCCGCAAAAATACGACCAATATATAGCCACAATAGAGAAGGAGCAGCAGCCATTAGGAGATAATCAGCCGTTGCACCAGCAATTGAAATAATTAATACAGGTCGACGTCCAAATCGGTCACTCAACGCTCCAAGGATAGGTGCAAAAATGAACTGCATCAGAGCATACACAGCTAATAAAGCACCATAGTGAACACCGCCTGCTTCAGCTCCAGCCAATGACCGTAATAATTCAGGCAAGATCGGCATAATTAAACCAATCCCAACAGCATCCAGAAATATAGTGATTAAAATCACGCTCAATGATTTCTTCACAAATGCCTTCTCTAGCAATGATAGAATTAATATTCTCTCACACACTCCCTATCAGTGATAGATTTATGAGTAAAAAAGATATTGCACCTCAACGTCTGACACGTGAAATAGTCCTGCGTACCGCATTGGATATGTTGAATGAAGAAGGCATAGATTCAATAACCACACGCAAGCTAGCTCAACGATTGGGTATTAAATCTCCAACTCTATATTGGCATTTCAAGAATAAATCCTTGTTAATGGAAGCAATGGCGGAAACCATTATAAATGAACACCATTTAGTTTCTTTACCCATCGATGGGATGACATGGCAAGATTGGTTGCTCGCTAATTCTGTAAGCTTTCGTCGAGCACTACTAGCTTACCGTGATGGTGCTCGTCTACATGCAAGAACTAGCCCCAGTCAAGGACATTTCAACACGATTGAGGCCCAAGTTGCGCTGTTATCTCATGCTGGGTTTTCTCCTGTTGAAGCAGTTGCATTACTTATGACATTAGGAAGGTTTATTGTTGGGTGGGTCCTTGAGGAGCAGCAAGAAGAAATAAGATCAGACCCACCATTCGAAGCCGATCCAACTATATATCCACTCATGCTCCAAGGAGTGAATACCTTACAAAATATGAATGCGGATGACATTTTTGAAAATGGGATTCGTATGGTGATTATCGGTGCTGAAAGACAACTTGATATTAAAATGCAAACTTAACTCTATACTGCTTTAAGCAACTGTTCTATTTAGTAATAAAGCTTTTATCCTTAATTATTTAACATAATAGAGGTTATACGAAATGCTTTTTAAAATATCTTTGTTTTTCATATAGTTAAAAAATTTCAACCGACCTCAAAAACAGTAAAAAGCTGACTTGGAAACAAGTCGGCTTTTTTATGCGCAGTTTTGATATATTCTGCCAATAAAATTGATCAATATTTAATCAAATTGTCATTTTTCTCTGCGTTATCAAGCCAGCGCTGGCTTAAATTATCCCCAATTTCTGCGGACAACTCTTGGGATAAAAATCCACCAATTTTGTACGCCTGAGCGCACATGAATTTAGGGGTTTTGCGGATATTCACAATCCCTTGTATTCAATATCATGAAGTCATAAGAGAACAGGACGTTCCGCAGAATAAAAATAAATAATCGCACAAGGATCGGCGGTACGACAGGAGTCATGCCAAGCGAACCAATACGAAAAAGCCCGACAGGATGTCGGGCTTTTTTATTGCCTGCATTTAAGATCTAATCAGTCTTAGCCAATTCATTTTGGTTGATAAGTTTAATCAGCGCATTTTGAACAAACTCATCAAGTTCAATCCCTTTTTCTTTTATGATGGTTTCTATCTTTGCTAGCGTTTCACTTTCTAATTCGAACTCGATTTCTGCTGATGTTTCCATGAGTAAATCATAGTTATTTTCGACCATCTTTTTAAAGGTTTCTTCTAGATCTTTTGTTGATGGAATATTGAAAGATAAGCGTAATGAGCTATTGATAATTTCAACATGGGTATACCCTAAATATTCAGTACTTTTTCCTACAAATCCTAAGTGCTTCATAAAAAACCTTCAATAAATATAGTAAAGAGCTGTCTAAATTAAGCCAGACTCTCTTTTACAAATTTTAGATCAGCAATAAATAACCGAATAACGCCCATTATGTTAATTTTAGAAAGTCTTCAAGCTCACCTTAAAGAATTAACCTACTAGAGGATGCTCTTTCATTAAATTCTGTATGTCATTTGGGTCATAACAACCACATAAGCCTAGAAGCACTACGTCTGATATCTCATCAATACAACAACCTGAAACGATTTGCATACGTTGATTTTTGTCATATCCAAAAACTGTATATGTCAAATCTTCATCATCAAAATGATCTTTACAGATTGAACAGCAATCAGGGTATTTCTTCAAAACCTTATCAATATCTTTTTGCTGAGTAACAGTAACGCTCATATAACAACTCAAATAACTTTTCTTGGCCATAATTTTACATCTATATTTTTCTGAATATCCTTTTATTTAGCATGATGGGCATTATTCGGAATGAGAGCGGACAACTCTCGTTTTTTGTTATGGAAACTGCTAAAATACAAGTACGCCATTGACGTACAAAGAGTCCATGTTATTTATTGAAACCAGCATCTTTACCAAGCAAATTAAAGACCTTGTATCTGATGAGGAATATCGTCAACTTCAGGAAGATCTTTTGGTACAGCCTGATAGAGGTGATCTAATCAAGAATGGCGGTGGTATTCGCAAAGTACGTTGTGCTCAAGGTAACAAAGGAAAAAGTGGTGGCATTCGGGTGATTTATTATTGGGTCACCGAGGATGATCAGATATTTTTCTTAGTGGCTTATCCAAAATCAGTGAAAGATAATTTAACAGATAAGGAAACAGCCATTCTGCGCCAACTCGTGAAGGAGCAATTTCATGGATAACAACTTATTTGATGACTTGGTTGCTTCAATCAAAGAAGCTGGAGCTATCAAACGTAAAGAAGTTAAAGCAAGTCGAGTTACAGAACTCGAACTACCAGATATTAAAGAAGTACGTGAAAAAACAGGCTTGAGCCAAAATGAGTTTGCTGCACGTCTGCATATTAGTCCTCGTACCCTGCAAAATTGGGAACAGGGACGACGCTATCCAACTGGACCAGCAGCTACATTGATTCGAATTTTAGATGCTCATCCAAGTCTTATTTAAAAAATTACTTAAAAAATGGGAGCTTAAGGCTCCCATTTTTAGATTCGTATAACGTGTATTATGTTAATTTTAGAAATAAGTCACCTATAAATTTTGCTTTTATATAAACGACTAAATTAGGTCTATTAGTAATACTCCCTAATAATTCATAATCATAATTCGTCTTTTTAATAGA
>NZ_VPCD01000033.1:0-10304 GCF_013418345.1 Acinetobacter sp. YH12144 | reverse complement strand
AAACCTTCAAAATTCTTGCTGAGCGATATCGCAATCGAGGCAAAAGACTAGCATTAAGATTCAATCTAATTGCTGGAATTTATAACTTGGAGCTGAGTGAAAAATGACTTATGAAAGAAATCTATTAAACCTGTTATGTCTTTTTCTAAATTTCATTTAGATACCTTCGCAAACCATCAAATTTTAGAAATATATTTATTATTCCAAATTATAATTCCTTTAGATCAAGAGAAACGCATAACTACGCTTAAAAATTTAAATCTACAAAATTTGACGATAAAGCAAATCAGCAACCTAGATGATATAAAAAACTTCAAAAATAACCACTATTTAAGAAAAAATTTCTAGACTTGAACAATAAAAAAACATTCAAATAGTCATTTCATCAAATCTGCTTGACCACTTTAAAATTCATCCCTAAAATGCGCATCAGATTCTCCAATAGCTCAGTCGGTAGAGCGACGGACTGTTAATCCGCAGGTCCCTGGTTCGAGCCCAGGTTGGAGAGCCATCTATTCTTCCATAGCTCAGTCGGTAGAGCGACGGACTGTTAATCCGCAGGTCCCTGGTTCGAGCCCAGGTGGAAGAGCCAGATTCTAAAAAACCCACTCATTACGAAGTGGGTTTTTTATTGCCTGTTGTTTAAGCAAAGCATACCTACTTTTTTGTTTATGCTTTCCTAAAAGTATCCGTATAAGTACTAACTTGTCTGATTCGGCTATTTTTAAAACACTTAATTTGATTTTTCTGTATTTTATTTAAATCAGGCTTGACCACCCTGCCATACATCTTTAGAATCCGTTTCAGATTCTCCAATAGCTCAGTCGGTAGAGCGACGGACTGTTAATCCGCAGGTCCCTGGTTCGAGCCCAGGTTGGAGAGCCAAATTCTAAAAGCCCACGCATTATGTCGTGGGCTTTTTTTATGCTCTAGGCTTTTATTTTTAAGATAAGAATCACTTGCTCTATGACCTAAGCTATTCACCGACCTCTCCTTCCACATTAGAAGCAATTATCAAAGCTTAAGTTTTAAAAACACTTTATATTAAAGGTGTTTATATTTAATACATTCAGCCTAAATTTTCTTATTTTTTGCAATTCCGACTTGACCTCACTGCATTTGCCCCATAGAATGCGTGCAGATTCTCCAATAGCTCAGTCGGTAGAGCGACGGACTGTTAATCCGCAGGTCCCTGGTTCGAGCCCAGGTTGGAGAGCCAAATTCTAAAAAGCCCACGCATCATGACGTGGGCTTTTTTCATATATGTAGTTTATTCCGTGCCAGATCTCAGTCAGTTCATATTTTTTATTATTGGTTGCTTGGCAACTTTTGCACTTGTCTGCTTAGTCTTTCCGAGACTGTTTAGAAGCAAACAAAAGTTTTTCCCACGTCGTGTAATCACTGCCTTTGAAAGTAAGATGTTTCATCGTTTAAATGAAGCATTTCCGAACTACCACATTTTAGCCCAAGTGGCTTTTAGCGCACTGATCACCAATCAAAATTATAAAATTAGGAATAGATTTAATCGAAAAGTCACTGATTTTGTCATACTTGACCAAACTTATAATGTGCTTGTGATTATCGAACTGGATGACCCTAGTCATATAGGCAAAGAGCAAGAAGATGCTGAACGTGATGCAATGCTTGAAGAAGCGGGCTACCGTGTAATCCGCTACACCAGTATTCCAACAGTTCACACGCTCAGGCATGATATAAATAAATAGTTGTAAAATACGTAAATCAAAATCAAACATTGAGTGAATGCGCATTGCATTCACATCGATAATGTAAACAGAATTTTATTGAGCATTTGACTCTTGAGCAGCCAGCACTTCTGATACTGCTTGGTCAGCCTCAGCAGCCAAAGCCTCATCTTGGGCTTCTTTAGCTTTAATGCGCTCAATCATTTCAGCTTGTTGTTGCTTATATTTTTCTTGGTTTTTGGCATCACTATTGACTGCAAGAAAAGCCATACTGACCAAAAATATAGGAATCAATAGCCCAAGTGCCATCAAAATGATCATCTTTTTGGTATTGGGCTTTGGCTTAACTTCAGACATAACGATTCTTTCATTTACATAAATAATTCGACGCCCAATATAGCAAAAAACAAAATTCGCTCAAGCCTTCATATCATTCTTTACTCTAACCAACTATACCCCCTCATTTTCACGGATTGAATGATTAACAATCCAATATTCAATAAAAAAAGGAGACATGCTCCTTTTTTATTATTTAAAAACTTAGCTTGAAGCAGCTACCCCCTTACAATGTGGACTTTGGCTTGCATCTTTTTGCTCATTGGTTAAGACAATACCTGTACCTGCAGACATTTTAGCTTGAATAAATTCGACCGCTTGCGCATTTCTACAGATAATTGCCTGTGTATGACTTGCATTTGGCACAACGTCTAATTGATAACCTTCAGCATAATTTGCATCTGGGAAATACTTCTTCGCTTGTGTTTTCATATTTGCAAATAGCGCTTGCGTAACCACAGGAATAACTGCCTGATCATTTGCACCTTGAATAATATACACAGGCGCTTTAATTACTTTGGCAGCAGTAGCATTTGTCGCTGGCTGATTGTCAATTAAAAATTTCTGAACAACAGGATCGGTATCGATTTTATTCAAATCAATTCCATACTGTGAAACCGTATGCGTTGGATCCTTTAAAAATTCAATCACAGCTGCTTTAAACTGTTCTTGCAAACCATTTGCGCCATTTGGATCGGCATAACTTAAACATGCACCGTCATCCCCTGTACGTCCAGAGGCTTTTTCTGCAATAACACCAGCATCAGCAGTAAAAATATTTTTTAAATCATAATTTGGCTCATAGGCTTTAATACCTGAACTGGTCAATGCAGCATATGCCAAAAGCTCAGCATAGCCATCTGCAATTTGATCAATTAACGCCTGTGCTTGAACCTCAGAAAGCTGCCCCATACTAAGTGCATAACGCACTTGTGCCAACTGTTCATCCAATCTATTCAATCCATGGGGTTTAGGTTGACCGTTTGCATCAACATTTAGTTTTGGATCTAAATAGATCTTAATAATCGTGCCTAAACTCGACGCAGGTGCGGCTGCTACTGCACCTTTATAATTAGTATCGGTATTCGCAAATTCCGCCGTCCCTAAGGATGCATGACCACCTTGCGATTGACCAATCGACATCCACTGACCATTGAGTTGCTTACCATAATGTTCTTTTGCCGCTTTAACTGCAGTAAGCGCCGAATTTGCCGCACTCGATAAATTAAGGTATGGATGAACCCCCTTGGTTCCTAAACCCTCATAGTCTGGTGCCACAATTACATAACCTGCCGCCATAAGCGTGTTAGCTAGAATTTTAAAGCGTGGATGAATTAGATTTTTACTTGGCGCACATTCATCTCCAGCCCCGACTGTTCCATGCTCCCATACCACAACACGATACCCATCTTTAGGTTGTGTAGCTTTTGGAAATAATACTAAGGCTGTTGCTGTTGCTGCTTTCCCCTGCACATTGGTCATGTTATACGTCATGACTTTAATGGACGATGTATTGTCTACAGTATCTAAAGCATAATTTGCTTCAGACACAAATGTTGATTTTTGATTCGAAGATGATGAGTCATTATCATCGTCATTACACGCGGTTAAAGACAGCATAGAAACTGCAACTGTCAGAGCTAATGCTATTTTTGAACGTTTCATAAAATATCCTTTTTAATCATTATTCTTTAAGCATGAAACTACATGCCTTTTTATTAATGCATAAAAAAAAGCACCCGAATAGGATGCTTTAGTTCATTTTAAACATTTTCAGATCAATGACATTAAAGAACCAATGCCATAAAAATTCCAATAAAAATCATAAGCCCTACCCAACGGTTATGGCGAAACGCCCAAAAACATAACTGCGGATCACGGCCTTTGGTTTTAGTCCACTGGTAAATAAAATCGGCAGCCACAGCCAACAACGCGACCAAACCGAATGGCATCAAGAGATCTTCTAAATACAGTGCAGAACCAATTAGTACAATACTAAGCACCTGCAATAATGAAATAATTTCAATATCGTATTTACCAAATAAAATCGCAGTCGATTTCACGCCAATTTTCAAATCATATTCACGGTCAGTAATGGCATATTGTGTATCATACGCAACGGTCCACGCCAAATTACCAAAGTACAATAACCAACACGTTAAATCAGGTGTTTGCCCTACTGCGGTGTAAGCCATAGGAATCGACCATGAAAATGCCGCGCCTAAAAATACTTGTGGCAGATGCGTGTAGCGTTTCATAAAGGGATAAATGAACGCTAAAAACAATGCACCAAAGGACCAATAAAAAGTTTCTATCGGTAAAAAGAACAACATACATGCGCTAGCAAGTACCAAGATCAGGAACACATATATGGCTTCTTTAGCACTAATCACCCCAGTGGCTAAAGGACGATGCTTGGTTCTTTCCACAGCACCATCGACTTTACGGTCAGCAAAGTCATTAATCGCACAACCTGCTGCACGCATAAATATCGTGCCCAAAATCATGGGAATCAAAATACTGAATTGCGGTGTTCCTTGATTAGCAATCCACAGTGCCCACATGGTTGGCCAAAAAACCAGTTCCGTGCCAATTGGCTTATCGAAGCGACATAAATAGTAATAAGCTTCTAAACGCTGCTGCCAAGTAATCTGTTGCACCACGGCCATGATTGTCCTTCATCTGGTAATGTTATTTCTGCAAATATTGCTCAAAACTTTCTAAAAAAGTTTCCTGAACAATAAATTTACAACCATGCCAAGTATAACAGCTCTGACGTGTCCAACCATCGTCTAGCCACAATACACGCCGCTCGCACTTCGGATTGGTACGCTGAAATAAAAAATGTCCGATGGGTTTTTTACCAATATGCTGAAAAATCCGCGCACGCCCTTGTATGCTAAGGATTGGAAATATACTTTTTGCCTTGACCCACGGCTCAGCTTCACAGCCATATAAATAACTTTCACGTACCCAAGCTGTGTGCTGTATTGGCATTTTCAGCCACTGTGCATCTTGAAGCGTCATGCGTTGAAATTGCTCAATACTCGGCTCAACTTTAAATACACCTTGGGCAAAATCTGTTAATTGTTGGGTTAATGAACCCGAAGCATACAACCATGTTCTTAATTCAGGAGACATTCTTTTATCCCGCATTTCACATGCTTGACGCTGCATATTTCATTTCCCTTATAAGCTTTTGCTGAGTATAGCGAATCCTTAGTGTAACCAACTCAACATCGTTTTTCATGCGCAATAGCTTGTTTTAAGTAAAATGAGCAAAACCAAAACGGCTTAAGTACTTCATTACATTTGCAATCAACACAAACCTCACTTACACAGTATGATGTCGTGGATAACCACTAAATTACACAAGCATAATGTTTCCATATAAGCCGCTATATGTTTTTATTTTTTTCGTTTTACTTTGTGCCAATATCACGGCTCAAGCAAAATCTCTTGCGCTGAGTTTTGATGATGGATTAAATCCAGCGTTTAACGCACAAGCGGAACAAATCAATGCTCAAATTTTAAAGCATCTGCATGATCAACAAATCAAAAGTATTGTTTTTCCGAGCCTGATTAAAATTGGTGATTATCAAGGCAAGCAACTGATTCAAGCGTGGGGACAATCCGGCCATCTGATTGGCAATCACAGCGCATCGCACCAAAACCTGAATAAAGAAAATGTCACTGTACACGATTATCTGCATAGCATTGAACAGGCAGATACCGTATTAAAAACACTGCCGAATTACATACGTATCTACCGTTATCCATTTTTAAAGGAAGGAAATAGCGCTGAAAAACGTGATGCTGTCTATCAGTGGTTAGCGCAGCATCAATATCGCATTGGCGGAGTAAGTATTGATGCCAGTGACTGGTTATATAATCGAAAATATCTCGACTATGCCAAACAGCAAGATCAGGACAAATTAGACCGACTAAAACAAGCGTATATTGCTCACTTGCTTCACCGAGCAGATTATTATGACCAACTTGCCCAGCTCACCATAAATCGTTCGCCACAGCATGTTTTACTTTTACATGTAAATGCTATTAATGCCGCATTTTTAAAAGATCTCATTACCGCCTTTCAGCAGCATGGCTGGACATTTATTTCAGCAGCAGACGCCCTACAAGACCCACTATATGCACAGCGCAGCCAAAACATCCCTGCGGGTGAAAGTGTGATTTGGTCGATTGCCAAAACAAAAGGATTCGAAAACTTACGCTACCCCGCCGAAGATGCGCCTTATGAAATCGATAATCTAAAACAGCATGGTTTGCAATGAGGGTTGGTGAATTACTGGATATTCAATAAAAATGACCTGTTGTGTTGCAGGTCATTTTTTCAGTTCAATTTTTTTAGTGTGGAATTAAAAGTTATCTGTCTTGGCAATGGCTTCAAACTTGCCTTGCGGCGTTTTAATCAGAACCAGCCCTTCGGTCGTAATATAAAAACTTTCTGGGTAATCAAATTCCAATGCTAGCTCTGGGTTTTTCAGTTCGACAAATTCAGCCTGCTTATAACCTTCAACGGTCCGCCCCACTTCCAAATAAGTCACTTCTGAGAAGTTGAGTTTAAATCCCTTTGCTTGATCCGCTGGATCAATCCAAGGAAAAAAACCGGTATGTTTTTTACGTGGTTTTGCCATGTTTAGATATTCATTCAAATCTTTGCATTATCTTAACCCATCTCATAAAAAAACCCGCACAAGGCGGGTCTTTTTACAGTGAAATTCTGTACAGAATTACAAGCTGTAGTACATGTCGAATTCAACTGGGTGAGTTGTCGTGTTAAGACGACGAACTTCTTCAGTTTTAAGTTCGATGTAAGCATCAAGCATTTCTTTAGTGAACACGCCACCTTTAAGAAGGTAATCATGATCCGCAGCAAGCGCTTCAAGCGCCATATCTAAGCTATGAGCCACTGTAGGGATTTTAGCTTCTTCTTCAGGAGGAAGGTCATACAAGTTCTTGTCAGCAGCTTCACCTGGGTGGATCTTGTTTTGAATACCGTCAAGACCAGCCATAAGAAGTGCAGCGAAACCTAAGTACGGGTTCATCATTGGATCTGGGAAACGTGCTTCGATACGTTTGCCTTTAGGGCTAGAAACATAAGGAATACGGATAGAAGCTGAACGGTTACGTGCTGAGTAAGCAAGCATAATCGGCGCTTCGAAATGTGGAACTAAACGTTTGTACGAGTTAGTTGATGGGTTTGTGATTGCGTTCAATGAACGAGCGTGTTTGATCACACCGCCAATGAAGTACAACGCCATTTCTGAAAGACCAGCGTATTCATCACCAGCAAACAAGTTCTTGCCATCTTTAGAGATCGACATGTGAACGTGCATACCAGAACCGTTATCGCCAACCATTGGTTTAGGCATAAATGTAGCAGTTTTAGCATATTGGTGAGCAACGTTCCAAACAGCATATTTGAACTGTTGAACTTCGTCCGCTTTGCGAACCATAGTGTTGAAGCTTACACCGATTTCAAGCTGGCAAGATGCAACTTCGTGGTGATGTACTTCTACACGACCTGGGCCCATGATATCTTCGATTTTTGCACACATATCTGCACGCATATCTTGTGAAGAATCAACAGGAGGGACTGGGAAGTAACCACCTTTCACACGTGGACGGTGACCAGAGTTACCCGCTTCATAATCTTTACCAGTAGACCAAGCAGCTTCTTCAGCGATTAATGTGTGGCGCGCGCCAGACATATCGATGTCCCATTTTACTTCGTCAAAAACAAAGAATTCTGGTTCTGGACCAAAGAAAGCTGTATCACCGATACCAGTTGATTTTAGGTATTCTTCCGCACGGCGAGCAATAGAGCGTGGGTCACGTTCATAACCTTGACCAGTTGAAGGTTCGATAACATCACAAGTCACAACAACTGTAGCTTCTGCAAAGAACGGGTCGATAAAACAAGTTTCTGCATCTGGACGTAAGATCATGTCAGATGCTTCAATGCCTTTCCAACCAGCAATTGAAGAACCATCAAACATTTTGCCATCTTCAAACGTATCTTCGTCGATTGAATCTGCTGGGTAAGTTACGTGTTGTTCTTTACCCTTAGTATCAGTAAAGCGAAAATCGACCCATTTTGCGCCACTTTCTTGGATGAGTTGAAGGACCTTGTTCGCCATGCTCATTTTGCTCCGATGATTTTTTTGTGCACACTGAAGTGCGTGTTAGTAGTTGGTAGTTATTAAGCAATTACCGTACCAACTTTTAAAAGCCAAGCTAAAATATTGAATTCCTTATCAGAATAGAAGATTTTAACTCCTTGCTTTTCGACTATTATACTGTGTGTAACAGTAAATGCACCATATTCAGCCACTCTTCATCACTTTTGTTTAAAAACTTCTCGCAGGTGTATCAAAATAGTGCAACTTGGTTTTGCACTAGTATGCACCAAAATGATTAATCGCTTTCAACGATAAAATCATTGAGATTTTATCAAAGCTTTAAGATCGAATTTAAATACGAGAGAAACTAATGGTTTAGCTAGTTATAGATGGAAAAAAATCAGCGTAATCACTATATTCATAATCGATATTTAGATTTTTTGAGCCCCTAAAGTACCCATTTTTCGACGTTAATTTAACCATTTTGTTTTAATTTTAATCAATTTACCTTTACATTAATTGTGCTCCATTTTGGTGATTTTGCTTCAAAACGATTCATATTTTTCCATCTAGAGCCTGAATTGCTATTTTTAACGACATCAAGCAGATCTTTTTAAAATATCAATTGAACATATTTTACCCACTTAAATTCAGCCTAATGTCTTGTTCAAATTAAATCCCAAATTTATAAGTCGAAAATTTATTGAAATGATTTCAGTTGCGATGAACTTTGGCGAAATTGTTCAGCAGAAATTGAATAATATTTGCTATGATTGGCTGCATTCTAAATATTTCACTATTTTTCTATTAAAAATATCCACACGATATTTGGGTCAATATACAACTATTTAGAATCATTTCGGACTATTCAAAGCACAGTTAAGTGCATAAATTTCAAAGGTTAATACGCTCATGCTTTTGATGATCGAAAAAAAGTACTGAGATTCACACTGCTCCCCATTAGTTCCTTTGACCTACATAACAGTCTGATTTGTTACAAAATAGGTTTGTATTAGTTCCTTTTAGTTCTTCTTAATCCGGTACATTTACGGGTAATATTGCGGGTAACCTTAAATTTACCTGTTCGTTACCCGTATGGCCTCCAATAAGCTTACAGATGCAAAAATTAAAATACTTAAACCACAAGAGAAAGTTTACCGAATATTAGATTCAGATCGCCTGTATATTGAAGTTCGCCCATCAGGTACGAAAGTTTGGCGTTTTAAATTTACGCATCAAGGTAAAGAGTCATCTATGAGTCTTGGTGAGTATCCATCAATCGGTTTAGCAGATGCACGTATTTTGCGTGAAGAAATGAGGGCTAAACTTGCTCGAGGAGTTCACCCTGTTTTAGAGAGAAAGCAGCTCAAACTTGAAGAAGAAAGCAAACTAACAAATACTTTTAAAAATGTTGCTTTAGAATACTATGCAGAGCGCCTAAGCTCTAAGACTGAAAACTACAAAAACCAATTTTCAGTTTCTATGGAAAAAGATGTGTTTCCGGCTATCGGATCTAAAGACATTAAAGCCGTAACGTCAACTGATGTTTTAGGTATTTTGAAAAATACTATTAAACGAGTTAGATCTCAAAAGAATCGTGGCACTGGTGAGGTTACAGCTATACAGAATAGGAAGTTTATTGGTGCAGTTATGCGATATGCCATTGCCACCCTGCGCGCTGAGAACGATCCAACATACGCTGTTCGTGATGTGGTTATACGACCCGAAGTTACCCATGCAAGACCATTGAATAAAGATGAGCGCATCAAGATCAGAACTCGCTTAGAAACTTACGGCGGCACTGAAACGGTAAAAAATGCTGGTCTTATGCTGCTTTACACGATGCTTAGAACCATAGAAATACGCCGTATGGAATGGTCGTGGGTGGATTTTGACGATCGCATCGTAACTTTTCCTAAGACTGCCATGAAGAAAAGCCGCGAACATATTCTTCCGATGTCAGATCAAGTATACGCAATTCTAAAAAACCAATAGGGTCTGTTGACATTTGCTGTTCAAAAAAATAGCGAGAAAGTAAAATTTAATCGCCAAACCAAACTTACTTCTCGCTATGCCTCGAACTATGCTGAATGATCAACACTGGTCTAAGCTGAAACCT
>NZ_VPCD01000032.1:0-12803 GCF_013418345.1 Acinetobacter sp. YH12144 | reverse complement strand
TTGTTCCATTTTAGAGATTTGTTTAAGATAAGATATAACTCATTGAGATGTGTCATAGTATTCGTCGTTAGAAAACAATTATTGTGACATTATTTCAATGAGTTATCTATTTTTGTCGTGTACAGAGCCAATTTATTTAAAGCAAGTGAGCAGTGAAACAGGCTTGAAATATGGTGATTGCTCAATTCGTCAGCCCAAAACGCGCTGGGGAAGCTGTTCAGCGCGCCATGATATTATGCTGAATAGCGCATTGGTGCTGTTTCCAGAGCAAGTTGTACGATATGTGGCTGTACATGAGTTAGCGCATACCAAGCACTTTGACCATAGCCCAAACTTTTGGGCTGAAGTGCAAAAGCATGATATAAATTTTCAGCAGCATCGAAAAATACTAAAAATGACGGCAATGCCTTGGTGGTGGGTGCTCTGAATTAAAGGCACTAAGTTGTAAACACTAAAGCATTTCTTAATATATTATTTCAATTAAATCAAATCCTTCTTGGTATGTAGGCGGTTCTAATGCGTAATAAACATTGGTTAATGCCATCAGATCGACTATTTCATCTGAAGGGCGTTGAGCGTTTCTTTTTATGCATACTTCGAGCGGGATTTGAAACCATACAGCAACGCATTTTTTACCCAATTGTTTAGCTTGCTCAATAATCGGCAGACGTTCAGATTGCTTTACTAAAATAGCATCAAAAATAATATTTTCAGGTTCGCGGGATATTTGGTTTTTGGCCCAAGTTGATTTCCCAGCCCCTTGGCATCCGATCAATATATAAATGACTTTAACCTTTGGGTTAGTTTTTAATTCATGCTTAAAAGCGTCAAAACAGCATTGCCATGCTGGAATATTTCTTTCTTTAGTGAAGACACGACCTTGAGCTGTGGATAGGTAATGATCAGGATTTATATGCATGATCTGACTTAATAGGATTCAGAAGATAAGCTAACATTATAAAGTGAAGCTTTATATGTCAAAACAGTTCAGAAAACCGTAACTTCCTGTCATACTACGCAGTCATCAAATGGATACTTTGAATAGAGGTAAAGAGCGTGATTTCAGTAGGTATTGTCGGCGGTACAGGTTACACAGGTGTTGAATTACTGCGTATTTTACTGCGACACCCAAATGCAGAAGTAAAAGTTCTGACATCACGTACTGAAAATGGGCGCCGTGTCGATGACATGTTCCCAAGCTTACGCGGTCATACCGATCTTCAATATTCAGACCTGAACATTGATGAACTAAAAAAATGCGACGTTGTATTTTTTGCGACTCCGCACGGTGTAGCAATGAAGCATGCAGAAGAATTGGTCACTGCAAATACGAAAGTGATCGATTTGGCAGCAGACTTCCGCTTGCAAGACTTAGCTCAATTTGAGAAATGGTATGGTTTAGACCATGCCTGTCCAGAGCTATTAAAAGATTCAGTTTATGGTTTGTCTGAATTAAACCGTGAAAAAATTCAAAAGGCTTCAGTGATTGGTAACCCAGGTTGTTACCCAACAACTGTTCAGCTCGGTTTAGCGCCAGTATTAAAAGCTGAAGGATTAGTGAAACCTGAAAGCATTATTATTGATGCAAAATCAGGTGTGTCTGGTGCAGGTCGTAAAGCCAGCCTTGGCATGATCTATTCTGAAAATGCAGATAACTTTAAAGCATATGGTGTAGCGGGTCACCGTCATCATCCTGAAATTGTAGAAGCCTTAGAAAATATTTCAGGTCAAAAAGGTGTGTTTAACGAAATTTTATTCGTACCGCATTTAGTACCGATGATTCGTGGCATGCTCAGCACTATCTATATTGATTTGACAGACGCAGGTGCTTCTGCGGATTTACAAAGCATATATGAACAGTTCTATGCCAATGAGCAGTTTGTAGATGTTATGCCTGCAGGTAGCTCACCTGAAACACGTACTGTGCGTGGTGCGAACCAATTACGTATTGCGATTTGCAAGCCTCAACCGAAAAAATTGGTGATTTTGGTGGCTCAAGACAACTTGGTGAAAGGTGCTGCAGGCCAAGCCGTACAAAATATGAACTTGATGTTTAGTTTTGCTGAAAATGCAGGACTTCAAGGCATTGGTTTATTACCATAAGAAACGATTTAAAACTTCACACACATTTAAAACTGGATTTAAATGTGTGCCTTGAGTGAACTAAAAATAAGAGATGACGATGTCGAATACAGAATCTAATTTCAAGTCAGAACCTGAAAACAGTGAAAAAACGCCTTTTATGAAGACGAATATGCCACTGGCGATTGGTGCAGTTGTACTTGCATTGAGCAGCGGTTTGCTCGGATATAGTATTGGTCATCGTCAGGGCTTAACTGTGGTCGGTTATGATGCAGATGCAGAGCAACTTGTTGATGTGGTGCAAAAGCAAAAAACTGAATTAGCAGGCCTGAATAAAAGTTTGAATGCGGCAATTCAAGAGCGTGATGTTGCTGTAAGTAATTCAAATGATTTATATTTGGCTGTTAAAAAAGCACGTGATGATCAAGAGTTAACCGGTAATTTGGGTGTTTTGTATCGTGAAGTATTGCGCCAACGTGGTGGTATGCCGCTTGCAGTACAACATTTAGCGATTAAACCGTTACCTGAAAATGCGTATGAATACCAACTTGATCTCGTTCAAGTAAGTCCGTCAAAAAGTAATGTGTCTGGAAGTGTTGAGCTGCGTCTAATTAAGGGTACAGAAGTACTTGCAGTGCCTTTAGAAGACAAAAACTTTAACTTTAGCGAAAGTGAGCGACTCACTGGACGTTGGACCATGCCAAAAGGCTTTAGTCCAGACTTTATTGAAGTGCGTTTAAGCGGTTCTAAACCCGTTATTCGCCGTTTTAGCTGGTCGAAAGGTCAGCCTGTTGAAAATCAATCTGCTTTCCTTTCAGAAATTCCTCAAACTGAAGCAAGTGCAAACTAAGTGTGAAACCTAAATCCTATGCGAACCAATAAGCGTCAAACGTGTTTATCTGACATTAAAAATTCATTTTACCAATCTGGTTTAGTGGACTGGCATCTAAACCCGACTCTCAGCCAAGGTATGCAGGATGATGGTGATTCAGACATTCAAGTATTGACTGCGCCACCTGAGTTAAAGCGTCCTCCTATGTATGCTGTCGTTTTAATGAACGATGATTACACTCCAATGGACTTTGTAATTGAAATTTTACAACAATACTTTGCTTTGAATCTTGACCAAGCCACTCAAGTAATGCTAACTGTACATTATGAAGGAAAGGGTGTTGCAGGGGTTTATCCGCGAGACATCGCAGAGACTAAAGCAAATCAGGTCAATAATTACGCTCGGTCGCAAAGTCATCCATTACTTTGTCAGATTGAGCCAAAAGATTAATAAGGGGATTACATGCTCAGTCGTCAATTAGAAGTATCACTACGTTTGGCTGTCAGCATGGCTCGTCAAAAGAGACATGAATTTTTGACGGTAGAACATTTATTATTGGCTTTACTGGATAATGATTCCGCTGTTAATGCATTGAAAGCATGTGGCGCAGACATTATTGTGCTTCGCAAAGAACTTGAAGAATACGTAGAACAACATACCCCTAAGCTTGGCGAAAATAGCGATCAAGCACCACATCCTACAGAAAGTTTTGATCGTATTTTGCAGCGTGCAATTTTCCATGTGCAATCGAGTGGTAATGACCGCACTGTAGAAGGTGCAGACATTTTAGTTGCGATGTATTCAGAGCGTGATTCATTTGCGGTGTATTTACTTAAACGCCATCAAATCAACCGTTTGACATTAACGCAGTATTTGTCTCATGGCACACGTAAAGATGAAGTCCAAGCCGAAGAGGAAATTGAAGAGCTCGATGGTGAAAGCACTACGTCTTCAAATTCTGGCCCATTAGAGCTTTATACGACTAATCTGAATGTTGAAGCTCAAAAAGGCAAAACAGATCCACTAATTGGTCGTGAAAAAGAGATTGAACGTACAGCTCAAATTCTATGCCGTCGCCGTAAAAACAACCCTCTTTTGGTAGGTGATCCAGGTGTAGGTAAAACTTCGATTGCTGAAGGTTTGGCTTGGCTCATTGTAAATGGCAAAGCTCCTAAACCGCTTGAAAATGCAGAAGTATTTAGTTTAGACATTGGTGCTTTAGTTGCAGGAACTAAATACCGTGGTGATTTTGAAAAGCGTTTAAAACAACTGTTAAATGCATTGAAGAAAAAGCCCGAAGCTATTTTATTTATTGATGAAATTCATATGATCATCGGTGCAGGCTCAAGTATGGGCAGCACGATGGATGCATCGAACCTCATCAAACCAGCTTTGGCGAATGGTACTTTACGTTGTATCGGTTCAACGACTTTCCAAGAATATCGTCAAGTTTTTGAAAAAGATCATGCATTATCTCGTCGTTTCCAAAAAATTGATGTCAATGAACCATCTATTTCAGAAACGATTGATATTCTGCGTGGCTTAAAAGGCAAATTTGAAGAATTCCATCATGTGAAATACGAAGATCAAGCGTTGGTTTCTGCGGTAGAACTATCTGCGAAATTTATCAATGATCGTTTCTTGCCTGATAAAGCCATTGATGTGATTGATGAGGCGGGTGCACAGCGTCGTTTAAAAGCTGAGCAAGATGATACAGTCATTTCAGTTGAAAACATTGAAGATATCGTTTCGAAAATTGCGCGTATTCCACCGAAAACTGTCTCTAAAGATGACAAGAGCGTTCTTGAAAATCTAGAGCGTGATCTGAAACGTGTGGTGTTTGGTCAAGATGAAGCGATTGAAGCGCTTGCATCTGCGATTAAATTATCTCGTGCAGGTCTTAAAGCACCAGATAAGCCAGTGGGTAATTTTGTATTTGCTGGTCCTACAGGCGTGGGTAAAACTGAAGTCACTAAGCAATTGGCAAAATTGTTAGGCGTTGAACTTGTGCGTTTCGATATGTCTGAATACATGGAACGTCATGCCGTATCTCGTTTAATTGGTGCGCCTCCGGGTTATGTAGGTTTTGATCAAGGAGGTTTGTTGACCGACGCGATTCATAAAAATCCGCATTGCGTACTTTTACTAGACGAAATTGAGAAAGCGCATCCAGATGTCTTTAATTTGTTATTACAAATTATGGATCATGGTTCATTAACGGACAACAATGGTCGTAAATCTGACTTTCGTAACGTCGTGTTAGTACTGACTACGAATATTGGTGCAGAATCAATTTCACGAGTGAGCATTGGTTTCATGGACCAAGACAACAGTAATGACAACCAAGACGCGATGAAAAAAGCCTTCTCTCCGGAGTTCCGTAACCGCTTAGATGGTGTTATTCAATTTAAAGCATTGCCAACAACGGTCATTGAAAGTGTGGTTGATAAGTTTTTAACAGAGCTTCAGGCACAGTTAGATGACAAAAAAGTGGTTCTTGAGGTTGACCAAGATGCACGCGAATGGATGGCAGAGCAAGGATACGATCGCTTGATGGGCGCTCGTCCAATGCAGCGTTTAATTCAAGAGCATTTGAAGAAACCGCTTGCTGAAATGATTTTGTTTGGCGAGCTTGCGGAACATGGCGGTAATGTTGGTGTTTCAGTGAAGAAAGAAAATGGCAAAGCTGTGGGCTTAAAACTCGAAGTGTTTGAAGACCAAACCGCTGAACCTGCTTAAGTAATTTAATTAACGAAAAACCCGTGCTTGCACGGGTTTTTTATATTTATTCGACGCTAGATTTGGGTTTCTCAATGATGGACATACCATTAACAAAAGTGCTGACCACATTTGGTTTATTTGCACTGACAGCACTGATGGAAATTTTAGGCTGTTACTTCCCATATTTGATTTTAAATCAGCAAAAATCGCAGTGGTTATGGATTCCAACAGCGCTTGCATTGGCTGCATTTGTTTGGTTATTGACGTTGCATCCAGCAGCTTCGGGTCGTATCTATGCAGCCTATGGCGGAATCTACATTTTCTCTGCATTGCTGTGGTTGCGTTTTGTCGATCACGTAGTTCTAACACGTTGGGATATGCTAGGTGGCGTCATTGTGTTGGTGGGCGCAGCTGTGATTGTATTACAGCCTCAAGGTTTAATTCGTTAAGTTAAACAATGCAAAAGTTAAACCAAGAGCTGTAAGAAATTAGATATTTATTTAAATTTGCACTCTGTATTTTTAATGATAATTTCGTATTGTTTGCTACCCGAGCTTAGATCCATTTCAATTTTATATGGATTAACACGTTGAAATTGATGCTCGAATAGTAATTCACAGTTTTGGAGTGAATTATGCTTGATGAGTTGCTTCACCTTATGTTCACCGACTGATTGTTCAAATTGCGCAAAATCAGGGGTGGTGATAATACCATCAATTTCAATCTTATCCGCTTCCATTTCCATTTTTTCCATCA
Organism: Acinetobacter sp. YH12144; assembly: GCF_013418345.1. Taxonomy (NCBI): domain Bacteria; kingdom Pseudomonadati; phylum Pseudomonadota; class Gammaproteobacteria; order Moraxellales; family Moraxellaceae; genus Acinetobacter; species Acinetobacter sp. YH12144. Next base: position 6,412 of record NZ_VPCD01000032.1, on the reverse strand, counting down.
ACATATTCTGATCAACTTGATAGGGAAGAGTGCGTGAATCTTCATCACTAATGGCAGCCAGTATTTCGTTTAAACCTGTTTTATTTTTAATTTTAAAATTGCTATCTAAAATCTGATTTTTCACCAAGTATTGATCTAATTCACTTGGTTCACCAGCAAAGCTAAAAGTAGATAAGCTCAATCCAAGAGCCAATAAGCAAATATTTCTTAAACGCATAATCTTAATCACTTATAAAATATATGGTTTTATTAAAGCATGCAAAAACAAAAAAAGCACCCGAAGGTGCTTCATTTATCTAAGTAAAACCTTAGTCTTTTTTAAGATTTTCGTTAATTAAGAATTCAACAAGTGCTTTTTGTGCATGTAAGCGATTTTCAGCTTCATCCCAAACCACAGCATTTTTGTGGTCAAGCATATTTTCAGAAATTTCTTCGCCACGATGCGCAGGTAAGCAGTGCATAAATAGGCAGTCAGCGTGAGCAAGATCCATCAGGCGTTCATTCACTTGATAATCAGCAAACGCTTTTTCACGAATTTTTTGTTCTTCTTCTTGGCCCATACTTGCCCAAACATCTGTCACGATTAAATCTGCATTAACCGCAGCATCTTCGGCAGAATCAACAAGTTCCACACAGTGTGCAAATTCAGATAAAAATTCAGCTTTAGGTTCATAGCCCTTAGGTGCAGCGATTTTTAATTTAAAGCCCCACATATGAGCAGCTTCAATATATGAGTTACACATATTGTTGCCATCACCAATCCAAGCAACCGTTTTGCCTTCAATAGAACCACGGTGTTCAACAAATGTTTGAACATCGGCAAGTAATTGGCAAGGGTGGTGATCATCTGTTAATGCATTGATGACAGGAACTTTTGAATAAGAGGCAAAACGTTCAACAATGTCATGACCAAAAGTACGAATCATCACAATATCAAGCATGCTTGAAATCACACGTGCAGAATCTTCTACTGGCTCGCCACGACCTAATTGAGAGTCGCGAGATGAAAGGAAAATTGCGCTACCACCAAATTGGCTCATTCCTGCTTCAAACGATACACGTGTACGGGTGCTCGATTTCTCAAAAATCATGCCCATGACTTTACCAACGAAAGGCTGGAAAACTTCATTGTTATGCTGTTTGCGCTTGAGTTCGATACCGCGCTGTACAATTTGGTTAAGTTCTAAAGTCGATAAATCGCGTAAAGTTAGAAAGTGACGTAGAGCCATTGTTACTCCACAATAATTGCTGAATCAAAAAACAAAACAACAATTAGTTGTTGGTTGGTTAGAGAAAAAGGAATCGATTAATATACTATAAGAGAGGTAAATTGCAAAAAATCTAGCGCTTTTGGTGACCGTCTAGGAAACGATCGACGCAATAACTGATGTAATTGATGGTTTCTTGATCATTTTCATCAATGGTGATGCCCATGAGAACGCGCCATTCTAAATTTCGCAAAATTCCAAAATAAAATTGAGCCGAAAACAGCGGGTTTTCACAATACAGCAAACCGTGTTGATGTGCTTGATATAAAATTTCCGCAACGGTGTTCTGAATTTGTTTTGGGCCTTGCTCATGAATATAACGTGCTATTTCAGGATTACGTCCTGTTTGTTCTAAGACTAACCGCATAAATGCCGCATTTTCAGGCATCACGATATGCTGATGAAAGTCACTTAAAGTATTGATGAGATAAGCACGAATATCGGTGTCAGGGCTCACCGTAAATGGTAGGCAAATATCTTTGAAAAATAAGCAGCGACGATAGTCACAAATGGCCTTAAATAATCCGTCTTTATTACCAAAATATTTATAGATTGACGCTTTTGAACCACCTGCATGATTCACGATGTCATCTAATGAAACTGCATCAAAACCACGTTTTAAAAAAAGCTCCGTAGCACTTTCTAAAAGCGCAACACATCGTTCATGTCCGCGCCGCGTTTGTGGCTGGTCATGCGTTAGAGGTTCAATGTGTATTAAATCTTGCATAAAGTGATAATTTTTAACAAAAAAAGAGCTGATTTGACGATAATTATAGCAAAAAAATTAGTACTTTTCTGCTTTGCTTATAAATTAGAGATCTTTGACTAAAGAATAACAACAGATAGGTGATAAGTGAAATATTTGACTAAAGTTTTAGAGTTAATATTCTACAAAGCCATAGAGTTGGAAAAAAATATGGATATACTCAAACTTCGAAAATTAAAGTAAATGCCGTGGAAAGGAATATGACACAACAAACGTCTGCAGGCTTAAGATTTAGACAAGCATTGGAAATCGAAAAACCATTACAAATCATTGGCACAGTAAATGCCTATGCAGCAATGATGGCAAAAGAAGTTGGCTATAAAGCCATATATTTATCTGGTGCAGGTGTTGCGAACTATTCATATGGTTTACCTGACTTAGGCATGACCAGTTTAGACAATGTTTTGGAAGATGTTCGTCGTATTACTGAACGTGTAGATACGCCATTACTTGTCGATATCGATACAGGTTGGGGCGGTGCATTTAATATTGCCCGCAGTGTGAAGCAAATGATTGCAGCAGGTGCAGCAGCGGTTCATATCGAAGACCAAGTGGCACAAAAACGTTGTGGTCACCGTCCAAACAAAGAAATTGTGTCACAACAAGAAATGGTTGACCGTATTAAAGCGGCAGTCGATGCAAAAACCGATTCAAATTTTGTGGTGATGGCACGTACAGATGCATTACAAAAAGAAGGTTTGCAGGCAGTGATCGACCGCGCATGTGCATGTGTAGAAGCAGGAGCAGATGCGATCTTTGCTGAAGCAATGACAGACATCACCATGTACAAAACAGTCTGCGATGCTGTGGGTGTACCAGTATTGGCAAATATCACAGAGTTTGGTGATACCCCTTACTACACCAAAGAAGAATTAGGCGAGCAAGGCATTTCAATGGTGCTTTATCCATTGTCTCCGACACGTGCAATGCAAAAAGCGGCACTCGAAGTGATGCATGCGATCCGCAATGACGGTACACAAGTCAATGTACTGGATAAAATGCAACAACGAAAAGAACTCTATCAATTCCTCGATTATCACACTTTTGAAAACACCTTAGATAAATTGTTCACTGAAGGAAAATAAAAAATGGCTGAAGGAAAAGTACTCACGGGCGCAGGACTGCGCGGACAAGTAGCGGGTAAAACTGCACTTTCAACTGTAGGCAAAAGCGGTGCGGGCTTAACCTATCGTGGTTATGACGTTCAAGACTTGGCAGAAAACTGCCAGTTTGAAGAAGTTGCGTACCTGATTTTCTTTGGTGAATTGCCAACAACAGAACAATTAGCAGCATACAAAGCTAAACTCAAATCATTGCGTCAATTGCCACAAGCGTTGAAAGAAGTATTAGAACGTATTCCTGCAGACTCACACCCAATGGATGTGATGCGTACAGGCGTTTCAATGCTAGGTAACTTAGAAACAGAACAGTCATTTGCTGAACAACAAGATGTTGCAGACCGTATTTTGGCAACGCTTCCTGCGATCATCTGCTATTGGTACCGTTTCAGCCATGATGGCGTACGTGTAGAAGAAAATACCGATGATGATTCAATCGGCGCTCAATTCCTACATTTACTGCGTGGCGAAAAACCAAATGAATTGCATGAACAAGTGATGAACGTATCACTGATTCTGTATGCAGAGCATGAATTTAACGCATCTACATTCACAGCGCGTGTATGTGCATCAACATTGTCAGATATGCATTCATGTATCACAGGTGCAATTGGTTCACTTCGTGGCCCATTACATGGCGGTGCAAATGAAGCAGCGATGGAAATGATTGAAAACTGGACGTCTCCGGAAGAAGCTGAACGTGAAATGCTCGGCAAACTGGAACGTAAAGAAAAAATCATGGGCTTTGGTCATGCGATCTATAAAGACAATGATCCACGTAATGGCATCATCAAAATCTGGTCTGAGCGCCTAGCAAAAGACGTCGGTGATACTGTACTTTATCCAGTATCAGTACGCTGTGAAGAAGTGATGTGGCGTGAGAAGAAATTGTTCTGTAATGCAGACTTCTTCCATGCATCGGCATATCATTTCATGGATATTGCAACCAAACTATTCACACCAATCTTTGTGATGAGCCGTGTAACAGGCTGGGCAGCACACGTGATGGAACAGCGTGCAGACAACCGTATTATTCGCCCAAGCGCGGACTATACAGGCCCTGAACTTCGTAAAGTTGTGCCGATTGCAGAACGTTCTGCGGCATAATTTTAAAGTGAAATAAAAAAGCCTCAAAAGAGGCTTTTTTATTATTTGTTATTTGAGTTAACAATCTATTTGGTTAGTAAAACCGGATCTTCAACGCTATATCCTGTTTCAAATGGAATCCCTAGATATTTAACAGTCACTAAATAAAATGGCTTTTGCACTACACGATAAGTTTTAGAAATTTTTAAACCTTCTTTATACGTCTCAGCCTTTTGTACAGCGCTTTTATACTGCGAATTTTTAACACGATATTGATAGGTCCATTTATCAATGGTTTCATTCGGGTCATACCATGATTTTGCAGTGCCATTCATGGTTGTTAATAACTGTATTCGAGCATTATTGTTATTTACTGGTGTTAATTTGACTAAACGTTTTTTTATTTTCGCAATTTCTTTATCAAACTGGGTGCTGTCTTGATCGTAATCAATCCGTTTTGTCTTGGGATTAATATATAAAGATCTCACTGTAATTAATTGCGTCGGTTTTTGGCTATTTAATTGATAATAATATAATTGTGGTAAACGACCACGACCATCTTCAAAATGACGCATTAAATAGATTTTTTGGTCTTTTTTATCAAAACCTAAAACCTCAATGTTTTGAGGACCGCCTACCGTAGCCAAAGCAGAGCAGGACAGTAGTGTGCTAATTGCGAATGCATTGAAATGACGTAGCTGCATTTTCTTGTCCTGATGAGAAAAATTTCTCAATACAGTATGCTATGCAAAATGATATTTAAATATGAAGATTATGTATGTTTTATTCTGCATTTAAGATGTCTAATACACTGTGAGCAACATTTTCAGTTAACTGATCTAAGCGTTCTAAAGCTGTACCTAAAATAAAATAGTGGTAATTATAAATACGACTGTCATGTAAGATTGAAATATAAAATGTTCCTTCGGGTTTTTCTACAGTTGCGCTGCCACCGGATTTGAGTAATCCAGTGCAGGCAACCACAAAGTTTGCACGTGAAAAAAGCTGTTGTCCGTGCTCAGCCATCGCTTGAGTCACTTCTGCCGATTCGGCCGTATATTGTTCTATCAGTAGAGGATCTACTTTTAAAATTTCACGCTTGATCGACGGATCATAGCTGACCAGACCACCTAACAAGATATCTGCACCACTATTCTTATAAATTGAAAATTGGCTACATAAATAACCAGAGCTTGCACTCTCGATAAATGCGATAGTCATGGATTTTTGTTCTAAAGCATCGCAACACTGTTTAAGCATGTGCTTACCCCAAAGTAGAATGGTGAATGATCATTAGTATTCTTAAAATTTTAGCATTGATTCCGCTCGCCTGTAATTTCACTAAAAGTCTAAGTTGGTACTGTGGGTGTTGTGGAATTCACAAAAATAGCGTGATTGCTTAGAAGCTGTACGAAAATATGAAATAAAGGTTTTTTCGGAAGGAAAACGATGTTAAAACTTAAAATAAAGAGCGTAACAAAAGTAGGTTTATTTCAATGAAAACGACTGTTAAATATGTAGTATTAAAAAGCCTAGACTATCAATTGGGCACGCCACTTTTTCAAGAAGAATTAGACGCAGATAGCCTGTATTTTGATCAAATTCCGGCTGTAATTCAGTATCAAAATCATCAATTCAAAGTGAAAAGTAAAGAGTTAAAGCGTGTTTATTTGGCTGAAGAAAATGAAGACATGCAAACCATTATTGTGAAAGTACTTGCTGTTTAATTTCGATCAATTTGTAGTATTAATAATACAGTTCTCATTGAGTTGGGAACTGTATTTTTGTATTTGCCTGATTCAAACTTTAGATAAGTCTAGATTCAAAAGTAATACATATTTTTTTAATGATCACTTGATCCATAGCTCTAGCTATTCGACCAACGGCTATTTAATCCACTAGATATTATTGAGTATAATTTATTTATTTTTTCATGGGGGGAAGAAATAATGGATTTATTTAAATTTCTAAAAAGCTTTAATACAACGGGTACTTAAGAGGTGGATCAGGAAATTTGAACAACACTTATAAGTGATATTTTGCTCCCCAAATGATGTTATAAACATCAATATATGGAGTATTTTATGGCACGTAGACCAAGAAGAAATCATTCAAACGACTTTAAGGCTAAGGTAGCACTTGCTGCGATCAAAGCAGAAAAAACACTTGCTGAA
>NZ_VPCD01000031.1:0-20212 GCF_013418345.1 Acinetobacter sp. YH12144 | reverse complement strand
GTTCCATTTTAGAGATTTGTTTAAGATAAGATATAACTCATTGAGATGTGTCATAGTATTCGTCGTTAGAAAACAATTATTGTGACATTATTTCAATGAGTTATCTATTTTTGTCGTGTACAGAGAAAATTCATACAAAACTATTTTAAAGCTGAAATCTTGCCTATTTTCTTTGCTAATTTATTTCAAACTATTACACCTGCTGAAATCATTGAGTATGTATACATTTCTAAAAGATCTATTATTACTTTAAAAACAGTATAGTTAGATGCATTTATGTGGTTATTTATCCGTATTTAACGATTAACTTATAAATATACATTTGTAAATTTTGCAACAATTTTGAAATAAAAACCCAACCCAACGGCGCAATGGCTGCAAAAAAACATAAAACGCAACAAGAAGCCTCTTTAAGCACAAGGCGATATCTTCTGAAATGACAGGCTGTTGGAGTTTTCTATAAAAAGAAAAAATTATGATACGCGAAGCACAAATTCAGGATATACCCGAAATTATTCACGTGATTCACAACAGCATTCGTTCATGTATCCAGGACCATCAACGTAATGAAAGTGTGATTCAAACTTGGCTTGAGGAGGCAAATCAATCAAATATTCTAATGTGGATGCTTTACAACGACAGTTGGGTCTACGTCAGTGATAATCGAGTGGTCGGCTTTATTTTAGTCAGTGATCAAGGACAAATTTTACTGAACTATATTTGCCCTGAACGTCAGTACCAAGGCATTGGTAAGGCGTTATTGTTAAACATGATTCACTGTGTCCGGAAAAAGAATATTACCGAGATCAGTCTAGAAAGTACCCATACTGCACTCGCCTTTTACCAAAAATATGGCTTTGTCGCACATCAAGATTTTGAGCCTGCTGATGTACCTCTTAAATTAGTCAAACAACTCTGCTAGTAGAGAGATAAAGTTCGTAGAGGGACAGATTTTCAAATAAGATGATTGTATAGATGAATTTAAAGATAAATGAATCTAAATAAGGATTGGCAAAGAATACTAGCGATATCACCTCAGAGTTTTTAAACCTATACAATTCATGGTATCAAGGCTTAAGTTGATCGCGTCCTGCCTGTTTGGCCATATATAAATAATAGTCTGCATGCTTCATTAAAGCTTCGATACTTTCGAAGTCATTTTGCTTATCCATCCATGCCATGCCCAAACTCAGTGTGACATAATTTTTGTCATCACCCCGATTAACATGTTCAAGCTGTTCATCACGCATGGCTTCGAGTACCAATTGTAATTGCTCTTGGGCAATCGCATACGGAACATCATGCATCAATATGGCAAACTCTTCTCCACCGTAGCGAGCTACATAGGCTGAACTTGGCAGGGTGTTTTGCATGGTTTTCACGATCTGCTGTAACACCTCATCGCCTTTAAGATGTCCATAGTGGTCATTATAATTTTTAAAATAATCGACATCTAACATCGCAAAGACCAATGTTCGGTGACTATGAAAACGGACCTCCGAATATAAGCGTTGAATTTCAGCATTCAGTGCACGGCGGTTGAATGCCCCCGTTAAGGCATCAATACGAATTTGTAGCTCTAATTTTTTATTCAGCTCATGGAGCTGTAAGGTGCGCTCTTTGACTTTCTGATCGAGTGAACTGTTTAGCTCAAGCAGACTATTATTTAACTGCTCGGTATGCATCGACTGCTGTGCATAATGGTGCGATTGCTGAAACATGATCAACAAGGCATACAAACTGGTTGAAATGAACGATAAATTGACTGAATCAATCAAATTCATCATCAGCAAGAAGTCGTTTAAAAAAGTAATGCACAGGAAAATAACCGCGATTAAATTTAATTTTGAATACGGTTCTTTCTTTTTCAGTGTTACGTAAAAACCATAAGCAAAATTACTCAGAACAACGATCACATAAGCAAAGCTGTAGGTTGCCAAAGGCTGAAAAATCTCAGGCGTCGAAACAAAAGTCACTGAAATATTCAAAGACAATAGCAACATCGCGATCTGATAATTTAAGGTAAATAAATAGCGACGACTGAGCAAGTGGATATAACTTAAAAAGAAAATCGACGCCAAATAAGTAAATAAATATTCTAATCGCGTGCCCCACAACCAATTGATATCGGTAAAAGTGGTATAGGCATAAGGTGCTGAAAATAAATTATGGAATGCTAAAAAGACAATAAATAAGCCAAACACCAAATTACTTCGGCTATTGCGACCGCGTAAACCTCGGAAAACAGAAAATAGGATCGTAAATAGTCCCACACCCAAGACGGCGCCCGACACCATTCCAATACTCATCATTTGTTGTTGGAATTGGCGGTTTACTGTCTTAGCAATACCAATACGCATCGGGTTTTCAAACCCGCCGTGCATACTGTTAAAACTTGAAGCCTGAATGGTTAAAGTGAAATATTCATCTTGTGCCACAAAATAGGCAATTCGCGGTGCATTCTCCGTTTTTTGTTCTGCTTCAGTACGCCCCACCTCGCCCAAACGAACGATCACATCACCATTTAAAAATACCCGATACGCACCGTACTGATTTGGAATCAAGACCGCGATACGTCGGCCAATAAATTGTTTGGGAATTTGGAAATGTCCAGTAAATGTCCCAAAACCTTTACTGTCCCCTGTGATGTCTTTAAATGATGCAGGCAGATAGACCGTTTGACCGACTAGAACCGAACTCGGAGACGTTAAAAATTGATTTGGATAAAACAACCATTTGCCTTGTAAGAGGCTACTGGTGTCTTCCGTGAAGTAGATTTGGTTAACTTCGTTTTGATATTTTAAATAAAACGATTTAGGAGCAGTTTCATACTGTGCTTGAGCAGTCGATACAGTGAGTGCCAATGTAAAAATAATAAAGGTAAGAACCCAGAACAATCTGGTGCAAGGCAACTGTAAAGACAACGGCTTTGATTCCTGCGTTTATACTCGAGCAATTATTCTAATCTACGGTAAAAGACAAAAATAACAACTACTATTTTATCAAATTGATCAATAACTTCCATGTCATCGATCTAAAACAGTCACTGTATTAATCGCGCGTTTTTACATCATACAATTCAATCTCAAAAATAAGATTTGAATTGGCAGGAATCACATTGCCCATTTTACGCTCACCATAAGCCAAATGTGATGGCACGATTAACTTACGTTTACCACCGACTTTCATCCCCATGATGCCCTGATCCCAACCTTTAATCACACGGCCTGTACCAATTACCGTTTCAAAATAATTACCACGATCCAGTGATGAATCGAATTTAGTGCCGTCTTCTAACCAGCCTGTATAGTGTGTTGTAATCAAAGCGCCTTTAACCGCTTCTTTACCATCGCCTACCACTAAGTCAATAATTTCTAATTCTTTGCTCATGCTCTCAACCTCAAATGCCGCAATCAAAATAAAACCCTATTATAAACAGGATTACTTTGGATGCCGTAGTAAATACGCTGTTAAAAATTGAGCTCCAGAATATCCTGATCATTCATTAGATCTTGAGTTAATTTTCTATGGTTTGTCGCAGAGCCAATTAAGATCCAACGCCCACTGATTTTATGTTCAGTTTTATGTCGCACACTACGAACCACTTGCATTTGATAGGTTTTAAACAGCTCTTCATAGTCATCCAGCGTTTGTTGTCGAAAGTGACAAACGATACGATAACTCCGTGCTTGGTTTTTCGCTTCAATCCACGCTTGAATATAAATCAAAACAATTAAAACGATCAGCACAATCACCGTACCAATCAAGCTCAGCATGACATAGCCCGCTCCCGCAGCCATGCCTAAGGCAGCGGTCATCCAAATGGTAGTTGCTGTGGTAATGCCTGAAATTCGATTTTCATCTTTAAAAATTACCCCCGCACCCAAAAAGCCGAGGCCAGTCAAAATATTGGCCGCAATTCGATCATGACTATCAACGCCGATACGTAACGATAGGATAGTAAATAAACATGAACTTAAACTGACCATAATCATGGTGCGCAGACCTGCCGACTTACTTCGGTACTCACGTTCCGCACCAATGACAGCGCCAATCATAAGCGCCACAAATAACAAATAAAAATCAGGGTACATCGGCTGCTCCCCATCTTTAAAATTTTCTCATTGTTTGTAGATATACCGAATTTTATAGTCAGGATGCAAGCCTGAACTCACATCCATCGTGATGAGTTAAATCACATCAAATGCTTATTGCAATTGTGTCCATTCAATCACCGCTTGAGCTTTATCACCAATCAAAGTCCATTCGCCATCCATCACATTTAATTGTAAAGACATGGTTCGTTCGCATAACTCTTGAATGGCAGCTGTACTCGCTTCAGATAATTGCCAAATTTCAACATTCTTCAGGGTTTTCAGTTTGCTGTTGCGTTTATACCATTCGTCTACTGAAGAACCATAGGTAATCACAGCAACGTGTGGGCAACGAGCACTGGCTTTTTTGACTTTGTCTTCGTCAGGGCAACCGACTTCAATCCATTTCACCAATTGACCTGTTAAATCTTTTTCCCACAGCGCTGGTTCGTCTGTTTCGAAAAGATCTTTGGTAAATTCTAATGCTTCATCTGCATAGCGTGCATATGCCAAGACACGTACCATCAAACGTTCAATCGTTTCAGAAGGATGCAAAGCCATCGTCAATTGATAATCACCATATTGGTGTACATCCATATTGGCAATGTTCAAATCTGCTTTATAAATTGTAGCTTTTAGCGCCATGGTAAAGTCCTCAAATTTGGCGCTTAGCATATAAGATTTAGCAAGCTTTTGCTGCGTTGATTTACTTATTTCTCCGCTTTATCGGCATCGATACGACACTGCATTAAGCGATCTTCAAATTCGAGCCATTCACGTTCAGTTTGGTAAATAATTTCGACACGATTATCGATACTTTCCTCGCTCGACTGATAATTAAACTGATCAGGATTAAAGTTAAAGGTTTTCCAACCTTGGTCTGTCTGAAAAATACCTTTGATCCGTAGCCAATCTTGCTGCTCACAGAGTAAATCTAACAGCTCAAAAAAGTCGAAAATCCAACGTTTTGGGAGTTTCCAACCTGCGACACTATAGCCCTGAGCGGATTCAACATAATGATAAGGCAACTGTTTAATTTCTGTGGGTACATCAACCGGCATTTGCTTTTGCATCGCCAATAAAGGCTGAATTTTACGAGGACTCCCTACATAGGCGAGATCAATGTGTGTCAGTTTTAAATCACCTTTGACAACATTGATCCATTGCTGCTGATACGGTAAATACGCTTGTTTGAGTCGTTCCAAACCAGCTTGATCGGCATCACTCATACAATCGACATGAGACACCACCACGATTTGTGCCACTTTGAGTTGATCGGCATACAGATTTTGCGAAGTCCACTCTTGATCATGTAAGCGTGAGCCATCAACCACGGTCACCAATGCCCGCATGGCTAAATGCGGATGCCAATGTGGCTCAGTCAATTGCTCCAAAAGTTGTCCAGGATGCCCCAAACCTGTTGGCTCGATAAACAGTCGGTCGGGTTTCACCTCTGACAATAACCGTGACAACGCAATTTGCATCGGCAGTTGGCTGCTACAACATAGACATCCACCCAATAATTCCTTCACCGCAAAGCCCTGATCTTGCGGCAACATCTGTTGATCGACCCCGATTTGCCCAAACTCATTCATCAGTACGGCCCAAGTTTCGCCCGCTGGCTTTTGCTTTAATAGCTGCTGTAAAACTGTGGTTTTACCCGCACCTAAAAAGCCAGAAATAATATGAACCGGAATCGCACCGTGGGTAGAAACTAATTTCAAAAGTGAGTCACTCAAATAAATAGCCAATGATTGATGGCCTTTACCATAATGATTTCAAAAAAATGCTGCAAGCCTAGTCTTCATTTCTCCGTCTTCATTTTCCTAAAGCATAGATCAGCCTAGTATCCGAGGCATTGAATGATGATCTGGCTGTTAAACAGCCTATTTATTCCATTTGCATGAATGCATGACATATCTGGTCACATTTTATTGGCAAAGTTAACTCTTATATTTAAAAAAATAGCCATATCGAAAAGAATCCTTACATTTGGATTTTAGTGAAAATTCTGGATTCAGCTTAATTACGACTTCGATGTAATCATCATGTAAACAATGAATGAATCATGAAGTCGATTTGGTCATTTTTTCTTGCAAAGTTAAATGAAGATTCCGATATTTTTTTACATTTAAAACACAGGATGGACGGTTATGTATTCATCCAGTTAACCAGTTTGTTTCACTTTGTTGCTCGCATTGATCACTCGGTTTTCTCGATTTAGCATGAGTTCTCTCCTGATGGACGTGATGATCTTTTCAGGACTTACTAAAATATATAAGGATGCTCAAAATGAAATTAACTCAAATTTTACTTGCTTCTACTCTAGCTGCTGCAGCTGCAACAAGTTTTGCTGCCAGCAAAGATAAACAAGAAGCACCTGAACAAGAAAAAGTAGTGGTTAGCACTCAAGAACAGCCAGCGACTGAAACAACTGCTGCTGAAGGTACTGCTGCTCAACCTGCTTCAGAAGCAAATGCTGAAGGTTCTGCACCAGCTCAACCTGCTCAGTAATAGACGGATAGCGTACTCCACACGCTAAATTCATTTAGTCTGCTGCTCAACATTTATCCCTCACTAATAGAATGTTGTGCTAAATGAATTAAAGTCGCCGGATCATTGAAAAATGATTCGGCTTTTTTATGCTCAAAGCCACTGATTAATAGATTTTAATGATTGATAAATCATTCAAAATGATTGATGATTTTCATATAAATAAATATATATCATTCACTTAAAATAAAACCCTTCAAAAAACACGACAATTCGATTCATCGTTTCGACTTATGCCTAGCTTGTTGAAAGTCTCGGTTTAGAACTTAATAGTGGCATATGTGAAGTGATTGGATGTTTACGCATGAGCAATAAAGCAAATTACACAACGGAAGTTGCCATTCTGGGCGCAGGTCCTGTCGGCTTAACCATTGCAAACTACTTAAGTAAGCAAGGTGTCAAAGTCATTGTGATTGAACAACTAGACAGCCTGATTGACTACCCACGTGCGATTGGTATTGATGATGAATCATTACGTACCATCCAATCATTAGGTTTAGTGGACCAAGTGTTACCGCATACAACACCGAACCACGCGATGCGTTTCTTAACCCCTAAAGGTCGTTGTTTCGCAGACATTCAACCGCTCACTCGTGAATTTGGTTTCTCACGTCGTAATGCCTTTATTCAACCGCAAGTCGATAATGTACTGCTACAAGGTTTAAAACAGTACGAAACCACAAATGTTTTATTCTCTCGTCAATTGTCTGATTTTAGCCAAGATGCCAATGGTGTAACGCTCAATATTCAAAATAAAGACGGTGAAGCTGAAAAAATTCAAGCGCAGTATTTGATTGCTTGTGATGGTGGTAACTCAGTGGTACGTCGTACCCTCAACATCGGCTTCGATGGTAAAACTGCACCGAACCAATGGATCGTGATCGACATCAATAATGACCCACTTGCAACGCCACACATTTACCTATGCTGTGACCCTGTGCGTCCTTATGTATCTGCTGCTCTTCCACACGGTATTCGTCGTTTCGAATTTATGGTGATGCCTGGGGAGACTCAAGAAGAATTAAGCAAACCTGAAAACATTGCCAAATTATTGTCGAAAGTGCTTCCAACGACCGACGGTATTGAAGTGATTCGTCAGCGTGTTTATACCCACAATGCCCGTATTGCAGATAAATTCCGTGTAGACCGTATTTTACTTGCAGGCGATGCTGCGCACATCATGCCAGTTTGGCAAGGTCAAGGGTATAACAGTGGTATGCGTGATGCGTTCAACCTTGCGTGGAAAGTTGCAATGGTTGTACAAGGCAAAGCTGGCCCAGCGCTTTTAGATACATACCAAGTTGAACGTAAAGATCATGCCAAAGCGATGATTGATCTTTCTGTAATGGCGGGTCATGTCCTTGCGCCACCAAAAAAATGGCAAGGTTTCGTGCGTGATGGTATCGCGTATGCGCTCAATTACATCAAACCGATCAAACAATATCTATTGGAAATGCGCTTCAAGCCAATGCCGAAGTACAACGATGGTGCATTGATCAATAACGGTGTTAAAGATTCACCTGTGGGTAAAATGTTCATTCAACCATATGTTCAACTTGAATCTGGTGAAAAAGTCCTACTTGATGAAGTCATCGGTAACGACTTTGCAATCATTGCTTGGGGCGTCGATCCGAAATGGGGTCTGTCAGATGCGACCATGAAAAAATGGCAAAAATTGGGCGTTAAATTTATCCAAGTATTGCCTGCTGTTCAGCTTAGCAATGAAAATCGCACCAAGTACGACAATGTGATTACGATTGGTGATATTGGTACCGATATTCGTGGTTGGTTTGGTAAAACCACTGAATCTGTTACGATTCTTCGCCCAGACCGTTTTGTTGCAGCGATTGCAATTCCACAAACTTTAGACAGCGTGAGCCAACAATTGTTTGCAAAATTGCATGCTTAATAATCTAAATAGATCTGCAAGAATTAAAAATCACCATGCATAAAGCATGGTGATTTTTTTCTATAATCACTATAAACATCGCATGCTATAATCGTTCAATACATAATTATAAGCTTCGCAAAATGCAAAAAAGATTTCAGAAATTATTCATTTATAGTTTGTTGGGCTTTATTTTTATCTGTTCACTCATTTTCGTAGAGATACATCATTTTCATGCCAATAGTTGGTTAGCTATTTTCGTTTTTTGCCTCTGTTTTCTTATTTCTTTGAATTGCTATTTATTACGCTTAGAAAAAGATGTGAACAAAAACGAAGAATCTAATTTTTTGTCCTTCCATTTATACATTTCATTTTTTTATGCAGTCATTGCCAGCTTTTTTCTCACCACAGTGATTCTTGCTTTATTTGCATTACAAACTCAATATTTTGGTCAAGATAAAAATATCATTCTAAAAGGCCAAGTCTATTCACCCACATTTACACTAGAAAAGAAGCCCTGCCGAACTCGCCTTAAATTTCCCGAAAGTGGTTGGTCTACCTTCGCCTATCTCTGTCTAGATACCAAGAAACACAACTTTTCTGGTTATTACAAACTCCATTTGAAAACCAGTTTCGCCGGGTCTACGATTCAGGATTATGATTGGATTGATGATCAATTAACATATCAGCAGCATCGTGCCTTAGATATGGATCCACATCAAAAAAGACTGCTTGAAATATATGCCAAACTTGAAAGAGATTTAGGCCCACCTCTATCTGATGATGAAGCCGATGATTTTTTAAATAGAACCAACAATGATTGAGTCTATTTAATTTAGCTCAACATTTGCCATACATTATCTAGGCAATAATTAAAATCGCTTTAGTATCTTATGATTGATATTTAAAACTCTTTCTTTGTAGTTCTCAAAGAAAGAGCTATATGATTAGACATATAGCAACGCCACGTTCAGCCAATAATCAAATAAGCATCCAAGTTAAATCGACTGAAACCAATGCACATTTTTTACTGATTCACGTTGCTGAATCTGCTGAATAAAAGGTTTAAATTCATCTAAATATGGCAATATTTTGAATGAAATGGCATACACCATCCAATAAGCTAAATACAAATCTGCTGCGCTAATTTTATCCCCCAACAGATATGGCTGTGCCTGCGCAAGCCCTGTTTTAATAAAATCTAAAAGTATTTTTTCATTACCAAAACTCAAACTGCCACGTTTTTCATCCATCAACTCAGTACTAATGCCGACATTTTTCATGTCCATATTCAGTCAGCGGACCATGACAGAAAAACATCCATTTCAAATATTCACCCCGTTTTGGATCATCCAATGCGGGTGCTAAACCTTTGTCACTGAATTTATCGGCTAAATAGCTAAAGATGGCTGCAGTTTCACTGATCACAGCAGTACCATCGACCAAGCAGGGAACTTTGCCCATGGGGTTAATCTTGAGATATGCCGCTTGATGCATCTCTTCATATGGCACTTCAATAATCTCAACTTCTGACTCGATGTCTAATTCTTTCAATAAAGGCAGAATGGTATTACTGCGTGAGCGTGGATTGCTGTAGAGTTTCATTGCTGGGTTCATTGTAGATATCCTTATTTTCATCCTTGTTGTTCTGTCTATTACTATACGCGGCTTTATGTAGAATTATGTTGCGTTCATCCGTGCTTTAAACACTTTCCGATACAATACGCCCGACTAATAATTACGCTAAATTTGAATTTATATTTAAAGCAAAAAGTATTTACTCCGACTTTCTGATAATCAAACAATTGAGCTCTACATCGATGAAAAATAAATATTTAATTGCCATGTTTACGGTGATTTTAATTTCAGGCTGTTCCAAGAAAACCGAAGAAATGGCAACTGAAGCCAGCGCAGATGCACAACCTGCTCAAGTCAGTACACAGCAAGATCAAGCAGCGGAAAGCACTTCCAATGAGCCGTCTACCACGCCTGCAACAACACAAAAACCTGAAACTATTTTAAATGAGCAGGTCAACCCAGCCGAAGCCTCTCGTAAAATGGTTCGAGAAGCCAATGTCAGTTTTGAGTCGAAAGATGTGGTTAAAACGGCCTTAGAAATTGAAAAACTCACGCTAAGTTTAGGTGGCTTTATTGAACAGAAAAATATCGACTTTGTGGTGCAAGAGAGTCAATCCTACCCGATTGCTGACGGCAAAATTAAAATCTTTGAAAAAATAAATCCGCAAGCGGAAATGATCATTCGTGTGCCAAGTGAAAAAGCTGCACATTTCGTTAATCAACTGTTGCCCCTTATGCATTTTTTGAACCGTCAGCAATATTCGGCAAAACGCTATGAGCTAAAACTACTCGAAGAAAAAATGTCGCAAACAACGGTCGTGCCAGACCATGTAGCAGCAGCGCAAGTCAATGAAATCTCACGCCTGACTCGCTTAGAAGTTCAAGATCGTGTCCGCTATAGCACGATTGTGATTGGCTTTACTCAACCTGCCACTGTCCGTGAACATATCGATATTAACCTTGATGCTGTTGCGCAGTTAAATGGCGATAGTTTCTGGCAAAGAGCGTGGTATGGTATTCAAAAAGGTTGGCAATTTGTGTTGAGCCTACTGGTTATTCTCATTACGATTTGGCCACTCTATCTGATTATACTCATCGGTTTGATTGCCTACCGCGTGATGAAACCCTATTTACAAAAATGGTTTAAATAAATCAGAGCGATAAAGGCAACTTATCATTGAGTCTTTGATTAAAAATATGATAAATAAAAAATCCCGAAGCGCTTAATTCAGGATTTTTTTATTTAAATCTTAGGGCAATATTTAAAGGCTTAGAAAAAGCCCATATAGAACTGCTCTTTTAAGACTTTTAAAATCAATTCGATCGCATCATTTTTACGATCTTTTCGATAGCTCGCATACAGACCAATGGTCGGCAAGGGTTCAACTGTACTTTTAACCAATATTTTATCACCGAGCAATGGAATGACATAAGACGGCACCAAACTCCATCCCACGCCCATACCGACCAAATTGACATTTAACAAAATATTGGTCGAGTGCTGTACCAAGTTCACATTCAGTTTATTTTGCTTAAAGAAATCTTGAATAATTCGGTATAGCTCAGGTGATGAGTGTTCATCGCTAATAATAAAATCCTGATTATTCATGTTTTTAATGCTGATATGCCGCTGTTCTGCAACAGGCGAATTTTTCGGTACAATCAACGCCAAAGGCTCAGTAAAAATCTGAACAGATTCTATATCAGGGCTTTCTTCGACATAACGAGTAAAGGCAATATCAATCTCCCCTTTACGTACTGCACTGATCTGATCGACATCCATTAAACTATGAAAATGAATTTTTAACTCAGGAAACTGAGCACGAATATTTGGCATGATATAAGGAAAGACCTTCATTTCAGCCACAGGAACAAAGCCGATATTCAGTTGTTCTTTACTGAGCTGCGCAATTTGACGCGCATCTATCATGGCTTTTTCAGCATGCTCTAAACTCAAACGCGCTTCTTTTAAAAAGGCCTGACCTTCTGCAGTCAGCTCAACTTTTCGGTTGGTTCGCATCAATAATTGCACCCCAACTTCCTGTTCTAGGTCTTTAATTTGCTGACTTAAAGAAGGTTGCACAGTACACATTCGCTGCGCAGCCTTGGTAAAATTTAGCTCTTCGGCAACCGCAACAAAATATCGTAGATGTCGTAATTCCATTATTCAGCTCCTAAAGCACTGCGTTTAAATTGGTTTGCCACGAATAAACGATACATCCACGTAGTGAACAGCACCATCACCGCACAAAATAAATAGGTTGCCTGAAATCCAAAGTATGCAATCAGCACACCCATAATGACCGAACCGACAGCAAGGCCAATATCAAACAAGGCAAAAAAGGTGGATATCGCATGTCCCATTCGGGCTTTTTCTACCGTTTGAATCGCGACCGTTTGCAGGCATGGGAAAACTGAACCGTAGCCGATGCCCATAAAAACTGCCGATATCCAAAGCACCCATTGATTCGTGAGAAAACTCACAACCACCAAACCAATGGCAAAGCAAATAAATGATGGATAGATGACTGCACTCGGGCCTTTACGATCATAGACTTTGCCAACCCAAGGACGGACGAGCAACATCGACACAGCAAAGACAATAAAAAAGATACTGGTATAAGCGAGTAAATGCTTCAACTCTGCATAAGCGGTGATAAAACTCATCACACTCGAATATGCAAATGCGGTCAGCAATGCCACAAAACTGATGGCAAGTACCCGTGTTTCTATCACATCACGCCATTGGATGGCTGCGGATTGGCTCGCTTGATCACTTGATTTATGCTGTACGTGTTCTTGTATTTGAACCAACCACGTAAAAATATAGCCCACTGCAACCAATAAGGCTAATACTGCAAATAAGGTACTAAAACTGCTGGATTGAATCATACTCAGCGCTAAAAATGGCCCGATCACCACTCCTAAGTTGGTCGACATGACAAAGTAGCCCATGCCTTCGCCCTTTCGATGATCTGGGATGTAATCATTTACGATGGGAACATTGACCGTGGTTAATATACTGAACCAAAAACCATGTAAAAAACGAATGACCAACAACGACCACATGCTGTCAATCCACAAATAACTCAGCGCAAAAACGACAAAAATAAAGCCTGAAATACGTACAGAATTGGCTTTACCAAAACGCTCAACAATCATGCCGGAAAAGGGACGAATCGCAATGGATGACACCAAAAACAGCGTTAAAGCCATACCCGCTTGCTGAATCGAACCACCCAATTCTTTCATAATATAAATGGGTAATATGGTCAGCAGCGCAAAGTAATAGCTAAATAAAAACAAGTTATTACACAGACAAAAAACAAAAGACTTGTTCCATAACGATGCCTGATGTTGAGTAGTCATGAGGTCATTGCCTCGCTGCTACGCGTGGCTTGGTGCTCCGTAAAAATCGGGTTTAGCGCCAACTGCACCAGTCGCTTGATATAGTCTTCATCTGGCTGAGTGTTAAAGAAAATGATCTGATAATGAATCGGGCCATACAACATATCCAACATGAGTTCGAAAGGATAATCCGCGCGAATTTCGCCTCGTTGAATGGCCAATTGGATCAGCTCACGTGTCGCTTCACGTCGAGGTAACAAATACTGTTTAAAAAACTCACCTGCTGCTTCACGATGCTCTGCCAAAACCACTAGCAATGCTCGACCCACGTGCTGATTTAAAGCCCGTGATAATTTGAGCAATTGTTGATTTAGATTGAACTCTAAACTTTGTGATAAATCGAGTTCAAACACCGAGGCGGTGTGCGCTTTAAAAGCATCGAAAACCAGATCGGACTTATGCTTCCACCAACGGTAAATCGTCGATTTTCCAACGCCTGCGCGAGCGGCAATATCTTCAATGGTCATGCTTCGATAATCACTTTCCGCCAAAGCATCTGTGACCGCTTGTAAGATACATTGCTTACGCCGAGAAGTTTTTTCAGTTTCACTCATAATTTAAAAACGAAACGCTACGTATCGTTTTATATTAAACAGTATTGGACTGAATGACTATCATTAACTGAGCTGTGAAGAATAAACTTTAGTCGCACACTCGGAATTAAAATCCTTACTGCACTCTCCAGACGAATTTCAGAATAAAAAAAGATCGCTTAAGCGATCTTTTCAAATATTCAGCCACCAAAGCGATTAGCTTTGTGTCGACTTTTTATAAATACTGCAAGAAGGATGATGATTTTCCTGTAAACGCGCCACTTTACGATGTTCCGCAGCTTCGAAGCGACAACGTTTCCAGTCATTATCTAGATTTAATGCCGGAATTTGTTTTGGTTTACCTTGATCATCAACAGCGACCATTGTGAAATAGCAACTATTGGTATGACGCACTGTACGTTTTTGAATGTTCTGCGCTTCAACACGAATACCAATTTCCATAGAAGTACGACCTACATGGTTCACACTTGCAAGGAAAGTCACTAACTCACCCACGTGAATTGGTTCTTTAAAATTTACTTTATCGACTGATAGTGTCACCACGTAGCTACCAGAATAGCGACTTGCACAAGCATACGCGACTTGGTCTAACAATTTTAGAATCGTTCCACCATGCACATTACCCGAAAAATTCGCCATGTCAGGAGTCATTAAAACTGACATCGATAATTCTGACTGGTCGTCTAGTGCATTCGCAATTTGATCTAATGGGGACATCTTGTTTCTCTAGACTCGTGATATAACAATGATTAATGTGATTATTATATAGATTTTAATCAAAATTAAATGTTCAAATCGGCAAAAAAACCATCATTATTATTTATAGTGATCATACCATCATTCAGTAAAATATATATTGATAACGATATACACCCGATAAACAAGTAGTTATCGCGCTATCTATCAATTTTTTTTAATCCAAGCTATGCTGTGTTTTATATTTAAAACATATTCATTAAAACGCGTTGTTCATCGATTCAACATAGCACGGCATTAAACTTAATCTTCTAAGACTTTTAACATCTCGAAAGATACGTTGTCATAGCTGGTTTTTTGTCCACCATCATTGGTACTTTCTAGCGTGTAAGAATTATCTACATGTACATGAGTGACAATAAATACGCTCTCTTCCATCATCGCAAGATTTACTTTTTGTCCTACATCAAGCGTTTTCATCTACAGCCACCTTTAAAATATTTATTGGTTTTAAGTATTAATAACCTGATGATATTCTAAACACTTCAACAGTATTGGTAAACGTAAGCACATGAATAAAAACGCTAATATAGGTATATACTCTTAAAATCTACGTAAAACCAATTAATATGATTTTCTTAATTAATTTCAAATAATTAACTGTATATTTTCTTATTATTACGATTTTTATATTTGGCAAATCTTTTGATTAAGACCTAAAACCAATCAACATCCAATATATTAATGATTACTAGATACTATTGAGCATGGGAAGAGCTGAGAGCAAAAATTAAAATGCTTAGCTGAAATAAAAATGCACCCTGCTAGGTGAACAGGATGCATGTCAATTTACGGATCGTACCAACCTAGTCTTTGGCTGCTAAATAAGGAATATGATGTCCCTTGCTATATTGATGTTCAGCATAAACCCGAGAAATCTCTCCAAGTTTTTCTAAGGTTGCCTCTTCACCTGCAAGCATCGTCACTTCACGACCTTTTACATCAAATATATGTGCTTTTTCACGTAAATCAGGTTGAATCACAATGTCTGCTCGCTTGAGCTCTTCTTGAGCTAAACGATTTTGCATAATATTGATATTTTGGTTAAACAAGCCCCAAACATTCGACGTTTCGGTATGAATCGGTCGTGCCAAAATATCCACCGCAATAATAATATCTGCCCCTAAATCGCGTGCAACGTCCACAGGAACAGGACTGACCAAGCCACCATCAACATATTCTTTGTCTTCAATAATCGTTGGAATAAACATACTCGGAATCGACACCGAAGCACGAACGGCCTGCCCCGTATTGCCATAGTTGAACACGACTTTTTTGCCATCCTTTAACTCGGTTGCCACCACATACATTGGGGTTTTTAGCAACTCTAAAGGCACGTCATCAACTTGCTCATTGATATAATCTTCAACTTTTTTACCGTCAAAAAAGCCTTTTTTGTCCAAACGTATTTCTCGAACATCATTGGCTTTCATATTCAAAGCGATATCTCTTAACTCATTGGCACTTTTACCTGATGCATAGATTGAACCCACAATACTGCCCGCACTGGTTCCGACAATAAAATCAGGGTGTATTCCCTGCTGTTCAAGTATTTGAATGGCGCCAATGTGCGCATAACCACGTGCCCCACCACTCCCTAAAACCAAAGCAACAATCGGACGCTTTTCCTGCTTTTTCACTTTTTTAAAGTCAATGCGGTTATTCGCCACTTGAGCAGGTGCTGGGGTATAAGTCCGAATTTGTGCGGTTGTTTCAGCGCTGACCGTTTTTGAGCCCACACTTTGACAACCTACAAGGCTGATTGCGAATGCAGTCATCAAAACAGTTATGCTTTTCATTGAGAGATATTCCAAATGCAACTCGAGATTTGAAGAGAAAAAGTAGTCTAATCAGTCCACATTCACGTCACTGTTATTATTCGTTAATGCCTCTGACCGATGCACATTATATTGACATACAACCTAGAAAGTCATTGGCTGTCAAAATTTCAGTGTCTAGCAGAATTTCCACATCAAGATCCAAAACATTGTCTAGCAAAAAAAGCCCCGACAACGGAGCTTTTTAAAGTTAATTTTTGACTTTACCAAATATCGGAATTAACGCGATCCTTATATTTTGGATGTTCATCCATTTTAAACACAGGCTCTTTTACACCACGTTTTAACTGTGAGGTGTAGTCTTTCATCAACATCAATAAGAATGGAGTCAGCAATAAAATCGCAAAAAGGTTAATACTCGCCATCACGCCCATGAAGAGGTCTGCTAAGTTCCAAATCAGGGGCACACTCATGATTGAACCAAAGTACACCATCATGAGGACGAATACGCGGAATATAAACATCACTTTAGGATTGTTATTGATAAACTGTACATTACCTTCAGCATAAGCATAGTTACCGATTACTGAAGAATAAGCGAATAAGAACAAGATAATAGCAAGGAAGTCATCTCCCCATGCGCCAATCTGGCTTTCAAGCGCCATTTGCGTCAAAGCAACGCCTTCAAAGCCTGCATTTTCATACAAGCCAGATGCCAAAATAATGATCGCCGTACAGGTACACACGACAAATGTATCGACAAAGACACCGAGCATCTGAACTAGGCCTTGATTGACAGGGTGTTTAACATCTGATGCTGCCGCAGCGTTGGGTGCAGAGCCCATACCCGCTTCATTGGAGAATAAACCACGTTTAATCCCCTGCATCATTGCCATAGAAACCATGGCACCGAAAAAACCACCTGCCGCAGCATCAAATTCAAAGGCTTTACTGAAAATTAACTGGAAAATATCTGGGAGCATCGCAAAGTTAGCAAATGCAACATAGAAAGCAACTGCGAGATAAAGCAACGCCATAAAGGGTACAAATCTTTCTGCAACTTTGGCGATTCGTTTAATCCCGCCAAAAATAATCAGCGCAGTAATGAACACCAAGAACAAGCCCACCCAAGAGATTTCGAAACCGAAACCACCTAAGTCTAAAATGATATTGGCTTTATCCCAGCCCCACGCATGTGAGGTCGCACCTGTAATCGCATTGGCTTGCACCGCATTAAAGACAAAACCGTAAGTTGAAATCAGCGCGATGGCAAAAACCACACCCAACCACTTTTGCTTCAAGCCTTGCGTGATGTAGTACGCTGGACCACCACGAAATTGCTGATTTTGCGTATCACGCACTTTGAAGAGCTGTGCAAGTGAAGATTCCACAAATGCTGAACTCATCCCTAAAAATGCGGTAAACCACATCCAGAACACCGCACCAGGCCCACCAATCGCAATCGCAATTGCAACACCTGCAACGTTACCTACACCGACACGACTGGCTAACCCTGTCACAAAGGCTTGGAATGGTGTAATCCCATGTTCATCATCGCCTTCTTTACGGCTAGATTTCATCACTTGAATACTATGAAAAAATAGACGAATCTGAACTGCGCCAGTGATTAAGGTATAGAAAATACCAACAGCCACTAAAAATACGACTAAGAAATCCCAAAGTGGATCATTAAAAACTTTGACCCAGCCCATGAGAGTTGCATTTAATTGTTCATCCATAATCAATACCTAAAATGCGAATACAAAAACAAAGGCTCTAATTTAGAGCCTTTGTAGAATTAAGCGAAAAATTTGAGAATTAACTGAATAACCGTCGCATTAATTAAGTCAACAAAGAATGCACCACATAGCGGTACAATTAAAAATGCCTTATGTGAAGGGCCATACATATTTGTAATCGCTTGCATATTTGCCACAGCCGTCGGCGTTGCACCCATACCAAAACCACAGTGACCTGCTGATAAAACAGCAGCATCATAGTTTTTACCCATGACACGGAAAGTCACAAAAGCAGCATACAAAGCCATCGTCAGCGTTTGTGCACCCAAAATGACTACAAGTGGGCCAGCGAGATCGGATAATTGCCATAACTTTAATGACAACAATGCCATCGCCAAATACAAAGATAGAGATGCATTACCAAATACATCGATAGCGCGGTCGAAAATTTGTACACGGAAAATACCCTCCAGTACATTTCGCAAAATTACACCACCAGCCAGTGCCCAAACAAATGTCGGTAATTCAAATACAGTACCTTTACTAAAATCGGTCATGAAGTCCGCAAATGCTAAACACCCTGCAAATAAACCTAATGTGGTAATCGCATTATCTGCTGTAATGAGACGAACTCGATGCGGATATTCAAACGGCACATATTCTGTTGAATTAATATCTGCTAGAGGAGTGTTATCACTTTTTTCAATTTGTTCATGAGTACGAGGCGTTGCAAGTTGATAGCGGTTAATTAATAGCTTAGCCAGTGGACCACCGATAATACCGCCAATAATCAAACCAAATGTCGCACTTGCCATACCTAAGGCTAATGCACCTTGAATGCCATGTTGAACTTCTAAAATTTCACCCCATGCGCCTGCAGTACCATGACCACCGGTAAGGGTAATAGAACCTGCAATCAAACCAATAAGAGGGTCAATACCTAGCACCGTCGCAAGACTGATACCTACGAGGTTCTGCACCATGATGAATGAAGCAACAGCGACGATAAAGATGACCAAGCCGATTCCGCCCTCTTTTAATTTGGCAAAGTTTGCACTTAAGCCAATAGAAGCGAAGAAAATCAGCATGAAACTCGTTTGTAATTCACTACTCGTTGTAATGCTATAGCCCCAAAGACTGTGTACCACCAAAGAAATAATCGCGGCAACTAAACCACCGGCAACAGGCTCTGGAATGTTGTATCGACCTAAAAATCCAATACGATTAACAAGAAATCGTCCCAACAAAAGCACAATTACCGCTGCGATTAAGGTATAAAACGCGTTAAAACTAAATTCCATATAATTTGTCCAAAATTATTTGAATATTTTTAAAGCTCTTCTATCAGCATTAGCTGCCTTTATGGTCTGAAATACAACTACATTTTGTAATTTCAAATCAATAATAATGCAATTCAACGACTCAAGCTAAAGAGTTTGAAAAATATTCATCATCTGATTCAAATAAGTAAGTCTGAGCTTTAAAAATTAACTCAAAATGACTAACAAATCGCTAAAAGTTTTAAACTGAGAAACAGCCTCAAATGAAGCAAATTCAATGACAGAACATTGTGTATGTCTGTACTGTTTCGCACTATTTCTGAAAAGTCGCACATTATGCAGCCTGAACAATAAAATTTCAGTATTTTTTATTACAAAAAGTTAATTTTTCTATAATTTAAAGTTATATCTAATTGTTTTTATTTAAATACATTCGCATTTTTAATCTATATAAAATATCTCTGTACACGACAAAAATAGATAACTCATTGAAATAATGTCACAATAATTGTTTTCTAACGACGAATACTATGACACATCTCAATGAGTTATATCTTATCTTAAACAAATCTCTAAAATGGAAC
>NZ_VPCD01000002.1:0-227015 GCF_013418345.1 Acinetobacter sp. YH12144 | reverse complement strand
TGTTCAAATGGCGATTCAGCGTTTAATTGGTTTTGGGAAAAAAGAAGAGTTTAAGGAAATTTTGGCAATTTTAAGAAAGCAGAATCCTGATAGGATAAGGGTTCTGTGAAATTTGTCGTGTACAGAGTAAAAAATTATATTTTTTTGGGTGGTTTAGAAATATCTTGTATAGGTGGTGGAGTATAACCAGCCGTTCTATCTGTATTATTGGCTGTGGTTGGTTTCGAAGGCTGAGGAGTATATCCCCGTCGATTTAAATTATCAGGATTTTTGGTATTGCTCATTTCAAGTACTCCTATTATATAAAATTGGACTAAGATGCTTGATAATCATCTTCAAAAAATTCTATTGTTTTTATATCTTTAGACAGTATGATTATTCCCGAAGATGCATGATGTTTACGATCAAATCCTCCCTCACTATTTGGTTCCCAACATTCATCTAAATAAATTTGAGGTTCTGATGGATAACTAGATACAAAAGAGTTAGGACCATATCTTCCATATATTTTTGTACCATCCGTTAAAACTACAATGGCCCAGCAGGCCGTTCTTTTGCTAAAAACATAGTCCCAAGGTAAAGATACAGGATGGGGCATTGTTTTTTGAAGCCATTGTGATGTTCTTAATTTATACCAGATTAACGCTAATAAAATAGGACTTAAAAAAAGCAGATAAAAATAAAATAAACCGTATAAAAATGAATTACTTGAGGACAAATTTGATTTTTCAATCCAAAAAATAAAACCAAAATTAAATCCGTAAATCAAACAACTATAAGTTAAAGAATCCAAAATTTTCTGATTAAATTCAGATATCTGGCTAGGACATATGAGATTATAAACTCTCATACAGATAAATCCAGGCAAAATAAATGCAATAAAAAATGCTAGCTTATTTTCATCAATTAATTCCATTTAATACACTCTAAAACATAAATTCTGGATTCATAAAACTATTTATTTTGATCAGATAAGAATGGAATTAATAAATAAAAATACTTCTGCACTTGCTCTCTATCACTTTCTTTTTCATCCTCTGTCAATTCCTCATATCCGGTATTAATTTGCTTATTCCATCTTTCTACCAATTCTGCGGGAATTGTTAATGAACCATTCTCATTCTTAAGACATTTAGAATGTAAATAACTTTGCCAATGAGCCCAACGTTCATGCTCGATAGCAGCAAGTTTTTCTATTAACTCTTTATATTTTTCCGATGAATCATCTTGGCTCATAGTATGACCTTAAAGGAGTCCATTTTTTACTAGTTTCCAGTAATGTTGCCCTAATACAGTAAGTTCACAACTTTGAAAATTCATCGCTGCATGCCACATATGTGGAGCTCCAACTGGTCGAACTAAATTCACCTTAACAAATCTTTGTAGCTTAGCAAATTTTTCTGTATTTTCTGAGTTAGGTGGAGGTATGTTTGGATCCTGTATTTGTTCTTGAGAGCGTTCAGGCTCAAAAGATGGGTCTAAAGGAAATTGATAATCTGCACTAGTAAAAAGTTGAGTTAGAGCTTGTAAGTCAGCTAATTCAATGGGTGGTACTGCCTTTCTTAATGATACGAAAGTTTTGACGTTCGTTTTAAATACGGGTCTCTGTGCCCAAGGACCAAGTGATTGATCAATATGCGCATAAATACTCCCTGGCGTAACATCACCAACTAGATTTGCTGCTGCTCCATTTAACGCATCAACAAATAATGTTGTAAATACTCCTGCACCACCACCTTCAACTTCCATAGCATATTGTTCCGCAGTTGAAGCTGTCAGAATTGTTGTTCCTTCCTTTAAATCTGCGAAGCATGAATTTCCTGAGCTACTTCCAGTTACTCCACTATGACAACTATCTAAAATGATTACTCTATTCTTAGCTTTTGATTGATTCGCTAAAACCATGATTTCATGTAGAGCTAGGCCATCATCTCCAGTCTGACAATCTCCTGCACAAAGATATCCTCCTGTATCTTCAATGTAACCATGACCAGCGAAGTACAAAAGAGCTATGTCTGAATCATCCTTAAATAGCTCTCTAATAGCTTCTTTTAATGAGTACTTATTTATTACATCCGAACTGCTAGTGCTAGTCATTAAACGAGGATTTGCAAAGTTAATTGTGCCATCTGCATGCCTTTCGAGTGTATTCTTTACTGCATGAGCATCGTTAACACAACCACTTAAATGGGATAGCTTGCTGTAATAATCAATTCCTACTATGAGCGCTTTACGCATGATTACCTCGCTTACAGTGAATCAATAAATGAACTAATGTTAATATCACTCCAAGGCTTAACAGTAATCCCCGTAATAACAGTTCTGTCAGTAGAGTAGGCCCATATTCCAAGAATAGGCTTACCTTCTTCTTTAGCACATTGAATTTCCCATTTTTGCCCACTTGAGCTTAGAGAGTTTTTACTTACAAGAACAATTATGCCATTTGATCTTTTAATTCTTGTACGAACTCTCTGTTTCCATTCAGTATCATATGGAGTTTTTACAGACATATCTATAAATTCAAATGGAGCTCTTGGATGAAGAGACTGCCCTTTCAAAAAATCTCGTTGACGTTCATCTTCAATTGCAAAAGCTACAAAAACTACTTTTTTATCAGTCATATTAATACTCTTTTTTAAAGCATGGCTTTAAGGTTGTTATGAAACTCATCTGCCCCTTTCTTAGTGAGAGTACCAAATAGATTAGAATCTCTATTGATACTATCCAAAAGGACATTATTTCGATTATCTTGCTTATATTGAAAGATAAAATTTTCAACATCTTTTTCATTCAGTAATACAGGCCACTTATGAAGATATTCTGGCAAAAAGCTCTTAAATATATGCATATTAACTCTAGTTAAAGAGTACTCATTAGTGTTATAGGCAAATGAACAAATTCTTCGATTAATAATACTTGCCTCCCCAATTTCAAAAGGAACCCACCATGACCCTTTAGTATTTGGTGAAATAATTGCTATCAAATGTGTGCATCGCTTAATATTTTTCGTGATCACTTCTGTGATATTAGATGTATTATTAACAGATTCTTCATCAATAACATCTAGATAAAAATCAATATTATTTAGTTGAAGTTTTTTTGCAATTTTTAAAGCAACTTCCCTGTCATTAGCTCGATAACTAATAAATACTGGCACACCCCCTCCTTATACAATAAAATTTAAGAGCTAAAATGATTGTAAATATTTCAAATAATATTACATAAGTAAATATTTTTTATGAATTTTATGCTACTGCACTCTCATTAAACGCTTCAACAACCCCAAATATGTTGTCTGCCTCACTGTCACTAAACACACCATCAATCCCTTCATAATGGATTTGATTGAACGGTGGTTCATAAAGTTGCGATGCTTCTAAAGTGCCCCGAATAGTTAAATGCTCAATCACCATTTCTACAAAGCGAATTTGTTTCTCGTTATAAGTTGACCCTTGTAGATACTTCGAGAAAGCAGCCTGAACAGACTTACGATCTAATCCCACCAAGGAACGGATAAATAGCGGTAACGGTTTTTCAGTACCAAAGCATTCTTCAAACTTCTCTTTGCTTTCCACTTCCTGAGCGTCAAACACAAATCGTTCTAGTTCGTTCAGGTCAGTTGGGGTAAGAGCTAATCCACGCTTCAATTTGGCAATGGTAATGTGATCTTCATTTGATTTGATGAAGCTTTCAACTCGTTTTCGGTATTGAGCTATGTTTACACCACTGGAAACCACAGGAATATCCACTTCTGTTGCTTCACCAATTTCATCATCAAGCATAGAGTACACAATCGTTGAGGTAGATTTCTCAATCAGCTTCACCAATCCCCGAATGCGTTTACGCATCGACTCCAGCATTGGAACAGTGATGCCTTCCCAATAGGCTTCAGTTTGTATTTCTTGAATCAGGTTAATCTGTGCCGCCACCACAGGAATATTTTCTTTAGTTTCCAACTTAGAAGCGATTTCGATGACTTTATTGGCATAAACCTGAATTGCCTTAGTATTTTTTTCCAATACAGCAAGTTCAAGGTTGTAGCAAAGCATGTCAAACAGCTTGGCTTCTAGTGGCTCAGACTCTAGTTCGTTCGGAAGTTTGGAAATATGTTCTCGTAATGTGCCAATTGCAAGGTCATCCAGATTGTCCCAGGCAGTATCACTTTTAAAATGTTCAACATGCTCAATTTCAGATTTAACAATGAAGTTGTCTTTATTCATCGACTTCACTTCAGTCTGCAAGCTCTGACGCATTTCTTGCTGTACAGCTTTCATTTCTTCAGTTTGATAATCGGGTGAATTAAGCAAACTCAAAACATTCAAACGAGCTTTGAATAGGCGTTGTCCCAAT
Source organism: Acinetobacter sp. YH12144 (assembly GCF_013418345.1). Lineage (NCBI taxonomy): Bacteria > Pseudomonadati > Pseudomonadota > Gammaproteobacteria > Moraxellales > Moraxellaceae > Acinetobacter > Acinetobacter sp. YH12144. Next base: position 222,665 of record NZ_VPCD01000002.1, on the reverse strand, counting down.
GGTTCTGTGGTCGAAATAGGCGCACCATCAGGATTTTCATTGAAGTATTCAAAATTGGAACAGTAGTCGAAAATATAGAATTCTTTCTTGTCCATTTCAGGGGCAAACAGGTCTTTGCAAAGCCGTGTCCCACGCCCAATCATCTGCGTAAACTTCACTTTCGAGCGTACAGCTTTGAAGAAGACAAGGTTGACTACTTCTGGAACATCGATCCCTGTATCGAGCATATCTACGGAAATGGCGATTTGTGGATCAGCCAGATCTTTCTTACTAAAGCTGTCAATCAAGCTCTGTGCGTACTTAGTCGAGTGTGTGATGACACGGGCAAATTTGCCATCATAGTGCGGATAGTTTTTGTCAAAGCGTTCAGCAATAAAATTGGCATGGTTTTGATTGACTGCAAAGATGATAGTTTTACCCAACATATCACCACCTTCAACCTTGATGCCGTTTTCCATCAAGTGTCGTAGCATCTTGTCTACCGTACCTGTATTGAACAACTCTTTGTTGATCTTAGATGCTTTCACTTCATCAGGAGCATCACCACCATCCCAATCCAGTTCATCCCAATGCAATTTTTCTTCTTCTGAAAGCTCGTCATATTTCACGCCTTTACGCATGAATTTCAACGGTACAGAATAAGCTTTAGGTGGCACGAGATAACCATCGGCAATGGCTTGGTTTAAATCGTAATAATCGGTTGGGACACCACTTTCTAAGCCAAATAATGCATAGGTATCACGGTCTACTTCATCACGTGGTGTAGCAGTCAAACCAACCAGTAGGCTGTCAAAGTATTTAAAAATCTCACCAAACTTTTGGTATACGCTACGGTGGGCTTCATCGACAATAATCAGGTCAAACATGCCTGTACCGTATTTGCGTGTACCATCCGCATTCATTTCATCAATCAAGCCCATCATGGTCTGATAGGTAGACAGATAAACCCGTCCATTCTGAGTTTTACTCTCGACCAGATTGACGGGTGCAGAATCAGGTAAATTGGCTTTGAAGGCGTTAGTGGCTTGTACCACCAGTGAAGTACGATCCGCGAGAAATAGGACTTTCTGCACCACATTGGCTTTCATCAGTACATCGACCAAAGCAATTGCAGTACGGGTTTTCCCTGTACCTGTTGCCATGATGAGCAAGCCTGCGCGTTCCTTACGCTGAAATGCTGCAAGCATGGCTTTGATGGCACGGGTCTGATAGTAACGCTCAACAATATTGGCGTTGATTGGGAAGCTGCCAAGATCAGGGTTGTTTTTACGTCTTTCGATCAGGCGTTTTAATTCAGCTTGAGTATAGAAGCCATGCACTAAACGAGGTGGGCCACCTTGTACGTCATTCCAGATACGGGTGCGGTAGCCATTGGTATAGAAAATAACAGGCCGTTGACCAGTTTGCTGCTCCAAACAGTCAGCATACAGTTTTGCCTGTTGCTGACCCACTTCAGGATCAACTGATGTACGTTTCGCTTCTACCAATGCCAACGGTAAGCCATTGGCATCATACAGAACATAATCGACTGAACCTTTACCTGAAGTGCTTGGCATTCCTGTGACTGGAACTTCTTCTCGCGCAGTAATGCCAATTTCCCAACCTGCCTCTTCAAGCAAAAGATCAATTTTTAATTTACGGGTTTCATCTTCTTTATAATCGGTATGGTCTTGAACTTTACTATTAGCAAGTTTGGCTTGTTCAACTTGCTGACGTTTCTGCGCCAGCTCAGCATCAATATTTGCGAGCAGTTTCTCACGTTCTTCTAAACTTGCAGACAGCTCTAGTAGCTTTTGTTCCCGTTCACGTAACGCTTTGTGTTGTTCAGCGAATTCTTTATCAAAGGCTTTGGCTTCTTGCTGTAGCTGCTCTTTATTTGCTGTGACTGGTTGAGTGCTATCTGCGTTAGGAATCAGTTTAGGGTTAAATAGGACAGCCTGAGAGCGATTTTTTGATGGTGAGCCATAAGTACGTTCAAACCACACAAAGATCAGAAAGAGATGGCTGATATGTTTAACGGTTTCTTCAGTGGTCAGTTGTTTGAATTTTTTACCATGTACCGCACTGTTGCCGACCATGCGGATATTATCCATCTTGTCCCAAATGTAGGGCGGGATAATCTCTTTAAACTTTACATCGGTGATCAGGCTATACAGCGATGGATCGTAGGGTTGAGTCAGTTTTTTATCGTATTGATAGAGCCAAAAAACAAGATTTTCTAATGAGTTTCGGGCAAACATTAATGCGGCTTGAGGGGAAATATACACAAGCTTTTCAGCTTCTTTTGCAGTTACAGCTAAGCTTGAAAATTCAGGCTCTAAAAACTGAAAGTTACTCATGTATATACCCTCAAATAATTTTATAAATTTCCGCTAAATGCTTGGTTTTGTAGTGATTTAAATAGATTGTTGATATCTTTATATGATTCTACAAGTTGTTTCTTAATTTGGTGAAATTTATTACATCTTTCATCAAATTGAATCTGCAAATCTAAAGGAGGTATTAATAAAGGTAATTTTTTTAATTGTCCCATATTAATTGATGCAATTCCTGTTGTTTGCTTAGCAGATTTTAAAAAATATCTTTTGCCATATTCACTTCCAACAATCCAATTTAAATAATTAGGTGTAAAGTCTTTTGATGTTAATCTAACCCTAAACACATGATTTTGATGAATACATTCATCAACTTCATTATTCCATAAAGTTCCTCTACCTAATTTATCTGGGTCGCCGCCTTCTGTTAGAAGTAAATCCCCTTGTTGAAGTTTATAACGCTCGATCTCTTCGTCAGAAGCTTCAATTGTTTTGATTACAGAAAGATTTAAATATTTATCTTGAACATTTGATACTGCTAAATAGGGAATTTCTCTTAATGATTTTCCAGTGATTTTTCGCCCTTTAGTGATACCTGAAACAATATCTGCAATATCACCCAATTTTTTATCTGAAGGCCAGTTTTTTGTATTAAGAATAGGATCACCAAACATATCAATGAAAGTCGCTTGTAAAAGCTGATCTAACTTTTCAATCGCTTGCTGACGTTTTTGGCGTAGCTCATCTGCTTTATCTAAAATAGAAGCAATTCGGCGTTGTTCTGAAAGTGAGGGAAGAGGCACTTCTAAATCTTTGATTATCCCTTGAGAAATATTAGGTTGACCACCACCAACTCGACGACTTAAAAGATAAGGTTTTGATGCTTCTAAAAACCTATATAAATAATTTACATCACAAACGTTTTCATCAGGTGCGATATTACAAATAGCTTGATTCGTTGTTGCATCAAAAGTTAGTTGAGAGACTTCACCAACTGTTGCACCGTACATAGCTATTAATAATGAGCCTTTAGATACTAATTTGGCAGATGATTTTTCAACAGCTAACTCGGTTATATATTCTTCTACACTCGTTATATAACGGTTTTTTAGTTCGCCAGACTTGACCCATGGGATAGTACCATTTTCAAAGAATTTACTATTTGACCGTGATGGTGTGCCGCCACTACCAGTCCTACAGAAACTACTGAGCTTTTTAGATTGAATTGTCACTTCAACAACTCCTTAAGCTCATTCATTCCTTTCAGAATCTCCTGCTCAAGCAATTCTAAATCCGCCAAAATATTGCTTGGTGTTTCATACTCTACTTGCTCATACACCACTTCTTTATAACGATTAATCGACAAGTCATAACCATTAGCAGCAATATCGGCCTTATCAACTAAGAAACTTTGTTCAGTCGCTCTACGATTAGCTTCCCCTTCTAAGTTTTTAAAACGGGCAATAATGTCAGGAAGGTTGTTATTTTCATGTTTAGAAGCATCGAGTTCATTACGCTTATCATCCAGCGAATAACCATCTGCTTGCATGTCATAGAACCAAACCTTATCTGTACCACCAGTTTCAGTTTTAGTGAAAATCAGAATGGCAGTCGAAACACCTGCATACGGTTTAAACACACCTGAGGGCATCGAAATAATTGCTTCAAGCTTTTGCTCTTCCACAATCTTTTGACGCAAATCTTTATGTGCTTTAGAAGAACCGAATAACACCCCATCAGGCACAATAATCGCAGCTCGACCACCTGTTTTTAGAATACGCAGGAATAAGGCTAAAAATAGAAGTTCAGTCTTTTTGGTTTTGACGATTGCCTGAATGTTCTTGGCACAGCTTTCGTAGTCCAAGCTGCCTGCAAATGGTGGATTGGCAAGAATCAAACTGAACTGACTTTCAATATGCGAATGCGCTTCGCTTAAAGAATCACGGTTTTCAATCCTTGGGTTTTCAACACCGTGCAGCATCATGTTCATTGAACCAATACGAAGCATGGTGCTATCAAAGTCATAGCCAAAGAAGGTTTCTTCACTAAAGCGTTTCGCTGCTTCAGGGTTGGCAAAAATCTCGGTGCTGTGGTGTTGGTTTAAGTATTCACTGGCTGCAACGAGGAAGCCTGCTGTACCACAGTAAGGATTACAATAAGTAGTATGGACACTCTCAATATTTTGTTTTTTATCAATATTAATAAATAAAAGAATGTCCATAAAATCCCTAACAACTATGGACATAATATTAAAGAAAGCATCACAAAAGTCTATTCAAAAAACTTCACAGCCATGTTATCTAATCTCTCTTTCACCACCTCCCAATCAGGCATTACTTGAGTCAAAAGTTGATAGAAACGATCACTATGGTTATGCTCAACTAAATGGCATAACTCATGCAGAATCACATAATCAATGCAGATTGTAGGTGCTTTAACTAGATGGGGGTTGAGCGTAAGTACACCTGATGGAGAGCAATTTCCCCACTGTGTACGCATGGTCATCAAACGAATATCGGGCTGATTTTCAACCCATAAAGCTTGTTCTAGAATACGTTGCAAACGTGCTTCGAATATGACTTTTGCTCGGGTTCTATACCATTCATTTAAATAAGATTTAATACTTTCAAGCCCCATATCCAAGGTGTTTACTTCCAATCTTCCTCTCAGAAGTTTTACACCTTTTGGCTTGGTATCATCATGAATCACTTTCAATTGATATTGTTTACCCAAATAAAAGTGGCTTTCACCACTTTTATATTGGCGAGGCGTGATAAATCTACTTTGTTCACGGAACTCTCGTAATTGTTTATAGATCCAACGACTACGCTGCTTTACCGCTTCAATGATTGTTTTATCATCTGCATTTAACGGGGTTGATACAACCACCCGACAATCAGCATAGACTTTAATCAGTATCTTTTGAGTACGACTAGGACTTTCAAGCACCTCAAAATCAAGAACTTCATCACCATAAACAATGCTTAACTTTCTCTCTGGCAGCTTATTCATCCTAGAGCCCATTCAAACCGACCCGAGTAATTTGTACAATCATTTCCACAATTTTTTTGGCTTGATCCATACCACCACCAATTGATTTACATTCACGGAACATCTGAGGTAATAGTTTTTTACGGATATCTGCTTCAATATTTTGTGGATTAATTGAGTTTTCAGCTACAGAGCTCATAACAGAACTATCAACCTCAAAAGCGAGTTGAATCCACTTATCTTGATTCTGTTGATCTGTTATCGAGAATGCATCAGGCAAGAGTTTTTTGAAGACACCATAATAAGCTTGAGCATGCTTATTACCACTGAACACATCAGGAATTTCATCTAAACGACGAGCTTCAACTTGTTCTTCAAATTCTCTAAAAAGCATGTGTTGCTTCAAAGGGTGATCGAACTCTTTCTCAGCTTCTTCGATGACTTGACGTAACAACTTAGAAAAAGCCTCCTGAGCATAGGGGTCATCACGTAACTCTTGCTCAATCATCTTCGTTACACGTGTTTTGATGATATCCGTTTCATTACGTGTTTTCTCTTCACTCCAATCTTCAGGTTGCGCCACTTTGCCCATCTTGCCGACTTCATAGACTCCATCAGGGTCCTTAACTTCAATACCCACAACATGCTTATCAAGAAGTTTTTTGACTTGCTCAGCATATTGATCATAGTCAATCGTCTCTCCAGCATCTCTTTTCACAATCTGACGCAAGCTTGTAAATAGTTTGACTGTTTCTTTGTAGTGCTGACGATCTGCATCAGAAAAGCTTTTATCTTCAAAGAAGGTTGCTGACTGCAATGCAACTTTTAAACAACTAGCAAATTCTGTAAGTGCTTCATAAAAATCATCACGTACTTTCAAGTGAATATCAACCAACTCACCCTCACGTTCTTCAATGCGTGGGACTAAAATTTGGCGCAACTGCTCTGGATCATTTTTATTTTTTACACCATCAAAAATTGCCCAAAGTGCTTTATACAAACGAGGTAAACGTTTGTATTCGGAACTCATTTGAGTATATAAGCCCGTAATATCATTAATATCATAGCCACCTTGGGTACGGGCAGCGAGATCTTGATAATCAAGAATTGTGGCATCTAATTCTTTTAAAATGCCTCGATAATCGATCAATAAACCAAACTTTTTCTTTGGATGAAGTCGGTTTACACGAGCAATTGCTTGGATCAGATTGTGCTGTTTTAAGTTTTTATCGATGTACAAAACTGTATTTTGAGGTTCATCAAAACCTGTTAATAACTTATCTACCACAATCAGCAATTTAAGTGATTCATCTTTTTCAAAACGCTCAATCACTTGTTTTGTGTAGGCTTGTTCATCCTGAGTACCGACATTCTCTTTCCACCATTGAGTCACTTCAGGTGTCGTTGATTCATCAACATCAGTATTCCCTTCACGACTATCAGGTGGACTCATCACCACAGCAGACTCAAACAAGCCAGCTTCATCCAAGTACTTTTTATACTTAATCGCTGAAGCCTTGCTATCACAAGCAAGCTGTCCTTTTAAACCATCATCAATATTTTTCACAAAGTGATTGGCAATATCTAACGCAATCAGGCGAATACGATCGTCCGCAGTATAGATCTCACCTTTTCTCGCAAATTTACGTTTTAAATCTGCTTTTTGTTGATCGTTTAAACCTTCTGTTATCCGTTCAAACCACGTATCAATCGCTCGTTCATTGACATCTAAATCAGGGATTCGTTCTTCATAGAGCAAAGGCGTTACAGTTTTATCTTCTACCGCTCTTTGCATAGTATACGCATGAACGATAGGACCAAACTTATTAACGGTCTTTTCATCTTTAAGTAATGGCGTACCTGTAAATGCCACGAATGCCGCATTTGGCAGTGCGAGTTTCATACGCACATGGTTTTCACCACCTTGGCTTCGATGCCCTTCATCAATCAAGACAATGAAGTCAGAACTTGTGTTAACACATTCAGGAAGTTTTGTTGCAGAGTTAAATTTCTGAATCAAAGAGAACATGATTCGCTCTGTACCCTTACCAATTTGTTCAGCCAAGCGTTTGCCTGAAGTCGCCATGGCATTTTGCTTGTCTTTTTTTCCTGCCAGTTCACCACCTGATACAAAGGTTTTACTTAGTTGATCTTCTAAATCGACACGGTCAGTGACAACCAAGATACGGCATTGTTTTAAATCTTCATGTAAGATCAAGGCTTTACTGAGAAAGACCATGGTAAAAGATTTACCCGAACCCGTTGTATGCCAAATCACACCACCTTCACGGCCACCTTTGGTATTCTTAGTACTAATACGCTCAATGAGTCGTTTAATACCAAAAATTTGCTGATATCGAGCAACAATTTTTCCTGCTTTCTTATCGAAAAGCGTATAGAGGCGAACCATTTCGAGTAGTCGTTCAGGCTTTAACAGACTAATCAGCAGTTGATCTTGACCTGTAACAGCTAAGTCTCCACCTGCAATTAGGTTTTCATACCAATTTAAGTCATCGACTGGACGATAAGAAAATAGGCTCTGTTTTTGTGAAACAGTTAATTTCTTATTTTTAAGCGCATACATCTCTGCATCAGAAATATCTTCTTCTCGCCACGCTGCCCAAAACTTAGCAGGGGTATTACATGTGCCGTAACGCCCTTCATGTCCATTTATAGAAAGTAGTAGTTGGCTATAGGCAAACAGATGTGGAATTTCATCAGGTCGCTGATTACGAAGCGTTTGAGAAATACCTTCATTAATCGTTGGACCTTTCTTAGCCTGACTATCAGGGCGTTTTGCTTCAATCACAACTAAAGGGATACCATTTACAAAGCAAATGATATCGGGTCTTCGTGTATCTACACCACCTGAGCGTGTGACAGCAAATTCTTCAGTATATGAAAAGTCGTTGTTATGAATGTTATGCCAATCAATCAATGGAATCGTTGGGTTAACCTTTTTTCCATTCACAAATTCAGTGACAGGAATACCGTAGAACAAATGGTTATACATTTTTTCATTGGCAGTCAGTAGCCCTTCATTCAAAGCAGGACTACAGATTTCAGCAATTAAGTTATCTACCGACTTTTCTGAAAGTGGATATTCCTGACCCGAAAATGGAAAAGTACGTTTAGAGAGCTTTTGACGTAAAATTTGGCGTAATACTACTTGGTCTTGTTTTCCATCACGGGCAGCAAGTGCCTGTGATGGCGGTAAAAATGACCATCCTAAGTTAGTCAACAAGGCTAAAGCCGGAAGTTTTGCACTATATTCTTCTTGAAGTTTAGGAAGAAAATTTGTCATCAATTATATCTCGATAAATTAGCAGTTTAGATTCGATTTGAATCAACGCTTAAGAACTGCATCACAATCATATCCAGGAGGCAAATGTTTGAATAAATCTCTTGAATTTGGTGAAGATTTAAATTGAAAATCTCTTAATTCCTTAATCGATAATTTAGTTGTAAGTACACAGGTATTTTCCCCACCTTTGACATAAAGCATAGTCTTGCTCTCTGTTTTTGAAGGTCTCAATACACAAGATCCCCCATAGTGTGACGTATTAGCTTGTACTGTATAACAGTGTAAATCTCTTACCGCAGATTCAAGAATATGCTGATAATAATTGGTATCTCTGTTCCAAACACACGCTATTAATAGGTCAATTTCAGATTTAAATAAAACTCTATGAGTGATATCTGATAGCTCAAAACAATTGTAGGTTGCAAAGGAAATACCACGCCAAGATACTTTATGGTAATAAACATGTGGCTTAATTTCTAAATGTCCAGCCTTCAATCTTAGAGTTTGGAGCATATCTAACTCTGATGGTGCATAATGATTTTTTATACGAGCCGTCACTACACAAGATTTATATTCACCTGAAACTCTAAATGGCAAAGCCTCAATGATTAAATTATATGCAGTTTTATTTACTACCCAATGTTCTAGACCGAATACCAAACCAATTTGATGTCTTCTTGCGAAGGCAATCATAAATGGGAGCCAACTTACTGGAATTGTAACTTCTGGTAAAATAAGTAAATCCGCATGTTCTCTTAATGATGAATTAAGAATATTAAATAATCTTTCTTGTCTACTAAAACTTAGATTTGGCTTGCAGTCTTTTCTTACAGCAGAAGCTATGTCCGATTCTGCTACCCTTAAATTCCCAATGGCTAAAGTGATAGCGTCTTTAGATTCACATCCAGCAACTTTAAGTTTAGATTTTACTATACCGTTCGTTTCATTTTCTTTCTCAAATATTACGGAAAATCCTTGGCCAAAATTCTTTTCCTTATACTCGTGTATAGATTTTTCTAGCCATTCATTCATATTAGGCGTTTCAGCCAATTCATTTCCTAGATGAAAAAGTTGCCATTCATCAAAATGTATAAATCGTGGGGAAAGTTCTAATTTTGTTACCTCTAATTCTTCATTTTCTAGAGCTAAAAAATCCGTTTCAGAAGTCAAGTCCCCCTGATAATTAGAATAATTGGCTAAAGGCCAAGCAACTAAATGGTGTCTTAAAAGGTTAGACTGACGAAACTGCCAAGCATATTTATGTAAATTGGATCCATAATTAATCAGGCTATTGATATTTGATTTGTTTTCTTCATTTATAAATGCTGAATCATTCTCTATAAAACCCCATAGATTGTTTGGATATTTTTTAATGTCCAATAAACCTAAAGTAATCGAAACAGATAACTCACTAAATAATTTCAGATCATCATGAATTTTTTTCGTTAAGTGTACCGATTTTCTCTTTGAGTTGGGCATGATCCCATCAATTTTAGAAATCTCAGAATCAATATAATCTTTAAAAGATTTTATGAAAGTAAATTGATGAGTAACAACACCATATTGATATAGTTTTTCCCATAAGCGGAAAAACTGCAATGCATTTTGACCTTTAAAAAATTGCTTAAGCTGAGGCAGTATATTTTCTTTTCTATCAATCTGACTTAATCGATGCGCTGTAATATGACTAGATAAATATTTAGACAATTCTGTTTCATTTTCAGCTAATCCAATCACACTACGTAATGTATTCGCAGATCCATTGTATAAAATATCGTATGCGAAATGCTCTAAATCTTTATCTATATGATCATTTGGTAAAAATTTAAATGCACTACTACGTTCATCCAGCTCTTGTTTGAACAAGTCTAACCCAGCTTTACTATGATCTTTATCAAAAAATTGAAGAATTAGCTTATCCTTTTGGATAGGTAATTTATTTCCTTCAATTTGAATTTGATAGTTTGACTGATCTTCAGATTTACTAATTAGACTTTCGAAGTAATTTTCAATAAACGATTCAATTGGATTCTCAACATCAAAATTAGGTCTCTTAAAAACCATCAATATATCATCAACATATCGACCATAGTATAAAGGTCTAATATGCTTCTCCACATGATTATCAAAATCAGATAAATACCAATTTGCGATAATTGCGGATGATGCAAAACCAATTGGAAGTAACATTTTATCTTTAGATTTTCTATGTGATCTTGAGATTTGGGGATTAATCTTAACTCGATATGAGGCATATATTTTTTCAAGTAAAATATTTAATTTTAATGCTACATCTAATTCATCAGCTTCATCACTATAATAGCTTTTAACATCCTCTTTTATCTTTTCAAAACTTAAATCCACTTCATAAAAATATGATTTTAGATCTAATGAAAATAAGGCCACATCATCGCCAAATTGAGCAGTTTCTGTAGCTGCTTTAATTGCTTGATCACGCCAAGCATTGTATTGCTCGATATACCGTTTAAAAACCTCTTGACCATTCACACCATCACACTTATTACCATATTTTAAAGTCGATGGATGCATTCTATTACCATAGTTATCTTTGCTGACCTTTACCTCAAGGGCTGGACCCACAAAAAGACACCAAAGTATTTCTAAAATATGAATTTCAATCGGTGCTTTTACAAAATAATTAACTTTAGAAACTTGATATTTCTCAGAATCTTTGACATTGCTTATAAAAAGGCCATTCCCACCATCATTATGCTTCTTTTGTAATTCATCCTCATTTCTATCTACTTTTTTAGGCAATAGATGGTAGTCAATTTGATTTAAAAGTGTTTTTAATTTTTCATCTTCATCTAAATTTTCACAAACAATAAGATTTAATAGGTCATCGAAGATCTCTTCGAGATTATTATTTATTTCAAAATCAGCAATGCGCTGTTTGAGAAATAAATTAATATTTTCATGATAAGCATAACTTTTTAAATATAAATACGCTTTTTTAATATGATTAGAATTCAACACTATCATTATCCCCTAAAATAAAAAATGCACATAACCTAAAAAATTATTTATTTTTTAGTAACTTAAAACTCAACTGATAACGATAAAACTCAATATTCTGAGCCACACTCAAAGCACGACGAATTCTTAAGTCATCTTCTAGTGCAATGATGACACCTTTCACTTGCTGATCTGCCTCAGCTAATTCATCTTTGACATAACCCATATAGCGTTGAATTTGCCCCACAACACGATCACTTGCACGACCACGTTTTAACTCAACAACAAGCAATGTCTTTTTATCCTTACTGATTGCCAAAATGTCGATAGGACCTGTATCCGATGGATACTGCTGACCGACCAATTGACCTTCTTCAGTATAGATATCGTATGTTGCCCCCAACTCAGTTTTAGACCAGTTCTCTACCAAGAAATGCTCCAGATGCTTTTCTAAAGCAAAAGCTGTTGGGTCTTCGACCACTTCATCAGGCTCTAGGTGTTCAACGATTTCCTTGCCTTGAATAAGCCCTTTTAGCTCTTCTGCATACTTCGTGATATTACAAACTGCACCTGCTGATCCTGATGAGTTTTTAAGCTCCTGAGACATCAGTTCTCTAGGCAAAGTCTGTTCAAACCATTCGACTTTTCTGCGATGGCTTAACTCACCTGAAGGCACGTAGTAATAGTCTGATATGACTTTACCCACCAAATAATGACCATCCCCACGAGGTGTAAGGATGATGTCTCCCTGTTTAATCCCTTTAGAAAGCGTATGTAACATGCCACATGCTAAACCTGCCGAAATCTTAGTTTTGTCAGGTAGAGCATTGAGATACACAGGAATAAAACGATGATTAAACTCACGCCAATCATCAGGTAAGTCATGTGTTAAGTCTTGGTCAATGTTCCAGTTGGCGGCTATAAAGCCGCCTTCTAGAAACTCTTGAGCAAATACAGACTTCGCACCCGCCATGATGCGGTAATAGCTAGGCGTTATTTGCATCATTAAGCAGCCACCTTGACACGTTTTTTACCTGTCAAAAGTTGTTGCATGAGTGCTTTTTTCTCTTGTTTTAAACAATCGAGTTCTTTCTGTAGGGTCTCAATCTCTTGATCTGCTAGAGAAAGAACTTCAGCAATTTGTTGTTGTTCCTTAATATTTGGTAGAGGAATTACCAAATTTGAAAAAATTGAAATCCAATGTCGTTGATGCCCTCCAACAGTGAATTGCAACATTTGCATTGCATCAAATACAAATTTAATTGAAACCCCTTTTTTAGCAGTCAAGATTTTCATGGCACTTGATTTTGCTTTAAATGGAAAGTTCACATATTTACTATCGGTTGTAAAATCATCAAATATAATTACAGGCAATTGATCTTGATAAATCCCCGAACTCTCATTGGTATAACCCAAAATAAATGTTTTACCTGCTGTTAAAACAGGTGTTTCATAACTATTACTATAAGCAGTGGATTCCACCAAATAAGGTGTTGGTTGTTGATAGTCAAGAAGTAAGCCTAATTCTATACGCTGCCATTCATCACTAAATTCAACCCCATTCTCATCAAGCAAACGCTTCTTACCCGTCAGCAACTGTTGCATTAATGCTTTTTTCTGCTGTTGGCTATTCTCAAGCAATTTTTCAGTCGCAGAAATCGCTTGATCCCAAGTTGAAAGGATTTCTACAATTTTAACTTGCTCATCCAATGGTGGTACTAATAGTTTATATTGTAATAACACTTTGGATGAGATAAATGGCATAGTTGATTCTGTTGCATAACGTCTCAGATCCAACCTTTTGAAATTTAAAATATAAGCACAATATTCAGATGATAAAAAATCATTCTTTGGTACAGCTCGAAAAACATTCCATGTAATTAAAAACTCTTGATCAAAGGTATTAACACAAGCCGAGCCCAAATTTGAACCGATGTTACAATAAAGAACATCACCTATATTTGGTTTAAATCTTGAAGAAACTCTCAAAAATGTTTGTTCGTCTACAAATTTTTCATCCGAAAAATCAAATCCCCCCTCTATAACATTATTAGAGCGAATAGCAGCATACCCACTGTTAGAATACTCAATACATTCTGTCGTAGTATTAACACCTTGATTGCTTGAAATAAGCAATTTGCCAAAAGGCTCTAAAGTCCAACCATTAGGCACCATAACCCAACTCCTCCAAATACTTCGCCATTTGAACTTCAAGCTCAGCAAGTTGAGTTTTTAACTGCTCACGCTCAGCACGTACAGCAACCAAATCAATCTCAGCTTCTTCTTCAAAGGTATCCACATAACGAGGAATATTTAGGTTGTAATCGTTGTCTTTCACTTCCTGCAAAGTCGCCAAATACGCATACTTATCTACGCTTTCACGGGCACGATAGGTTTCAATAACCTTGGCAATATTATCTTGGCTTAAGTTGTTTTGATTTTTACCTGACTTAAACTCACGGCTTGCATCAATAAACAAAACAGAATCATCAGACTTTTGCTTTTTAAAAATTAAAATTGCAGCAGGAATACCCGTACCGTAGAACAACTTTTCAGGTAAACCAATCACCGCATCTAATAAGTTCTCGTTAATCAACTTCTCACGAATCTTCCCTTCAGATGAGCCACGGAATAACACACCATGCGGAACCACAACCCCCATACGACCCGTAACAGGTTTTAGCGTTTCAATCATGTGTGAGATAAACGCATAATCACCTTTGGTCTTTGGCGGTAAACCACGACGGAAACGATCAAACTTATCATTCTCAGCTTGCTCATACCCCCATTTATCTAATGAGAATGGAGGGTTTGCAGTCACGATATCAAACAACATCAAGTCGCCATTCTTATCCAATAATTTTGGATTACGAATCGTATCGCCCCACTCAATTTTGTGGTTATCTTCACCATGCAAGAACATGTTCATCTTAGCTAATGACCACGTTGAACCAATCGCTTCTTGCCCATAAAGTGCATATTCTTTGCTGTTGTGATTTGATACAACTTTACGGCCACACTTCATTAACAGTGAGCCAGAACCACATGCAGGGTCACAAATACTGTCGCCTTTTTGTGGATCAAGTAACTCCGCAATTAAGTCCGATACTTCAGGTGGTGTATAGAATTCACCTGCCTTTTGACCACCACTCGCAGCAAAGTTTTTAATCAAAAATTCATAACCGTTGCCAATCACATCAAGTGAACCGACACGGCTTGGTTTAAGATTCAACTCAGGCACAGCAAACACTTCTAAGAGGTCTTTTAGAATCGTATTTTTTTGCTTTTCTTCGCCCAATTTATCGGTATTAAACGAGATATCTTGGAAGACACTTTTGCCTACATCTTTCAGCTTTGTACCATTGGCTTCTTCAAGTGCATGTAAAGCCATATCAATACGTTCACCATTGCTGGGCTCAAAACGACGCTCAAGCAAGGTATAGAAATTAGATTCACGAGGCAGTACAAAACGCTCGTTTTTCATCATTTCTTCAATCAGTTCAGGTTCATCACCATACTCGTTTTTATAATTATCGTAGTGGTCTTGCCATACATCAGAGATGTACTTTAAGAACAGCATTGTCAAAATATAGTCTTTATAGGTATCTGCACTCACCGTGCCACGGAATACATCACATGCCGACCAAAGGGCTTTATTGACGGTATCTTGATTAATTTGAGTAACCATTATTTGTTTCCTTGGAGCAGTTGTTTAAACATGCCCATCATCATTTGTTCACGATTTTTAAGTAATTGCTGGGTCAAGATCTGCTCTTGCTCCCAAAGACGGTTTAATTCGATTATGCGTTGCTGAATGTCCAAGCTAGGGACTTCAACCTCAAATTGGCTGACTGTTGATACACTAAGCATCGGCATCTTAGAACCCTGACTTTCTTTGCGTAACTCGTATTGCACATGAGGTTGGTTTAAGTACCAGCATAAGTATTCAGGCACTACATTTTGATTTGGCATTAGAATCAAAAACTGACTACTCACAATTAAGGGTAATGCTTTTGATTGATCTTGATTGCCTACAAAATAATGTGCTTTAAGATACTCTCCACGACAGGGTAGCAACACGGACTCAGGCGATACGATGGCATTATCTTTACCTTGCCAACCAATTTGCGGTAAGGCATCAGCAAAAAGTGTATAGCCACATGTATCCGTAGCAATGCTACGAATATCTTTGATCTGCAATACGTGGGCGTTGCCCGACTCGACTTCCTCGATCTTTTCTCGAAATGTAAATCCTGTCCGAATCTCTGCGAGGTCGCTCAGTTTTACGGCTTTTTTTACATTTGACATAAATATTTACTCTAAAAGAGATTAAGCCGTCCTTGGCTCAATCCATTTATGATGCTTTGCTTAAGTTTTCTTGAAGCCAATTACTGACGTCTTTAGTTCCTTTTGAATCAAGGTTGTACCAAACAGCCTCATTTTGTAAGCGAGTCACTAATAATCCGTCATCACCATCCATGACTTTGAATAAATCTTCTGCAATTTGTGATGCTGTTTTTTCAGAGGCAATTAACCAACATGACTCCAAAGGATGGCACCAATTACCTAGAGACATAATTTTTTTATAAAGCTCGTCATAGTTACGTTGTTTACGCAGGTCATAGTTGATCTGATATACTTTCATGTGTTCTTAACTCCTAATGTTTAGTCGCGTTAATAGTTTTGAATACGATGACAGGCGGCCACCTGTCATCACAAATTAAATACAGTAGGTAGACTATGCAACCCCTGTTACATCAGGATAATGGGGCGTTTTTTACTCAATGTCAATTGTTTTTTTGCAGTAGAACACCTACTAAAATGAAAACCCATAAACAAATACTACTATTTTCATTGCAAAATATTGTTTTTAAACATAATTTTTATTAAAACCAAGCTAAATATATTTCTATTCAAAAAAACTAATGATTTGAATATCTAAAGCTTTTGATATTTCATAAAGCTTGAGCACAGTAATGTTAACCTCACCTCTCTCTATCCGCCCCATATAACTACGATCTAAACCACACATAAGGGCTAACTTTTCTTGAGAAAGGCCTTTTTCTTTTCTAGCCTTACGTATTTTTTGACCTAGTAAACTTGCTAATTCTGTCATTTGATTTAAATGCTCAAAAAACAGAACTATCATCATTTACGGATTAAACATCCACGGCTTATAATCCTCTTTTTAATAAGTGAAAATTGTTCAGTTATGGCAAGAAATACTCATTTACCACTGTATGATGATTTTTTAGATTTATTCATAAATCACGAAGTCAATAATTGGCAAGCTAAAGATTTTTGGGAGAAAATGCTGACATCTAGACCAAACATGCCAAAAACTGCTAAAAGACGTATGTACTCAGGCCTAAAAATCCTTTTAAATTTTGAATATTTGGAAGTTAATCCCACTACATCTTCAAAAAAATCCTTTCGTTATAAAGAAACACCTAGACTGAATGATTTAAGAAATCATTATAAAAAACAGAAGCTTCAAGATATTTTTATGTCAAAAAAAAGTGATTTATTGATAGAATTGGAGGAAAAAGAGAATAATATCGAATTCTTAAATACTTTATTAGCTAATGATGCGACGCTAGAAAAATATTTCATTACCCATAAACATGAGATTGAGAAAAATATAAAAAAAATAAATTCTAATATCAAATTAATGGAAGATATATTAAGTTAGATAAAAAATTGATCATAAAATCGTCATTTCAATAAAAATAAAACATGAAGTGACATTACAATAAAGCCATAACTATTATTTAAAATTATAGGACTGTTATTCCGTTAACCGTTCAATTTTATTATTTAGCTCTATTATTTTTATTTGTGCTGCCAAAAGTTTAGATACAGCTTGGTCTCTTTGCTCTGTAAGAACCTCAATTCTTTTTTGCAACTCAATAACTTTAGATGTTGCTCTGTTTGACACTTGATTTTTTAATTTTAGCTTTTGATCATTTTGTTCTATCCACGATTGAATTTCCTGAATAAGTTTAGGATAGCGACTTTTTCTCAAAGCAGAGGGATCCACACCAGCTTCTTTCGCTACATTGTTTTGAGAAACACTAGTTCCCTTCGGCAGAACAATAGGTTTATTTTCTTTTAGACGAATAAACGCCTCATAAAATTGAAGCTCAGCTTTACTCACTTGATTTAATGACATCAATTGCTTTCCTAATAGATATTAGCTGCTTAAGGGTAGATTTAGCAGGAATTGAATCGTATGGATAATTATCCATTTTCTTTTGATAAAAATCTTCCAATTCATACATAAGATTTAATTTATTTTTATCTAACATAACTGAATCACAAGCTAAACCATCATTAGTTCCCATACACATAGTTATATTAGTTATACCTCCATAAGGACATGGATCACCACTTTTAGTACAAGCACCCAAAAAAGTCTCCCTATAATTCAGCTTTTGAGACTTAGAAAGACTTAATAATGTTGCATGATCTTTCAGCTTAACTGTTGAAATTACTTGTATTTTTCGTTTGATACCATGAGGAGATACAAATTCACTGGCTTCAAGATTCTGGTATTTTTCAATATAATTATGAAATCTTTCTTGAAGATATAATTCGCCAATTTGTTCATTTAAGTTAAAATTCAACTTATAAGCATTATTTGCATAGTAAAGACTCATAAATTTATTACTATGCTTCAACTGATACTGTAAGCTCGCATCCTCAACAAAACCTGAAGCTATCATGTTAACTGCACCAGTTCTACGCAACTGATGCCATGCAAGTGGCCAAATACAACCAACTTTAAATTTTTCTTCATCTAAACCAAATGTCATTTGTTTTGCTATTTTCAAATCAGTATTTTGAATAGTAAGTTGTTCTAAATTAAAAAGTTTTGGCCACATGGTCAATGCTTCATTGTATTTTCGCATTATTGGTATTAAAAAAATTCTTTCAAAATTAAAAGCTCGTGTAGTCCATGGCTCAAAAGAGCTTAAATATAAATGTGGTTTAAAATCATCTATACATTCTTCTATAAACCCGTTTTTATGCAGAATACCAAATCTTAATTGACTGATAATAGATATAGCATCAACTGCCTTTTTAGCAATATGGGGAACTATCCAAAAAGCTTCTTTGGATTTAACTGTCTTACTTGTTTCTCCCTGAATAAAATAATGTTTTTCATTATTAATGACTTTTGACACAAAACATCCATATCGCAATTTGGATGCTTCATCAATCCTCATAAGAGAAAAATTAATAATATAAGCAATTGCAGCGAAACTAATTAAGCTTAAATAACTTGAAAAGTTACGAATCGAAATACCATTTTCATCAAAAACAATCCATTTATTAAGATTATCAGTTAAATCCAACTCTGTGATTAAACTTAAAAAAACCTCTCTTTTATATTTTCTATTATTATTTGATTTATATACATCCAACATATAATTGAATAAATATATAATTTTTTCTTGATTTTCGAGGAAATCAGTTAAGCACTCTTCTAACCTTTTATTCTGGTAAACCCAAATCCTAGGTGGAATATAAGGAGTTTGAGTAGTCTTATCTTTAATTAGATAATTTGAGATTCTATTTATAAGCCCACTATCTAATATTTTAAAACCAATTTCTTTATGGTTTGCAAATAAACTCTTCAATATAAAAATAAGCCTTCCACCATGCTTACCATATTGACTAGCTATTTTCTCTAAAATCCAATCATTTTTATTCAAATCACTAATTAAAATATTGTTAATGGAACAAATATAAACTAATGGTTTTAAATTTGTTAATCTCATTATTAAATTTTTAACTGAGAAGACTGAACCAGCTCCCCACAGCCAATAACAGGCGATTATTTTAAATAATCTTTTATTCTCAAAATCTATTATATAGCCTTTTTTTTGGCTACTAGATCCAAAATTAAATTTTACATTTTTATTACAATATGAAGTAAAATCCCAAATATCATCTTCAAACCTAGAAACCACCTTATTTTTCTTGTCACATGTTACAGGGAAATCATTAGAAGGTGGCCAAACAGTTATTTCATAATTTGGAGATTTTTCAGAGATAAATTCTGAATTTAATCGCAAAGGAAAGAATGCTGTTGTCATATAATTTTTTCCAGAATATCTATTAATGTAGCCCATTCGGGATGAAAATTTTTAGACCTGACTTCTGCTTTTGCTTTAATTACTTCCTTCTTTTCTTTATTTCCTAATTTACAAATTTCATTAAGTTTCTCATTAATCCTATCAATTACCATTTTAGCAGGATGATTTCCTAATACTGGATTAAGTATCATTTCAAGCTCTTTGATATACGCATGTGTTGCTAATCTAAAAAAATAATCATAACTTAAAATATCTTTATGATATATGCAGAATAAGCAACCTTCTTGACTAACACAATCAGGTTGGAAATCTAAACTACCTTCTATAGCTATAGGATTTTTATTATTTGAGGCACACATTCCAGCACCTGAGCTTTTAACAAGCTGAATACTTTTATCATGAAAATCTGCAATTTGAATTATAGCTTTATCGACATTAATTCTTTCATAATTTTTTCTAAAAGTTTCAATAGAATGAGACATTACTGACTTAATTGACTCAATATTTTCTATTTTTGATGCAAACCAATTACTTCTAAACTTTCTAATTTTCGAAATATTGTAATAACTTATCTTTAAATCATTACAAATATCTCTAATCAATTCTGGAGAACTACCTTTTTTATCGATTTTTATAATACCTCTATATAGATATGGGAATAAACTATCTCCTGATTTAAAACCCACATCCTTCAACCACTTAATATATCGATCAAGTATAATTCTATAACTTTTAAAACATTTAAAAATTGCTTCTCCTTGTCTTCTTCCTTTATAAACTTTAAAAACAGAGTAAAATTCATTATCTGTCATCCATCTATAATCATCAATTTTTAAATCAATAGCTTGGGAAAAATTCATACCAGTCTGATTAATAAAAATAAATAACTCTACTTCAATTCTTAAATTTATAATTCTTGAACGCTTATATTTATCAAGTAAATTTTCATCAGGATCTAAAGCACGTCTGGCTTCTAGTACATTCTTTTTGTCTGATGGATTTCTATACTTATCTAATGAGAGATTATCATCTATCAAGTTACCTTTTAAAACTAACTCTTTACCATTTCTTAGTTTTAATCTTATTGGCAAAATACCACGAATAGTCTCTAATGATAAACCATCTGAAATGTCTTTAAGAAACCAACCAAAATTTATAAAATCATTTTCATCAAAATTAGTAACTGTTAATGAATCTTCTCCTTTATTTTTCAACCTCGTCTTATTCATTAAGTAAGTGCCAGGCTTAGGAATATCTATTCCTATTGAACAGGCAATAACGTTTGCAACAATAGAGCATTTTTTATAATTTGCATAATTTTTTACCTCTCCTAACTCAACACGTTTTAATGTTGAATTAGCCCAATCAATAAAGCACTTTTCACAATTTTCTTCAGTTACATTTATCTCGAGGGTTTCATACCATTTAAAAAATTGGAATAATTTTTCCAAGCTTGATTTAACAGTTCTAATTGATAATCCTTTTGTTATAATGGCATTATAATAATTATAAATCTTTATTACCAATCCCAATCTTTCTAGGATTGGTTCTCCAAATTCATTTTTTCCTATTAGTTCATGAACTAATCTTCTCTGCTCTAAAACGGCACCTTTATATAGTAATATAGATAAATCCCATTTTATTTCATGTGAACCATATAAAATACTATCTATTATTAAGTTTGGTATATTTTTATGCATTTTCTATACCCAAAAAAATATTCGTATATTGATTAGATATTTTTTCCAAACTTTTTGAATTTTCTAAAAATTTTATATATTTAAATGTTACCTGTTCATCCTTGTGCATACAGGCATCTTTAACTAATTGCATAGCACTCATAGGTGACATTTTAGTCAAACAATATTCCATTAGAACAGTGGCAAATGTTGCACGTGTTTGGTGAAAATGGAAACTTTTAAAAGTGTTATAACCTAACTTTATACCTTCACATCTTAGTCTATGCATTGCAACATTAATCGATTTATTATCTATATCTAAATATCTATTACCACTTCTAGTTAAAAATATTAAATTTGAATTTGAATTTTCTGCTCTAGCGACCCTTTTCAATCTGCGTATACTATAGCAATACTCAATCAACTCATGAACTAAATCAGTAGGTATTAAAATATTTCCATCTTTTGAATATTTTGTACTGACAGCAGGTGAGGCATTAGGCCCAACCCTAATAGTACTCATTGTTTTATTCTTAAATAATATAGAGTTTTCTAAAGTTTCAACTTTCAAATCACTAATAGTGCCAATTCTCATCCCAGTATAAAAACCAACCTTTAGAATCAAGTATAATTCAAGGCTACTTTTGTTTTTGGCAACATTTAATATAGTAGAAACTTCACTAGGATTAATTGGATAAATCCCACCTTCCAATTTTGAATCTGTATTAATATTTACATAAGGAATAGCTAAATCAGTCGACATAATATCTATCGTAGATTCAAAACCAAATTTATTAATTATTTTTTTCTTATAAATTTTATTTTTCCACATCTGAAATTCAGTATTAATTACTTTCTTTTCTTTTACCCATCTATAAAATTTTATAACTGCTCTCATTCTTTGAGTTGTAGTTGTAGGGGCTAACTCTAAAGCATCTCTTTTTTTAATCAAATATCCACGAAAAATTACTAAGCAACGTTCACTTTTAATATCTGGAAAATCCAACCAATCAACATTATTTTCTTCCAACCATGTTGCATACGCATGTAAATGAAAAATATTTGCTTTTACCGTTTTAATATTCAAATTTTCGTTTATCAAAAGATCATAGGCATATAAGTTGACTTCATCCCATGGACTACTATCAAACCAATATATTTGTGGTAAGGAATGATCAGTTATGTATTTAGATTGAACAAAATCGACTTCTTGATCTTTAATTTTAATTGTCTGTATTTTTAGTTTTATATTTTCAATTTTCGCCATATCTAAGCTTCATATAAAACAATCATGTCCATACTATTGTTTGTAATACTTGTTTTGTCAACTATACATGTAACCCTTACCACATGCAGGGTCACAGATGGTATCCGTTGGCTTCGGCTGCATCAGCTCCACAATCATCTTGATGATATGACGAGGAGTACGGAACTGACCGTTCTGACCTGCTGAAGCGATCTTACCGAGCATGTACTCGTAAATATCACCTTTGGTATCTTTGTCATCCATTGGCACTTCAGCCAACAGATCAACCACTTTAGTTAAAAGTGCAGGCGTAGGAATGGTAAAACGAGCATCTTTCATATGATGACTGTAGGTTGTGTCATCCTCATTGCCAATGCTTTTAATGAAGGGAAAAACTTCATTGGCGATGGTGTCATAAAGCTGAGTAGGATCGCCGAGCGTAATAAATTTAGACCAACGTAAATGGTCTTGTTCTGGCGTGAAAATTGGCTTTTCTACAGCAGTTTTCAGGCGGTTGGCTTTCTTTTCTTTGGTGATTTGAATTTCATCGAGTCGGCGGATAAACAGCAAATAAGTCATTTGCTCCATGACTTCTAGAGGATTGGAAATACCACCACTCCAAAAAGAGTTCCAGATCTGGTCAATTTTGCTTTTAATTTCGCCTGTAATCACGCTGATGACTCTCAAATTTCTTTGAGGGTATTGTGGTAGATTTAAATATGAAAAGCTATGGATAAGGAATGCAAATAACTTGGGATTAAAAGCAGAATTTTGTCTTCTGATCATCCAGTATCTTATGCAACCACGCAGGCAAAGAGGACTGATAAAGTAATATCCATTCTTCAGATGTAAGCGTTTTTTCAAGCTTTTTAACTGTATTTAAATCAACAATCTCTTTTCCCAAAAAGAGTAATGCTGATATAGCCATTCCTACACGGCTGCCCAATGGATATTGGAAAAATTTACTATTTTTAGTATGCAGCAATCTTACGTGAGTGCCGCCAATCTCAAATTCACGAGAGTTACCTGAAGTGTAAAACACATCCATCACTGGAACTTGAGTACTTAATTTAAGCCGATTTGCGGCTATACCTCCATGAACCTGGATGAGTTCACCATTTTTTTCAGCAATCACTTTGACCACCTCATAAACATCAGGGCTCAGGTATCGCCCCTTCAACATACGGTTTGGTTCAGGTTTATAATAAATACCGTGCTGAATGCTATTAATCACGCCTTGCTCAGTTAAACGATAAAGCTCCTGATAAACCACTTCAGTCTTTCCATACTGTTCAAACTCGTCCACAGAAAAGACATACCCAAGGCGAAATCCTTTTACCCGTTCCTGAACTGCTTTTGCAATATCTGACATAGAAGCCCCAAACAGACTATATAAAAGGTGGTTGAAACCATCAGGTAACTACACAACGTATGCCTTCAACTACCATGTTCGATTTTATGTATTTCTTCTACATTATTGGATTAAATAAAATTTAAGTAAATTAAGATTTTTACTAAAATAATTTGGATGTGGGGTGTGCTATTAAGTGCAATATCTTGCACTTAATCCTATAAAAATCTTTGTTAAGTACAGATTTTGGCACTTAACGTCACCTTCAATGATATTTGGCGATTCGGTGTAGAAAGAATATCTTTAAGTTAATTTATTAATAGTTCAAATTTTAAAAATGAAATTTTATAAAAGTGATAATCCCTCCTACATTGCCGAAGTAATTGGGCTACGGTTAAAGCGAGCACGATTAAACCGAGACATGACACAAGTAGAAGTCGCAGACAGGGCGTGGGTTTCAAAAAGGACAGTGCTAAAAGCAGAGAAAGGAAATGTTCGACTGGCTGATCTGATAGCTATTCTTCAAGCTTTGGAAATCTTAGATGAGATTGATTCATTTCTGCCCGAGCCTCCTTTATCTCCTATAGAGCTCTTAAAACTAAGAGGAAAAATAAGGAAAAGAGCTTCAGGCAATAATAAAAATAAAATAGATACACCTAATTTAGGTTGGTAGTTTTTAAAATTAGATTGGATTTCTAGTTTATATTTGAATAAAACTAGGGAATCAAATCTTTGGCCGGAATTTGCATAGCTGATGCTATTTCATATAGTTTTTCTACTGTGATATTGACCTCACCACGTTCAATACGTCCCATATAACTACGATCAATTCCACATTGCAATGCGAGTGATTCTTGAGTGATATTTTTCTCTTTTCTTTTGTTGCGGATTGAACAACCAATTACTTTTGATAATTCTGACATTTGGAACAAACTGCTCAAAAAAAAGAAATATCACTAATTGAGGACTAAACATCCACGGACTATAATCCTCTTTTACTTTCTAAAGGTGTCCAAAATGATGAGGTTTAATATTCCATTGGCTGACCAATTTCTTGAAATAATAAAAAATTATGAAATTGAGGATTGGGAAGCCAAATGTTTTTGGGAGATTATTAGACAATCAGATCAGTTGGATTCATCCAATGTTAAAAGCTTACGAGAAGATATGTATGCAGCTATAAAATTATTATCGAAAAATGACTACTTGGTTGCTCAAAGATCACTATTTAAGAAAAAATCTTACTTATATAGTGAAACTCAAAAAATAAAAGAATTGAGAAAACAGTTGATCAATAATGAAGAAAAAAATCCATTAAATATTCAAAAAAATCAACTAAACAAAGAGTTAAAATTTCTAATAAAACAGGCTGAATTCATTGATGAATTAAGTTTATCTTACCCAGAATTATGCAGTTCAATTAAAAAATATAAAGAAGAGATTGTTTCTCAAATTGATTTTTGCAAAGTGAAAATTAAAACAATAGAAAATATACTCAAGATAGGCTGTGTTGCACAAAGATCTTGATAATTATTTAGTAAAAAATATAACGAAAAAAACATGTCGCCATTTTTTTTTAATTTTTTTTAGATATCTGCCTATTATCAAGTCTCACTATTACTTAATTGGTAAATATTATGTCTAAAAAATCTACTAGCAATCACAATGCAGATATTAGTAATGCAAATAAAGGAACATCAGGTACTAATCGTACATATGATCAGAATCAAGGTAACCGTGGTACACAACTAAATCCACAAGTTAAAAAGTAAAAAGTCAGCTAGGTACTTAAAAGTACCTAGCTAAAACCTTTAAAGAAGTTGAATAAATTATGAAACCTGTTGCTTTTCCTTCACAAGGCGATTTATTAAAGTTTTTTTATAATGCTACTGGTCTCATCCCGACAAAAGGTGAAGAGATTTTAGATATTTCTATTAAACCTAAAAGCTTGCATAAAAATCTAAAGCGTTTAGCAGAAGAAAAAGAATGTAACTTCTTAGAAAATTTTAATCATTACAGTGAGGAAATATTCTCTTCACTTACATCTCTTGTTGTGGAAGAAAAATTTAAAAAAATTATTGTAAATCCAATAGTTGACTTATTTAAAGGCTATTTAAGAATAATATTACAAGAGCATACGTTTTTAAATAAAAAACAAAATATAGAAAATCTTATTGAAAGATTCATTGTTGATATTGCACGTCTATGTTTCCCTTCAGAAATTTACTACAAATATCTATTAAATGACTCGTATCCTGAAGCACCCGACTTATTAAGTTGGTTAGACAATTCAGAAAAAAATCCTTTAGTCCATGCTATGACTTGGATTTATGATTCCGAAAAAATTACATATCAAACATTTCATCAACTTGATGATGTAGATCAAACTGATAAAGACCTAAATAATGTCAAAAATTGGTTAACTGGAAAAGTTCAACTGCCGAGTACCTCTCAAATTCTCAGCACCTTCCATAGAGCTTTTAAAAAACAAAGGATTAATACTAAATTAGCAGATACATATACCCTATTTCTTTTAATCGCTAGATTCCTGACCTACTGCAGTAATATATTGTCATCAACATATGGTGATTCTTTTAAAACACGATATATAGGTTTATTCATACAAGCTTATTCTGCAGTAAAAAGAGATTTTCTCATTTTATTTGAGGAACCTATTAAAGAACTAAATTCAATGAGCTTAGAAGAAAAAGAGTTTTTTTTGACTGAGCTTCTTATTGCTTATGATCAGAGATGTCATAAAAATCTTTTAGAAATGCAGGAAAAGTTTACTGTTAGACAATTATTAGAACTTTGGATACCTAAAGATAAACCTTATCATTCAGCAACTGTACGCATACATCGGTACTTAGGGTTAACAGGAAAAGCTGAAAAAATAATGAAACCCCTTAAAGAAAATATTGAGAATATGATTCATGGTTATCAGCTTATAAAGGGTTCGGAATCAAATTATGAAGTGTGGTTAGAACAATACAATAGGGTTAATAATGACTCTCTCAGCCCATGGCTTAAAAATTGGGTTGATGCAGTCTTTCTATTTGAACATAAAGAATATTCTCAAGCTCTTGAAAATATGCGAAGCGCCTTCGAAACAATACGTTATACAGCAGCAAATAAGATGATAGAGTTCTTAGAATCTTATATGATTATCAGTCTTTTAGTAGATAATAAAAGAGGATGGAAAGACTTTAAAAGGGCTTTTAAATGGGGAGTCTTTATGAATAATTTTGGAGATCTTAAACCCTTTTATTTGGTTTCTGAAGAAACAGAAATTAGAAGTATTTTCGAAGAAAAACTAATAGTAATTTCTAAGTTTGAAAATATAAGAGATTTAAAAACTTTAGCTAAATTAGTTTTTCATTTTCCATACTCTTCTACTTAAAATATAAGTTTAGTATCCATAGTAAGAATGATGAATCACCTTCCTAAAGTCATTATTTTTGATGCCTTCGGTACGCTTGTAAAAATCGGTACAAGCCGATCTCCATATCGCAAGTTAATGAAGTGGCTAAAAGATAATGGTAGAAAACCAAGCACCAAAGATGCAAGTGTTATTATGTCTAATCCTGTTGATATTGCACAATTAGCTATGCTCTTTGGAAAAAATATTCCAACTCAACTTTTGCACGAAATCAACGATGATCTTCTATTTGAGTTAAGTACAATTGAACTTTATAAAGATACGACATCCACATTACAGATATTAAAAGAGCATGGATTTAAAATTGCACTATGTTCTAATGTAGCCATGCCTTACGGAAAGCAACTTAAAAAGCTGCTTCCAAATGTATTTGATGCGCTTTTTTTAAGTTATGAGATTGGGGCTATAAAACCTGAAGATAATATCTATGAAGTTATTAAGACCCATTTCAGCTGTGAAATGTCAGAAATGCTATTTATTGGAGATCATCCAGTTTTAGATGTTGAAAAACCCATTTCTTTAGGAATGGATGCACGTTTAATTCAACGTCATAACAAGCAACTACTGACGGATGTAATAGGTGACTTAATTTTAAGGTAGTAAATCTTTGGCATTAATTTTCAATACAAAAGCAATTTTTATACTTTTTCGAAGCCATCTCTAAGCTCAACTATATTGTTTAAGATAGACTGGATATGCAAAATAAAAAATGCACAGTGACATCATGATACCCATTCCCTTATGTCTAGACGCTTTGTGCATAAAAATGGGGGCATAAAATTTCTGGGTGTGCCGTTTAACATTGCCAGCTATGCCCTGTTAACACACATGATTGCGCAAGTTTGTGGTCTAGGTGTAGGCGACTTCGTTTGGACCGGTGGGGATACACATTTATATGCCAACCATTTCGAACAAGCGCAGTTGCAATTGACACGTGAACCAATGGGTCTGTGCCAATTAAAACTCAATCCTGAAATTACCGATCTTTTCGATTTTAAATTTGAAGATATTGAAATCGTAGGTTATGAATCACATCCTGCGATTAAAGCCCCTGTTGCGGTTTAATTTCAGAAATCCCAAGTGAAAAGCAAAATCCCGCTTTACCTCAAGCGGGATTTTGCATTCTAATAGACGACAAATAATTCGGCTATTTGAGTTCAAACTATGGCATTTCAAAATTTAGAAATCGTGCACGTTGTCGCTATGGATCAGCAGCGCTGCATTGGTAAAGGTAATGATTTGCCGTGGCATATTTCTGCCGATTTACAGCACTTTAAAGCCATCACCCAAGGCGGTGTGGTGGTCATGGGACGCAAAACCTTAGAGTCTATGGGACGTACCCTACCAAAACGTGTCAATTGGGTCATTACACGAGATAACACTTGGTCATTTGAAGGTACTAAAGTCGCATATAGTATCGATGAGGCGTTAACGCAAGCAGTTGCTGATGTCGCAAGTTCCGAAAAACCAACGAGTTTGTTTATTATTGGTGGTGGTGAAATTTTTAAGCAAACCATCGGCATCGCAGACCGTTTAGAACTCACGCATGTTGAACTGGATGTTCAAGGTGATGCGCATTATCCTGAAATTCCTGCGGACTTTCAAAAAGTGGCGTCAGAACAACATATCGACGACAAAACTGGGATTGCTTTTGAGTTCGCAACTTACCGAAAATAAAGAAAAATCTTAAGCTAAAAGAAAAATATGCAACAGAGTGACCAACAAGCAATGTTCAAAAAAATAGGGCGAAGTATTCTTCATGCTCTATTTAGTGTGTTTGTCCTCTGTTCTTCGATTTGGCTCTGTGCCGCCTTGTGGATACAGCAACCGGCAGGCTGGTTAGGCAGCCGCATTATCATTGGAATCTGGATTGCTTTTGCCCTGAGCATTTTAGGCATCTATATTACCCAACACTTTTTTAGCCGTCGTAAAGATGTCTTAATTTATATTATGGGCTTTATTTGCGGTCTATTTTGGTATTTTGGCATGGAAGCGCGTCAAGATCGTGAATGGAATCCTGAAGTAGCTGAAATTCTACATTATGAAAAGCAAGGTAATCTCGTCACCTTACACAATGTGCGTAATTTCGACTGGCATGCCGATGGTAGCTTTACCCCGCGTTGGGAAACTCGCCAATATGACCTGAGTCAAATCAATGGCGTCAACATCATTACCTCGTATTGGATGGGGCCACAAATTGCCCATACACTGGTCAGTTTTGATTTTGCTGACCGACCACCGCTGACGTTTTCGATTGAAATTCGCAAAGAGAAAAATGAAGAATTCTCTGCGATTGGTGGTTTTTTCCGTAAATATGAACTGAGCCTCATTGCATCAGATGAAAAAGATATTATCTATACCCGCAGCAATACACGCGGAGAACAGGTCTATTTCTTCCCCGTAAACATGCCAAAATCTGAAATGCAGGCGCTGTTTATTGAATATCTACATAAAGCCGATGAACTGCAGACTCAACCCAAATGGTACAACACACTCACTAGTAATTGTACAACACTGGTGTTTGACATGATTCAAGCGGTTTCCAAACATCAACTTCCAACCGATTACCGCTTATTTGCATCCGGTTATTTGCCGAATTATTTGCACGACCTCCATGCCATAGACCAAAATTGGGATATGAAAACATGGTATCAAAAAGCCCATGTTAACCCTCGTGTCTCTCAAATCAAGCAACTGAGCAGTGAACAATATTCGAAGTTAATCCGACAAGGTTTGCCGCATTCACAGTCTAAGCCAAGCGCCAATCAATTGTAATTCTTAAATATTGATACAAATATGGCTAGCTTATCTGTGCGATATTTGCTTAGATAATTGAAATGCTTCCACGGGGAAATTCCGATGCTAAAACAAATATTTGTTGCTGCAACTTTGGTTTCAACTTTAGTGGTGACAGGCTGTGAAAGCATGCCTGCACAAGACAACACCATAACTGAAAATTTAAACCTATTACAAAACCGTACTTGGATTGCCACTCAGATTGGCAACACCCCAATCAAAACAGCATCCAATGCGCATAATATTCCAAGCATTCAATTCGATGCGGCTTCAAAACGTGTCTCAGGTGCAGATGGCTGTAATCGTATAATGGGCGGCTATAATGCTGGCAAAGACACCATAACGTTTGGCCCGATTGCAGCGACACAGATGGCTTGTCTCAATAACAATGGGCTAGAGCGACAGTACCATGCAGCACTCGAAAAAGTAACGCATTATCAAGTGTTTGGAAAAACATTGAAATTACTAGACCGTCATGGCAATTTATTAATTCAATATGAAAGCGCTGTTCAACCGCGTTAAATCATTTTAAAAGTCTGCTTCGGCAGACTTTTTTATTCACTGTTCAGTCATGCCAGAGACATTTAATGCACATAAACTTGTGATTAGTATACAGACGTACATTGCAGTTTTTAGCTATAACCCCATATTAAACATCAGGGAACAAGATAGGATTTCACTATGCAACAAGCGGTATTTGGTGGTGGATGCTTTTGGTGTGTAGAAGCAGTTTTTCTACAACTTCAGGGCGTGCAAACAGTTGTCAGTGGTTATGCAGGGGGAATTACTCAGCATCCAAGCTATGAGCAAATCTGTGAGGGAAATACCCAACATGCAGAAGTCATTCAGATCAATTTTGATGACAGCCAAATCAGTTTTAGCCAATTGCTGGATGTATTTTTCGCAACCCACGATCCAACCACGCTGAACCGTCAAGGCAATGATGTCGGCACACAGTATCGCTCTGTGATTTTCTATCAGGACGAATCACAAAAGCAAATCGCTGAACACCGTATTGAAGAATTAAAAGCTGAAGGCATCAATATCGTGACTGAACTCAGTCCAATGCCGACCTTCTACCCTGCCGAAGAATATCATCAGAACTTCTTTGCGCGTAACCCAAACCAAGGCTATTGTAATTTTTCAATACCACCTAAACTCATGAAATTACGTAGCAAATTTCAAGACCTACTCAAATCTGAGTGATCTGATTCAAAGGCATCTATTTTCAAAATAGAGACATAAAAAAAGCGACATTTCAGTCGCTTTTTTTAGTTATCTTTGCTCAGTGCTTAGTTATCACTGGCAAAGGCGATATCGCTGAGTCCGGCTCCACTCGCACGCGACATCACTTGTGCAACTGTGTCATAACGTGATTCTTTATCGGCTTTTAATACCAATGCAGGCTTACGTTCTTGCTGACCAGCTGTATTAAGACGACTTTCTAAATCTTCGAGCGTGACAATATCACCATTCCAAGCGATATCACCCGCTGAGTTAATGCTGATGGTTACGCTTTCAGGCGGCAGATCAATCACTTCTGCAGTCGTTTGTGGCAAGGTTAATGGAATTGATGGGTTGGCAACAGTCGCAGTCACCAAGAAGATGATCATCAATACCAACATAATATCGATGAGCGGAATGAGGTTCATCTCATTCATGCCAGCATCGTTGTCTTCACCCAATTGAAAAGCCATTAAGCTTGACCTCCAGCTAAACTTTGCTGTGCAGTTTTCACGTCTTCTTTCTTCGCAGCAGAATCTTGTTGCAACATCGTGTCAATCAATAAACCATGTGCTTGATCTTGCAATTCATTCGACAGTGTACGGTTAAAACGAACACAGATGTTATAAGCCAATACCGCAGGAATCGCCACAGCCAAACCAAGACCGGTCATGATTAAGGCTTCACCGACTGGTGTTGCCACTTGCGCTAAGCCCGCTTGACCGCTTTTACCCACAGCTACAAGAGCATGGAAAATACCCCATACAGTACCGAACAAACCTACGAACGGTGCAATTGAAGCAATCGTACCCAATACAGATACGCCTTTTTCAGCATTGGCTTTTTCTACCGAAATTTGACGTAGTAATGCTTGTTCAGCCACAGCCTTACGTTGTTCAAAAGCCAAAGGAGCAAATTTCGCTTTCAGTTTGCTTAGTGCATCTGCAAGGTGGTTATACGCCACTTGCTTGAGCTGACGTGTGCCCATAATACGAAGAACGAAGATCGTCCAAGTCGCAATCGACATTGCAAGTAACACGAAATACAGTGTTTTGCTGACTGCATCTGCATGTTGCCAATAAACTGAAAAGTTCATATTCGAACTCCTAATGGGTTAGCCGGAATCTTAATTAAGTTTAAAGTTAAATGGTTGATCAACTCGCGTCGGAGTTGCCACACCATTATCAATATATTTGGATAAACGCGCACGCTTCACTGCTGCAGTCACTTTACGGTTCACAGCAGCGCCACAAGTCGAGTTTTTAATGGTTGCTGATTCGATTTTACCTTCAGCACTTGCTGCAATCGCAACTTCAACTGTACACGACGCTTTTAATTCACCATCTTCAAATTGAACATTCGGTTTCTTAATCCAACTGACACCATTACCAATGCTCACAGTTTTAGGTGTCGGTGGCGCAGGTGGTGCTGGAGGCGCAGGTGGTGGTGCAACAGGTGCCGGAGGTGTTGGTTCAACACGAACGACTTTCGTTTCAGAAACCACAGTTGAAACAACAGGTGTTGGTGGTACGTTTTTGACCGCTTCAACAGTTGGTTTCGGCGCATCTTTCTTTTTCACCTGTTCCACTTTTTCCACTTTCTTCGGTGGAGGTGGTAAAGGCTTATCTACAATTTTAACTTCTTTTGGCTTTGGTGGCTCTTTCTTCGGTTCTGGTTTTGGCTTCGGAGGTTCTGGTTTTTTCTCTTCAACAATCTTCACAAAGCGAACTTTAATCGGATCTTTTTCGATCGGTTTAAGTTCTGGTGCTTTCATATTGCTGACCGCCCACAATACCCCCATATGCCCTACCACAACAGCGAGAAGCGCAGTAATGATTTTCTTTTTCATCGGGTTAGGTGATTGCATCATTGGAGCGGGAGATTGACTCATTAAACTCAGTTACCTTGAAGAAGCGATTGCATTTATTTTGTCAAAAATACAATCATGCTCATCGGTTAGCACAATTAAAGTACGGCAATAATAAATGAGAAGTGTTTTCATTTGCAACTATTAATTCGCCAGTTTTAATGACTTTTTTTAATCATAATATAAAAAAGGCATACCTAAAGTATGCCCTTTTATTCAAAAATTCATCTCGTTTTATTGAAATACAACAGTTTTATTACCATCGACAATAATACGATCTTCAAGATGCCATTTGACTGCACGTGCGAGCACATTACGTTCTACGTCCTGACCTAACTCACGCAATTGTTCAACAGTAAAGTCGTGGCTTACACGCTCTACGTCTTGCTCAATAATCGGCCCTTGGTCAAGATCAGCAGTCACATAGTGCGCTGTCGCACCAATCAACTTCACACCTTTTTCATGCGCTTGCTTATATGGGTTCGCACCAACAAAGGCTGGGAGGAATGAATGGTGAATGTTAATCACTTTCATTTCCCATTTTTGAACAAATTCTTCGTCTAAAATTTGCATATAACGAGCAAGAACCAATAAATCATTGCCTTGCATCAATTGATCAATTTGCTCATAAGCTTCACGTTTGTTTTCTTTGTTCACGGGAACCACTTCAAACGGAATACCGAAATTTTCTACAGATTCACGTAAAGCATCGTGATTAGACACGACTTTGGTGATTTCACATGGCAAACCACCACGTGCATGACGCCATAACAGCTCAAGCAATGCATGGTCAACTTTAGACACCAAGATACCGACTTTCTTCACATCACTGACTAAAGCTAAACGCCAGTGCATGTTGTAACGCTCAGCAACATTGCTCGCAAATGTTTGAGTTAGACTTTCTTTACGGCTTTGTAAATTGTCCAATTCGAACTCAACACGCATGAAGTATCGCCCCCCTTGAGCTTCAGTCGCGTATTGATCAAGTGCGGTAATATTTGCTCCCTGATGATACAAAAAGCTCGATACAGCTTGCACAATCCCCGGTTTATCTTCACAGGTAATGAGTAAGCGTGCTGTGTTAGCGGTCGACATATTCATGTTGGTTTATATCACTAATCAGTTAAATTGAAAAAAGAGCCGAGTATTCTAACGCTTTTTAAAGCCAGACTAAATAGTCTTATTCAGTAACCTGATGCTTTGCGTTTGAAAGACTTGCAAATAAGTCCGACGGCCCTAAAGTTTCGAGCAATCGCTCATAGGTTTCACGGCTTTCACCACGTAGATATGCACCTTCTAAGAACACCATTTGTCGTAGTGCTTGCCACACCCACTTTTCTTCCAAAGTGTTTGAGTCAGTAATATGGCCAGACATATAAAGGAAGTTGGTCCAGTTGGTCAGCACGATCCACAAGTTAATGGTTAAGGCCTCAATTTCAGAATCGGTCATCTGCATTAAGCCTGCGTCAACAAAGGCACGATAAATTTTCTGCCCTTGTTGCATGACTTGACCGGCAAAACGTGGATACATTTTGCGGAAATCTTCATTATTTTCGACCAAGTGATAAACATCACGATGTAAAAAGCGATAAGCCCATAATTGGCTACTTAACACTTGGAAATAGCGAATTTTATCATTGGCATCAAGCTGACGATCATCAGGAAGCGCTAACATTTCTAGCGTTTCATGCTGATATTGCTCCATTAATTCCTTAATAATTTCACTTTTATTTCGGAAATGGTAATACAAGTTACCTGGGCTCATTCCCAGTTCAGCAGCAATATGATTGGTTGTCACTGAACGCTCGCTACGCTCATTAAACAACTGCAAACTCAGCTGCAAAATACGTTCTTTCGTTTTTAAGGTTTTGGTGTGAGACATCCTAAAACAACCATTTATTTCAAAGCATTAGAACACTAACACATAAAGTAACTTGACTATTTAGAGTATTTGCTCTAAAAATTAATTAATCGCTAATTTGGATATGGTCGTGCGACATGAATAGTCAGACAAAAACAACTTCAATGACACCACATTCTTTTGATCACCAGCATCTCAACAATATGTTGGAACAGCAGAAACAAGCGTATTTACGTTACCCATTGCCTACAGCGAAGGAACGTATTGACCGTTTGGCTCGGCTTAAGCGTATCTTAGTTAAGTATCAAGATCAATTTGCTGATGCAATTAATCAAGACTATGGTAACCGTTCTATCGGTGAAACCAAGATTGGTGAGTTGCTCACATGTCTTGAACACATCAAATATTATAGCAAGCATTTGACAGACTGGATGAAACCATCCAAACGCCATGTCGGAATTATTCATCAACCTGCAAAAGCATGGGTGCAATATCAACCGCTTGGTGTCGTCGGCATTATTACGCCATGGAACTACCCACTGCTTCTTTCTATAGGCCCACTGATTTGTGCTTTGGCTGCGGGCAACCATGCCATGATCAAAATCTCGAGTGCCTCTGCGGCATTCGGTGATGTGCTAGAAAAAGCTCTCGCAGAAGCATTTCCTCAAGAATTGGTCGCAGTCGTCAACGGTGGTGGCCCAATTTCAGATGCGTTTAGTCACCTTGCCTTCGACAAAATGATTTTTACTGGCTCGACCAATGTCGGTAAAACCGTCATGGCGGCAGCGTCTGAAAACTTAGTTCCGGTGATTTTAGAATTAGGCGGAAAGTCACCTGTATTGGTTCATCCGTCTATTGACCTTGCAGATGTCGCACAGCGTCTTGCGGTTGGTAAACTTTGGAATGCAGGTCAAACTTGTGTTGCACCTGACTATGTGTTCTTACCTCGTGGTAAAACAGCTGAATTTTTAGATCACTATAAAGTGTGCGTTGAAGCCATGTACCCAAGTATTGCCCAAAATCAGGACTACACCTCGATTATTAATGACAAGCAGTACAACCGCCTACAAGGTTATTTAGAAGATGCGCGTGATCAAGGCGCACAAATCATCAGTTTTAACCCACAAAATGAAGATGTGGACGCTGTACGTAAAATTGCACCGACTGTTTTAACGGGTGTCACTCCAGACATGCAAATTATGCAGCATGAAATCTTCGGTCCGATCCTTCCGATCATGGAATATGATCAAATTGACGAGGTTATTGCTTTTATTAATAGCCGTCCTCGTCCACTTGCTTTATACTATTTCGACTTTGATCAGGCACGTGCCGACTATGTCGCAACACGTACCCATTCAGGACATTTCGGACAAAACACGGTATTAACCCATGTTGCTCAAGATGACCTGCCGTTTGGCGGTGTGGGGGCTTCGGGTATGGGGAAATATCATGGTCCAGAAGGTTTCTTCAGTTTGTCGCATGAACGCTCGGTGATGTCGAATCCAAAACTCTATAGTTTGAAATTCATTCTTCCACCGTTCAATAAGCCGATCCACAAACTGATTTCGAAGACACTTCTTCGATAAACGATCAAGGCATGAACGATCACACTAGGTGATCGTTCGTTTTATGCAAAATCGCTTGTCTTTTAAGCGCATTTTTGATATAAAACGCCCCTTGAATGAATTCAATGTTTTTTTTGACTGGCCATACAGATTTGCTGTTGGCTAAATCAATGGAGTTACACCATGTCTAAGGTTTGCCAAGTTACCGGCAAGCGTCCAGTCGTTGGTAACAACGTCTCACACGCCAACAACAAAACTAAACGCCGGTTCGAGCCGAACCTGCATCACCACCGTTTTTGGTTAGAAAGCGAAAAACGTTTCGTACGTCTTCGTCTAACTACTAAAGGTATGCGTATTATCGACAAATTGGGCATCGAAAAGGTTGTTGCTGACCTACGTGCTCAAGGTCAAAAGATCTAAGGAGCTACGAACATGCGTGATAAAATTCGCCTAGTTTCTTCTGCTGGTACAGGTTATTTCTACACTACCACTAAGAACAAACGTACTATGCCGGAAAAAATGGAAATCAAAAAATTTGATCCAAAAATCCGTCAACACGTAATCTTCAAAGAAGCTAAAATCAAATAATTTTAGTTTTTGAAAAAAACGACCTACTTAGGTCGTTTTTTTTTGCATTTTTTTTATTCGAATTGCTAAACTTTCAAAATGCTTTTTGGCACTTTTTGTGCTTGTCTTTTTTACCCTTAACTTAGGCTTAAGGAGTTTTTAGTGCCTCATGATGTAGAACTCATAATATTACTTGCTGTTGGCTTTGGTTTTGCCTTAATTTTTGGCTATATTGCTGCACGCCTGCGACTTCCTCCCCTTATCGGCTATCTGATTGCCGGTATTATTATTAGCCCAAACACACCTGGGGTAGTTGGCGATATCCATCTCGCTAACCAATTGGCCGAACTCGGTGTCATGTTCCTGATGTTTGGCGTGGGTATGCACTTTTCACTCAATGATTTGATGCAAGTCCGTCGTATTGCCCTCCCGGGTGCCATTTTACAAATTGCAGTGGCGACCTTACTCGGTATGGGAATTTCCATGCTTTGGGGCTGGAGCATGGGCTCAGCCTTAGTGTTTGGCTTAAGTTTGTCGTGTGCAAGTACTGTCGTTCTACTCAAAGCCTTAGGTGATCGCGGCTTACTCAACTCCGTCAATGGTAAAATTGCCGTGGGTTGGCTCTTGGTTGAAGACTTGGTGATGGTTCTGGTCCTGGTCCTTCTACCTGCGACTGCCGTACTGCTTGGCGGTCAACCGCTCACATCAGGCAGTGCCGATGAAAATATTTGGCTGACCTTAGGTCTAACTTTACTCAAAGTTGCTGGCTTTATTGCCTTCATGCTGATCATTGGTAAACGCTTAGTGCCAATGATTATGCAAGTGGTTGCGCGCTTAGGCTCACGTGAATTATTCACGCTCACCGTGGTTGCAGCAGCCGTATCTATTGCCTTTGGTGCCTACAAGGTATTTGGTGTATCCATGGCACTGGGCGCATTTTTTGCCGGTATGGTGGTCAAAGAGTCTGACTTTAGTCACCGTGCAGAAGAAGAAACTCTTCCGCTTCGTGAAATTTTTTCGATTCTGTTTTTCGTCTCCGTCGGCATGCTGTTTGATCCACGGATCTTGATTGAACAACCACTTCATGTCTTAGCAGTAGTCGGCATTATCATGATTGGTAAGACCATCGCTGCAATGGCATTAGTATTGTTCTTCCGCTACCCCATCAATACCGCATTAACCGTTGGGGCAAGCTTGGCGCAAATTGGTGAGTTCTCATTTATTTTGGCGACCTTGGGTGTATCTCTAAACCTCCTTTCTATGGAAGGACAAAATCTGATACTGGCAGGTGCTTTAATCTCGATTACGCTGAATTCATTTGTATTTTCTGCCATCGAGCCTATGCAGCGACTCATCCGTGAGCGCTCGAATTTGGCTCGTTTACTGGAACGTAGTAGTGACCCATTGGCCATGTTGCCGGATGAGGTCTCACAGGATTATCTACGTGATCAGGTGGTGCTGATTGGTCATGGTGAAGTCGGTCGTCGTATTACCCGCGAATTAATGAATGAAAACATTAAAGTGGTTATTGCTGAAGAAAACCGTGAAATCGTGGAAAACTTACGGGAAAAAGGCATCGCTGCGGTATCTGGTGTGGCAACAGAACCCGGCGTTTTAATTCAAGCCCATATTCAACACGCACGCCTTTTGGTCATTTCACCCATGGATATTTTAGATATTCATAAAATTGTCGACATTGCCAAAATGCTGAATCCGTCTATCCAAGTGTTGGTTTGTGCGGAAAGCAAAGAAGAAGCTGAAGTCATTCGTCGTGACAATGTCGGTGAGGTTTATTATGCCAAAGAGGAAATGGCGAAAAATATGAGCAATCATATTTTAAATCAAATCCAAATTGCCCATCACCAAACACCGACACACTAAGTGCCTAAATAAAACGCTTAGGGGCAATACCAAAAAGGCGATGCATTAAAGCATCGCCTTTTTTAAACTGATAAAATTCAGTAATTTTAAAATTACAAATAATTGAATTTAAAAAACATATTGATAAAATGAGCATCAAACGAAGCATCATGTTAAATACTTCAAACAAGATACGAGATAAACATGTTCATTCTTTATTTAGGCCTTGCCATTATTATAATTGGCGGTCTGGGCTTTCTCATCGCTGCATTTAAAACCAGTATTTTATGGGGACTAGGCTGTCTATTGTTTTATCCCATTTCCATCGTCTTTCTAATTCTGTATTGGCAAGATGCCAAAAATCCATTTTTCTTACAGCTCATCGGGGTCTTCATTGTATTTTTAGGTTCGATGCTGATCTCACCTGCTGAACTGGGCAAAATCTAAGTGCCATTTTGGGTATAAAAAAAACGCACCGAAAGGTGCGTTTTCCTCATCATGATCCACAAAATCAGCAGCTATATGATTAGCTCATATATTTAGGCTTTTCATCGACCACTTCAGCATGCCATTCATCCACTTGTTTTTCTAACAAACCAAACAGTGCAGCCTGAATCATTTGCTGAGCGATCACATTCATTTGATCGCCCAAAATATTGCGCAATTCTTCATTGAATTGGATAGTCACCAAAGGTTCTTTTTCTGAGCCTGCATTACGCAATGCCAACTCACCACCTTCCAATTGAACCAGCTCTAAAATTGCTTCCTGGTTCCCAAAGAGTTCTTTCAACTGTTCTATAGACATATATCCCTCCATGCGCAACATGGTGATAAAGGCATCTGCACTTTGTATTACTTAGATAATCTTATATCGGGTTAAATAAATTTATTTCAAGTAGCAATAGTCCGATTAGAACTCCACCATCTCGTTACGAAATCCATCAATCAATTGGGTTAGATCACGATGCCATTCACGCAAAATAGCGGTATCTGGCAACCATGCTTGCGGTGTTTGAGTGACTTTAATAATTAAATTTGAAGACGTTTCATCTTCTGGCTCTGGTGCAGACGGTTCAGGTGCATACTGACACATACGATGTGCGCGTTTCAGCTCTGCAATAAAACCCTGCTTTGCCAATTGCTGCATAACAGTCACTTCAGGTGATACCTGACCTTTTTCAGCCATCAGCGTTTCAATCGACTTTAACGTGGGCGCAGGATCATTTAAACGATAGTAACGCACCAACTCTTGTAAAAACGCAAGTACTGCACCATGCAAATGAAAAACTGCTGCTTCGCGATAAGCCTGAGCTTGTTGAACATGATCGGTCTGCTCAGCTTGCTGACATGCAAGACGGGTAAAATATAACTTTTGATTGGTACGATCAGCATGAAAGCGAGCAACACGAGACATGAACAATTCCCTAAATTTTGGCGTTTTTCTACATGAATAAGCTTAAACGGATTTTTAGGAAATTCACAATAAATATTATGGATGATCGATTTCAATTAAATAAATGTCACGCTTGGCAGGAACAGGCATATCCCAATCAATCATCCTGATATTTTCCAGACGCCAAGCCCAGTACCCTGCTGC
The DNA here is from genome assembly GCF_013418345.1 of Acinetobacter sp. YH12144. Lineage (NCBI taxonomy): Bacteria > Pseudomonadati > Pseudomonadota > Gammaproteobacteria > Moraxellales > Moraxellaceae > Acinetobacter > Acinetobacter sp. YH12144. The sequence continues at coordinate 181,925 of NZ_VPCD01000002.1, read as the reverse complement.
CCAATATGTCGCCTGCGCTTGCTCTACCTCTGTTTCAGTCCATGCATGAACGTCATATACATCGACCTTCGCCACTGCACGTCCAATATCTTCATCTCCGCTTTCATGTAAGTAGCGTTGATTTTCCACGATCACTAAATCTTTTAAAGGCAAATGTTCGGGCTGCCATGAGCGGACTTCAAGCGTTTTAAGCCCACACGCAATGTTCGAACCAGATGGCGCAACAATAGACAAAGCCGAGTAGCATTTTTTCATAGATCACCGATAAAAAAAGGAGCGTTACGCTCCTTTTTGAATTTATGCTTTAGGCTTATCTTCAGCCGCTTTTACGCGAATACCCGCACCTTTGACTTTCAAAGTATTCAGGCCTTTAATCGCTTTTACAGCTTCACGACCATTTGGCATTTCGACAAAACCAAACCCTTTCGATTTACCTGTGCTTGCATCCATAACAACAACAGCAGACTCTACTGCGCCAAATGGTTTAAACAGTTCAACCAATTCTGCTTCAGTAACTGAACGCTCTAAGTTACGTACTAAAATTTTCATTCAATCTTCCAAATAGACAGCATCATCAAAAAGCATTTGTCTATTTTGCTTTTTAACTTGCGTGTAAATCACGTCAAAAATCTATTTTAATCGAGATCGATACCAAAATCTAAATTAATCGATTTTCTTTCGATTAACGCACTTTTTACGGTTTGCTGACGGGTTTTATAGTGTGTTTCCAAACTACATAAATTTCGAGTTAAATCATTCATAAAGTAACTTTCTACTTTACGCCCTTGCTCATCGACAGTTTCACGCGCCCAGTGGTTCAAGTTTTGCTTAGTCAAAATCAGTTCATTTTGCGCACGTGTCAGCGCTACATATAACACGCGACGCTCTTCTTCCACTTCATCGAAATTGCCTTGGGCACGTGCATGCGGGTATTGCCCTGGCGTGACATTCGCCACATAACAGACTTTTTGCTCCGTTCCTTTTGCCGAATGAATGGTAATTAAAGTCACGACATCACTGTCAGATTGGCGTTCAATTTCAGAAATGGACACTGGATCAAGGACATATTCTTCTAAGAATTCACTCAACTGCGTATGTTTGGATGCCAGTTGTTTCACCAAATCAAAATCACCCTGACGGCGGTTCCAATCTTTTTTATAGTTTTCTTCTAGCTGCTCAGAAATCGCTTGAACAGCCAAGCTTACACATTCTTTGACCTGATCTTTCAACACCGACATTTGCTTCATCATCAGAATCGCTTGGTCAGGTACTTTGCCAAAATTTTCCAACTTGGTTGCAATGGCTTGCATTTCTGGCTCAAGTAAAATCTGCTGCGATAACTTACTCGCACCGACATCACCCACACCATTCCACAAGGTTAAAAAGCGCATCCACGCGATATCATCTAAAGGATTGGCCACTACACGCAGCACACTGAGCAAGTCTTTGACATGGGCTGTTTCAAGTAATTTCATTCCGCCAATAAAGCGATACGGCACGTTTGCGGCAATACAGGCTGCTTCAATATGACGAGCAGCAAAGCTTGAACGCACAAGCACCATATGATCCGACCATTTGCTGCCTTCGAGGTAATGACGTTCTTTGATGTCGATGGCAATCCATTTGGCTTCATCAAACTCATTCGGGAAAATATGCATTTTCGGCTTAATCCCTTCCCCACGATAAGCATCTAAGCGTTTGTCATATTTAATTTCGCTTTCATCCAACAACCAATTCGACAGATCTAAAATTTCTTGGGTTGAACGATAATTTTTTTCGAGTTTAAAAATCTGTGCGTCGGGTACACGCTCTTTGAAATGATGAATATTTTCAAAGTCTGCACCACGGAAGCCGTAAATGGACTGTGCATCATCGCCGACACAGAACAAGCTGGCACGGTCCTTTAGTGGCTCAAGTAACGCCCATTGCAGCGGATTGGTATCCTGCATTTCATCAACCAACATGTGGCGACAAATTGAAGCGACATAATCGACCAGTCCATCTGATTCCGCCAAGGCTTTCGCCACAATCGCCAAGATATCGTCATAATCTAAAAAACTACGCGCACGTTTACGAGCTTCGTATTCTTTCATGATATCCGCGATTTGATCTTTCAACGCAAAGTACTCAGGCATTTGCTTTTCCATGGCAATGCTAAGTTTTTGGCGCGTATTCCGCGCAAAGGAATACAGATCACAGAGTTCTTTCGGCTTGGGCAAGTGATTGGGGTTTTTCTTATCATCACGGCCACGAATCAGGCGGAACATCATGAGTTGATCATCACGATCAATAATCGAAAACTGTTCTAGACCAAAGGCTTTTGGAATACGGCGCAAGAGGTACATACAAAAGGTATGAAAGGTTGATGCACGTAACCCTTTGGCTTGCTCACCTAGAGCCAACTCCACACGAGCGACAATTTCACTGGCCGCACGGCGAGTAAAAGTCAAAATTTGAATTTGATTGGCAGGCACGCCTTGATCAATTAAATAAGCTGCACGCGCTACGATGGTTTTGGTTTTACCACAACCTGCTCCTGCCAAAACCAAGCTATGCTGTGCTTCTGTTGTTGCGGCTTGTTTTTGTTGAGGATTTAATTCATCAATCAGGTTGGCTAAACTCATGGTGTCTCATCGTGCTATGTGAATTGGTAGTTTAACAGAGCTACCCTAAATTCACAGCGTAGACGACTACAAAGTGACTCAACTTGACGCGGAAACACACCGTTTTAACCATGACTATTCATTTAAAATTTTCATTGTTTATACAGTAAAAAATCAGTAGATTTACAATTCAATATCATTAGAAAAACAAAGACCTATTTAAATCCATAGGCTTATAACTTTAGAAAATAACCATCTCTAGGAATCATGACATGTTCAATAAATGTTCACAGCTTTCATTGTTGGTACTGAGTGGTAGTTTTTTTCTAAGCCCAAGTATTCAAGCTGCAGATGGACTTAGTCCCATGACACCTAGTGAGTGCCAAAAAGATTTTAACTTTAGCTCTGAATTTATACTCAAAAATGATGCTGGTATTCGAGCAAAAAACTGGGACAACTATCCAGAAAATATTCAAAAGGTCATAAATGAGCAAAACACTAAAATTACACAAGTAAATTCGGTCGATGCCTGTAAAGAAATTACCAATCACTTTCTCAAATCTATTCGTAAAGGCCATCTGAGCTTAGGCCAAAAAACCATATCAGAAGCCATCACAGAGAGTTCAACAATACAATCAAGCAATCTCGTGACCACGCAAAAATTATCCGAGCAGACAACCTTAATTACCATCCCAACTTTTGATCTGTCTGTTCAAAATCAACTTGAAAAGATCATTCAAGACAATCAAAACCAAGTGTTAGACGCACGTTTTTTAATTCTTGATCTACGCAAAAACTCAGGCGGTTTTGATACATCAGCACAACCCCTTTATCCACTTTTGGGAGCAGCTGAGTATTGGTTTGAAATGCCCCAAATTTATGCATCTACAGATAATATTCAATCATGAAAAGAAACAGCCAAAACCTTACCTGATGGAGAAATCAAGGTAGAATTTAATCGTATGATTGCTAAACTTGAAAGCAACAAAAATAGCTGGGTTGGGATGACAAAGCAGAAAGAGGAAAAATATGTGATCGCCCATTCAGACGTAAAAGCTACGCCCCAAAAAGTTGTTATTCTGTCAGATGAAGAATGCGGTAGTTCGTGTGAAATGTTTATTTTAACCGCACGTCAAAATCCGAATGTTTTAGTCATGGGGCGTAACACTTATGGGGCTTTAGATGCTTCAAATATTCGAACCATCAAAACGCCATCTCAACAATTCACACTGTATTATGCAACCACATTTATCCACCGCCGTACCGGGCAGCAAATTGACGACATTGGTATTGCACCTAATATTCGTCTCCCTAAACCGCAAAATCTAACCGAGTACCAAGCAGAAGTTACATTTGCACAGCACTATTTAGAAAATCGCTTATAGAAATAACACTTTTCAGAACCGATCCATCTTAAGAGGAGTAGGTTCTGATCTTTTACATATAGAATTGATGAGATCTTTACAACTTTTTTCTAAGTATGTTTCTGCATTTTTTAATGTATCTTTCAACTTACAATCTGGTGGATTAATCCCAACAATCTGTGTGAAACCTAAATCATAGAGTTCTGCTATCCCCTCACCCACTAGACCAGTAAAGGCGATCACAGGTTTATTAAACTTTTTTGCAACTTGCGCCACACCAAATGGCGTTTTACCGAACTTAGTTTGATGATCAATTTTCCCTTCACCTGTCAGCACATAATCTGCCTGTGCTATTTTTTCATTCAACTGACATTGTTCAATGACCAATTCCACACCTGATTGCATCGATGCACCCGCAAAAGCCATCAACCCAAAACCTAATCCACCTGCAGCACCTGCACCTGCGACATCACGTAAAGTACAACCCAGTGTCGCTTCAACGACATTGGCATAATGATTGAGGTTCCGATCTAACTGACGCACCATCTCCTGCGTTGCACCTTTTTGCGGGCTAAAGATATGGGATGCACCATTTTCACCACATAGTGGATTAATGACGTCGCTGGCAATGATAATTTCTGTATGCGCTAAACGTGAGTCGAGCTGCGTCAAATCAAGACTGTTAATTTGATCCAGATAACCACCACAAACTGCTATTTCGAAGCCATTTTCATCTAAAAATTGCGCCCCCAAGGCCTGCGCCATACCTGCACCGCCATCATTGGTCACACTCCCGCCCAAGCCAATGATAATTTTACTTACTCCAAAGTCTAGAGCAGCCTTGATCATTTCGCCCGTACCATAAGTTGACGTCAGTAATGGATTTCGCTGAGCCATATCGACAAGATGAATTCCATTGGCTTTTGCCATTTCAATCACTGCGGTTTTTCCTCCGTCAATCAAACCGAAATACGTCGTCACACGTTGATTGGGCAAAGGACCTGTAAGCGCTATCGGCACTTTTTGACCGTGGCAAGCACTGAGTAACGCATCCACAGTTCCCTCACCGCCATCTGCCATTGGCACAGCGATGACATTTGCATCAGGTATGAGTTTTAAAATTGCACGCCGCATCGCGTCACAGGCTTGTTGAGCACTCATACTTTCTTTAAATGAATCGGGCGCAAGAACAAAAGTGGTCATCTAAATGCTCAAAATAAAACTTGTCCTCAACCATAACGGTTTTAAAATAGCAGGTATATCTAAAAACATCAGAAAGGCTCGAAATGTCACGAATCAATCTAGGTCAGTCTGCACCTGAGCTATATAAAAAAGTCGCAGAACTTGATGCACTGGCAATGAAAAAAATAAATGAAGCTGGCCTAAGTGAAGGATTAGCTCATTTACTCAAATTACGTGCATCCCAAATCAACGAATGTGCGTTCTGTATTCGCATGCATGCGCAAGATGCACTTAAAACAGGTGAAAGCATTGAACGTATTAGCCTACTCAATGCATGGCGTGAAACTGCGTACTACGATGAAAAAGAACGTGCGGCTTTAAGCTTGATCGAAGCGATCACGTTAATTGCTGAAGGCCAAGTTCCCGATGCAGTTTATGAAGATGCTTTGCCCTTTTTAACAGATGAGCAAATCAGTGCCGTGGAATGGCTGGCTATTGTGATCAACACATGGAACCGAATTGCAATTAGTAGCCGCTATAGCGTTAAACCTTAACGGGTTGTACACATTAAAAGTGAATAAAAAAAAGAGTGCCTCAGCACTCTTTTTTTATTTATCAGATCCGCAAGCAGCTTACTGCTCTGCCGAGCTTTTCGGCACTTCACGTCGAATATAAGAAGCCAAAGTAAGGTAGTTGACCCCTTGGAATAAAATATCAACCGCCAAGAATAATCCTAATACCCAAAATGGCGCATCAGGCGACATCAAAATGATCACACCCGTAATCAAGGTCAATAGACCTGAAAATAGTGTCCATCCCCAACCTTGAAATGCTCGAAATAGCACAGCATTAAAGATACGAATGACCCCTGCAATGATCAAAATAATCGCCAATAAATTGGTCAGGACAATGGCCGTTTTGACAGGCGTTGAAAATGCATAATAGCCTGCGACCAAATACAGCACACCAAATAGTGCCCAGAACCAGCGGTAACCGCCTTCAAAAATTTTAAATGCTGCAATGAAATGGATTACGCCACCTAACATCATCAGCACACCAAAAATATAAATCACCGTAAGTGTCGCAAATGGCAAAGCTGCCAAAAGGACCAATCCGAAGACCACCAATAAAGCACCTAAACCGAGATACCACTTACGGTTTTCATGGAGCTGACTGCGAATTAAATCGTTGCCTACTGTTCTCATGCTTTTTCTCAAGTTATTCGTTATTCAATGGATTATGCAACTTCATGATGAAGAAAAATGAAAGAAAAGTCCAAATCTTATCCACACTGCTGATTTAGACTGTGGATAAGATAGGTTTTATCCACATTATTTTTTCCATCCCACTTCAATCGCTGTGACGTCATTCACCACAGTATCAGCTAAATCTTCAGGCATTTTACTTTGCGTCTGTGAGGTAGGAATATGCCCTGCCATCAGTTCAGCTTTGCTTTGTGGAAACAAAGGCTGCCGTTGGGGTTCTGCATAACCGACAGGAAAAATCGGCTGACCTGTAGCCAAATCATACTTATCCGTTGCACCAAAAGCGTGTAATAACTCATGGGCTAAAACGATTTTATTCTGCGCTGTCTGTTTATTCGATGCAAATAAATTCACAGATCCAATTCGACCATTTTCCAAGGCTGTGGAATGTTTAAGTTCTTTGGTTTGGGTCGGATCGTAATAATTTAAAAATAGCGTGACACTCGAAACACCATCTACATTTTCATGCTGCTGCCAAGCATAGTAGCGGAATTTCAAACTCCATAAGATAACGTCCAACATGCCAGCATCATTGGGTACTTTGGGAGGTAAAACTTTCAGCTCACGACCTAACTTAAAATACACATAAGTCGGTTGCCCTCGGTATTTCTGTGCTGTCGCTTGTAAATATTGTTGAACATCATTTAAATCATTGACAGAGAGCTGCTGTATATAAGCTTGAGTGCTCTCTCGACCATCTGCATTAATTGGATGTAACAATACAAAGATCGGTTTACTCCAGTCTTGGTTTTTGTCTTTATAGGCATTGACTGCGACCACTAGTAAAATCAGCAATAAACACAGTACCCGAATTTTTTTCCACATTTTAAATCGTACTCTGCTTTTTTATCTTTCTTAAATACATTTGACTCATTTCTATTTTTGTTTCAAATAAATTTAGCGTTTTAATTAGTCCAGATAATTTTGCTCGACCGTAGTTTCTAGAATCAAAGTCAGGTTTGACTGCGCTGATATATTGCCCAACCATACTTAAATTGGCCCATCCATTTTCATCCGCATTATCTTTCACAGCTTTATAAATCAAATTTAATGTGGGTTTATCAATGATTTCAGTGATTGTATTCTCTTTAATCTGCACAGATGGCTTTGGTTCACTTACTTTTGTATTTTCAATGACTTCTTTAATTGGTGAATTAATAAGATCTTCTTCAGTATTTTTTAGCTCATTATCTTGCAGTAAGTTTTCAACATAAATAAATTTATCACATGCTTTTTTAAATGCCTCTGGCGTCGACTTTTTTCCAAAACCGTAAACACTTAGCCCATTTTCACGAATTCTAGATGCTAAAGGGGTAAAATCACTGTCGCTTGAAACAATACAAAAGCCATCCAATGCACCTGCGTACAGCAAATCCATCGCATCAATGATCAAAATCATATCCGTTGCATCTTTGCCCTTTGTGTAAGCAAACTGCTGAACAGGTGTGATTGCATGAGGAAGTAAGACTTCACGCCAATTTTTTAAGGTTTCGCTGCTCCAATCTCCATAAACTCGTTTAACACTTGCGATTCCATATTTTGCAACTTCTTCCAACACAGATGGAATAGCATTGATTGATGAGTTATCCGCATCTATGAGTACAGCAAACTTTTTTGTTTGAATTTCCACTATTCCCCCAATCATTTTTATCATTTAAATTTTGATTAATTCTGACATAAAAAATGCCGACCGAAGTCAGCATTTTATTGATTTTAAAGCTTAAGCCTCAACCCACTTACCATCTTGGTACACCAAAGACCATTTGGTTTGTTTGCCTTCAGCATTTTCAGAACCAATATATTGTGCTTGATTCTTACGGCTGAATTTCACCAATGTTGGGTTTCCTTCAGGATCGACATCCGGTGCTTGCAAGATAAACTGATATTTCGCATCCAACTGATCTGCGACAGAACGTAGTTCCGCGACTTTAGGCGCACGGGTTTCACGTACTTTCGGGAACTTACTCGCAGCTAAGAATAAACCTGCTGCGCCATCACGAAGGACAAAGAAGTCATCATGTTTGGTTGAACGTAAGTGTTCCATTTTAATTGGATCTACACGTGGAGGTGCAGGCTGACCGCTCTTCAACACTTTACGTGTATTGTCACAGCTATTACATGCAAAGTAAGGACCGAAACGGCCTGTCTTCAATTGCATTTCGCCATCACATTTGTCGCACGGAATGGTTGGACCATCATAACCTTTGATTTTGAACTCACCTTCTTCAAGCTCAAAACCAGCACAGTCTGGGTTATTACCACAGATATGCAACTTACGCCCACCATCAATCACATAGCTGTCCATGGCTGTTTCACAAATTGGACAGCGTTTTTTCGACATTAAATCTGCTGTTTCAGCCGAGTCATCGTCAGACAGTGCAGCCAATGATTCTACAGGTGTCAGGTTTAAAGTTCCCTTACAACGCTCTTTAGGCGGTAAGTTATAACCTGAACAACCCAAGAACACGCCTGTAGTCCCTGTACGAATCTGCATCGGACGATCACATTCTTTACAGTGCACCGCATCCACTTCTACAGGTAAATTACGGCGCATGCCATTTTCACCCTGAGCTGTGGTTAAGCGTGTTTTAAAATCACCGTAGAAGCTATTGAGTAACTCTTTCCAGTTACGATCACCATCGGCGACTTTATCCAGCTGGCCTTCAAGGTCTGCCGTAAATGCATAGTTCATCAAGTTATTAAAGTTTTCATCGAGACGGTCTGTCACGATTTCACCCATTTTCTCGGCGAACAAACGACGGTTATCGAGCTTCACATAACCACGGTCTTGAATGGTTGAGATAATCGCAGCATACGTCGATGGACGACCAATCCCTTTTTTCTCAAGCTCTTTGACCAATGATGCTTCAGTGAAGCGCGCAGGTGGTTTAGTAAAGTGTTGAGATGGATCTAATTTTTCAAGCTTGAGTACTTCCCCAACTTTTACAGCAGGTAGCAGTACATCATCATCCGATTTGTTTTGGCCACGCACTTTAGTGAAACCATCAAAGACCAATGTACGGCCTTTGGCTTTGAGTTCAACACCATTGGCATTGACTAAAATCGTTGATGATAAATATTCTGCAGGGGTCATTTGACATGCAACGAACTGACGCCAGATCAGGTCATAAAGACGCTGCGCATCACGCTCTACACCCACCAAACTATCGCCTTTTAGCGCAACATTTGATGGACGAATCGCTTCATGGGCTTCTTGCGCACCAGCTTTATTGCCATAGCGATTTGGTTTAACCGGTAAATATTTTTGTCCAAACTCAGTTTCAATATGACCACGAACCATATTTACAGCGTCATCACTCAAGAATGTTGAGTCTGTACGCATATAAGTAATAAAGCCGGCTTCATATAAGCGTTGTGCCAGCATCATGGTTTTCTTCACAGAAAAACCTAAACGTGTACTTGCTGCTTGTTGCAATGTAGACGTGATGTAAGGCGCGCTTGGATTAACCTTGGTTGGTTTGTCTTCACGTGCTGAAACTGTGTAGTCGGCATCTTTAATCAGGTTCAGTAAAGCATCCGTTTCAGCTTTATTGTGCAGTTTTAAAGTCTTGCCATTTTGCTTCACTGCTTCTAAGCGGATATCGTCTTTCTTCGACTTGGTATCTGCAAAAACTTGCCAAAATTCTTCTGGAATGAAGGCACGAATTTCACGTTCACGCTCAACCACAAGTTTAACAGCCACAGATTGCACACGACCTGCCGATAAACCACGGGCGATTTTTTCCCATAAGAGTGGCGAGATCATAAAGCCCACAATACGGTCGAGGAAACGACGGGCTTGCTGAGCATTGACTTTATCTGTATCGAGGCGAGAAGGATGTTTAAACGCTTCTTGGATGGCATTTTTGGTAATTTCGTTGAACACTACACGTTGATAACGTGAGTCGTCACCGCCAATGACTTCTTTTAAATGCCAAGCAATTGCTTCTCCTTCCCTATCCATATCCGTTGCGAGATAGACCTCGTCAACTTGCGATGCAAGCTTTTTCAGTTCTGCAACAACATGTTCTTTGCCCGGTAGGACTTCGTACTGTGCCTTCCAGTCATTTTCAGGGTCTACCCCCATACGATTAACCAAAGCTTTTTGTGCTTTTTTGGCTTTTTCAGCTTCAGTTAATTTCGCACGAGTTACTGGCTTTTTCTCTGCTGTTTTCGCAGAGCCACCTGTAGGCAAATCACGGACATGACCCACCGATGATTTTACGATGTAATCAGAGCCCAAATATTTATTGATTGTTTTCGCTTTTGCAGGCGATTCCACAATCACTAACGCACGCTTTTTCCCAGCATCGGCAGATTTTGCTGTGGTACTTTTAGATGTGGACCGAGGAGCGTTCGCCATAGTTAACCATCATTCCTGTTTAATAGGTTTTTTAAAATTTAAAGTTCAGCCAATGAATGTAAAAATGCTTTCATATCTTCAAGCTGTGTGGCTCTTAAGTCAGATTCTTCGTTCCAATAGAGTCCTACACAGTTTGCCTGCATATCAATAGCATAAATGCCCTTTAATGTAATGGCTAAATCCTTGAACTTGTCATCACCATGTACCAGTTCAAGTTTGTCATCGACCACTAAAGCACGCATTAAAGGCAAACGCGCATCTGGAATCAGCACACTGTAATACGCCACCATACTGGCACGTTTTTCAGAAGCCATTGGAATCTTGGTCCAAGCAGGTGCAGCCACTAAACGTGGGTGCAGCCCCATCTTACGCGCCTTCTCGCGCATAATGCCTAAGGCTTTTTCTCTAGGATTTACTCGAAGTCCAAAAATCGACCCAAGTACAAAGACCACAATAAAAACAGTAACCCAGATTCCAGTATTTTCCATAGCACAACCTTTATATTCCTTTATTAGAGTTGCATAAGCGCAATATAAAACGCAAGCATGCTTAATGAATAATATTAGTTAGCAATATCGGGTTATAACTAACTTGCCGTTTACTATTAACCTCTATCAATCTATATTTCCTCAATAATTCTAATGAGTTAATAACATCATCTTCAGGCAAACATCTCTTTAAAATACTAGTAAAACCACTTAAAGATTTAGGAGGAGTATGGTTATTTACATCCATATGAGCGAGTAATTTATTTCTTATCTCAATCAATTTTTGCTCAATAGTTTCAGCAGTTTCAGCAGTTTCAGCAGTTTCAGCAGTTTCAGCAGTTTCAGCAGTTTCAGCAGTTTCAGCAGTTTCAGCAGTTTCAGCAGTTTCAGCAGTTTCAGCAGTTTCAGCAGTTTCAGCAGTTTGTTTATTTAATTTCAAAAACTTCTGCAAACTTGGATCTTGATAAAATATTTTACTATTATCCAAGCGGATAATTTTGTGTTTTTTTAATAACTCAACTAAAACCTTGGCAACATCATCACTCACTTTAAGTATAGCTTTAAGTGAGTTTAATAAACTTTCTAACTTTGCAGGTCTAGCTGCATTTTTTGTTAAATATTCACAATATTGAAAAATTAGCTCACCCACATTTTGCTCAGCTTTCACTTCGTTAATTACATGAGCAGAAACTAGCGGCTTTTCATGAATAATTTTAGCTTCAAATTTAGCTATTTTTAATAAATCAACAACATACCCCATGGAATGATCATTAGACATAACATCAAAACTAAATTCCTTAGCCGAAACTTGTGTAGAAAGTTGGCCTGCAATAAATGTTAGTCCAAAATCAGCTGCATCCTTCCCAATCTTTGGCATTTTTAATACTTTTAGTTTGCCATTCATAATAAATGGAGAGAGCTTAACCAAACCATCCAAGCTAAAACTTATTGGAGACTTGGCGTAAACTAAATAAATAGATGAGTATTGCTTTAAATAAGTTAGCAACTCATTTTCAGTTTTATGCAAATTTTCAATATCAAGTAATAATATTTTTTTCATAGCTCACCCATTTAATTATTTTATATTAATTCAGGAACATCTCGTGGCTATACAGCACTTCGTGACCATTCCAATAGATATATCCTTTTTCGATCAACTCTTTAAGTAATAGTCGAACATCAGATTGTGGGAACATTTGCTCCAATAAATCACGTAAGGCGTAGATATCTTTTGGTTTATCTGACTTTAATTCATGCAATTTTCGGATCACTTCCATTTGCACCGGGTCAATCTTATTAAAATTTTTAAATAAGCCTTGCTGTGCAGCCTGAATCATCGACGCCGTATCATCAGTATTTGAGGTTTGTTCTTCGAGTGAAGCAGTAAATGCATTCAGGTCTGTTTTTATCGGCAATGCTGTTTCAGCAGTCGTATTTAAATCTAGCTGCACCCATTGTTTGAGTACTTTTTTTCGAATCGAAATCTGCTCATCAAAGCGTTTGACGATTTTTAGATTGATCAACATACCGACCAAATGCTGAGCTTTTTCGCTAGAGACTTGCAAAATATTCATCAATGAGTTTTTCAGTTTATCCAAACTGTTGGGTTTGCCACTGAGTTTTTCCAGACCATCACAATAGTGTTTAATCAGTAATAAATCAGGTTTATTCCGAATGGTTTCTAGGTCAGGAATTTTATACTTCACTTTATGTGAAACTTCTTGTTCTGACTGAATTTGAATGAGATGTGCGCTGAGTCCAGAGCCATCCAATTGTTCCATCAGTAATGCAATATCCGGCATCGCTGAAATGACTTCTATATGCGCATCTGGATCCATCAAGGCCATCAGTTGCCCCACAATTACCGCATATTCAAATTCTTTTTGCGGCGTTTCTGGAATATCCAAAACCACCAATTGACCACTCGCGATCCACCCTGCAATTTCAGTTAAATCTTCAAGTGCATATTCAAATTTTCCATTGCAGCTAAACACATACAAAGTACTGTAATGTTCAATGATATTGCGCAATAGATTTGCTGTGGGCGGGTTATTTTCCAAATCTAGCAGGACAACTTTTTGACTCATGAGATGAAATAATGGGTTTCGATCAGCAGATGCGGTGCATTAGACCTGTCACGCTGCAAAAGGTCAAATAAATTTACACCAATCCACAGCTTTGGCGCTGATTCGTCATCTGCCTGTCATTCAATATCGACATTAATAATGCGGTGGGCGGTTGGTCATTGGGTCAAATGCTGCGATGCCTTCAGATAAATCTGCCGATTCAATACGACGATACAACATCTGCATTTGTTTCTTTAAATCAGCGATTTCGGCGTTTTGACGCGCAACTTGATCATTCAGTTGGTCAACTAAATCATCTAAAAATGCAATTCGGACTTGCAAATCTTCAATGGGTGCGGAAAATGACGCCTGTTCATCAAGATTTTGTTGTGTAGTCAATTTACACTCCTCATATAAGATTTCAGGAAACATTATGGCCTATATTACTTTAAGGGACGTCCAGCTTGCATTTGGCGGACCTTCCCTACTCGACGGCGCGAACTTCAGTTTAGAACGTGGCGAGCGAGTGTGTCTAATCGGTCGTAATGGTGAAGGTAAGTCTACTTTACTTAAACTGATTGAGGGAACTTTATTACCAGACGGCGGTGAAGTTTCATTACAAAATGGCATTACGATTTCAATGCTTGCTCAAGATGTGCCCATGGATTCGGGCAAAGTTGCTGATATTGTTGCCGATGGTGCAGGTGAAGCCGCTACTGTACTGCGTGCTTATCATGAAGCCAGCGAAGCCTGCGTACTCGGTGATATGGACGCCTGTGAGCGCATGGGTAACCTACAACATCAGATGGATCAAATGGATGGCTGGTCACTTGAAACTAAAGTGAATGCCATCCTCAGTAAAATGGGCCTAGACCCAGAAGCTGACCTTGCAGATTTGTCTGGTGGTCGTAAGCGTCGTGTTTTATTGGCACGTGCTCTCTTGACGCAGCCCGACGTATTACTACTCGACGAACCGACCAACCATTTGGACGTTGAAAGTATTGAATGGCTCGAAAAATTCCTGCTTGATCAAAACAACTTAACCCTGTTGTTTATTTCGCATGACCGTTCATTTGTCGACAGCATCGCAACCCGTATTGTGGAACTTGACCGCGGCATTTTGCGTAGCTATGAAGGTAACTATTCACGTTACCTCGAACTCAAAGCTCAGCAAATGGAAGCGGAAGAAAAGCAAAATGCGCTATTCGATAAAAAACTCGCTGAAGAAGAAGTGTGGATTCGTCAGGGCATTAAAGCGCGTCGTACCCGTAACGAAGGTCGTGTTCGTGCCTTAAAAGCATTGCGTGAAGAGTCTAAAGCGCGCCGTTCACAACAAGGCAAAGTGAGCATGGCAACGCAAGATGCGCAGCGCTCAGGTAAAGTGGTCTTTGAAATTGAAAACTTAGCTGTGCAATTTGGCAACAGCGCGCCAATCATCAAAGATTTCTCGGCACTGGTATTACGTGGTGACCGTATCGGCTTAGTCGGTGACAACGGTGTGGGTAAAACTACCCTCATCAAAGCTATTTTGGGTGAGCAAGAACATACTGGTACAGTGAAAACAGGTACACAGCTTGAAGTTGCTTACTTTGATCAGCTTCGAAATGCACTTGATCTTGAAAAATCAGTGAAAGATAACGTTTCTGAAGGCTCAGACCATGTCGATGTCAATGGTAGCCGTCGTCACATCTACAGTTATTTACAAGACTTTTTATTCTCTCCAGAACGCGCACGTACACCAGTTAAAGCACTTTCTGGGGGTGAGCGTAACCGTATTCTGTTGGCTAAACTGCTACTGAAACCATCGAACCTTATCGTGATGGACGAACCGACCAACGACTTGGATATGGTAACTCTTGAACTGTTGGAAGAAATGCTCAGCGCTTACAAAGGCACACTGTTACTGATTTCGCATGACCGTGCCTTTATGGACAACGTGGTGACATCAACTTGGGTCTTTGATGGTAAAGGTCAAATCGATGAATACATCGGCGGTTACCAAGACTATTTGGAACAGCGTCCTGACCAAACTGTCGTGGATCAAAAAAGCGATGTGAAAAAAGCCATGGCTAAAGCCGAAGCAGCGGCTGCCGCTGCGGTGCCTAAAAAAGTCAAGCTCAGCTATAAAGACCAACGTGCCCTAGAACAACTGCCGACTGAAATTGAAGCATTGGAACAAGAGCAAGCTGAATTGTCTGAAAAATTAGCTGACGGTTCTTGGTTCATGACTGACGCCGATGCTGCGACCAAAGCATCACAGCGTCTTGCTGAAATTGATGACGAAATGCTGGAAAAAATGGAACGTTTAGATGAGCTAGAAACGCTCGCTAAAGGCTAAGTCCACAAATATTTCACACAGAAAAAGCCGTATTTCGATACGGCTTTTTTTATGTCGTATGACTCGGCTAAATTATTAGATCGGATGACTCAGTTTCAAATTGGAGCATCCAGCATCTGTAAAGACGATTCCGCTAATGTGAAAAGCTTGATATGGTGACGTTCAACATAAGATTGAGTCACGAGCATGCAAATTTCAGATCAAATTGTTTTAGTTACAGGAGGCGCACGTGGCCTCGGTTTGGCGATTAGCCAAACTTTAATTGCTGAAGGCGCACGCGTGGTCGTGAACTATCTATCCAGTCAAACTGCGGCAGAACAGTTGGCGACCGCATTTCCTCAGCAAGTGTTTGCCTATCAAGCAGATGTCACTGATAAAGCTCAAGTAGAACAGCTTTTTGCCGCAGCAAGAGCACATTTTGGTGCCTCAATCACCTCTGTCGTGAATAATGCCCTCATCCATTTTCAATTTAATGGCGATGCCCGTCCTAAAATGGAAGAACTGACTGCACAGCACTTACAGCAACAATTTGATGGAGCAGTCGTCGCTGCACTCAACACCACTCAAGCGGCGCTTCCCAAGATGAAAGCACAGGGTTTTGGTCGCATTGTGAATATTGGTACCAACCTGGTACAAAACCCTGTCGTGCCTTACCACGACTACACTGCAGCAAAGGCAGCGCTGTTGGCCTTCACCCGCACAGCGGCGCATGAACTGGGTGAGTTTGGGATTAACGTCAATATGCTTTCTGGTGGCTTATTACAAAGCACCGATGCCAGTAAAGCGACACCCGATGCCGTGTTTGATTTAATCGCGGCATCGACACCTTTACGCACAGTGACCACGCCTGAAGAATTTGCTGCGGCCATCATGATGTTCTTGTCCCCTTACTCACGTGCGGTCACCGGGCAGAATTTGATTGTCGATGGCGGTTTAGTCAAAGGTTAAGTCAAAGGTTAAGTCTGATGCAGCATGAGGTTGAACTTTCTCTTTCAATTCAGCTTCATGCTAAACTGAACCCTATTTTTTAATCTTTGATTTAGCCCTATGAGTCAAAAGCCAACATATCAACCCGGAAAATTCCAATGGTCTTTCTTACTTCCTCAGTATTGGGGAATTTGGATAGGGATTGTATTTCTTATGATTTTGGCGATTCTTCCGTGGGCAATTCAGTATCGACTTGGGCAATTCCTCGGTTCTGTCGCATTTAATAATCTCAAATCACGTCGTAAAACCACGATTCGCAATTTGGAAGTTTGCTTTCCTGAATGGACGGCAGAACAAGTTGAAGCCAATGCACGACAGGTTTTTATCGACCAAATGATTGGGATTTTTGAAACCTTAAATGCATGGTACAGCCCGCAGTGGTTCAAAAATCGGGTGCAAATTGAAGGCTTAGAGCATATTCAAAATGCACAAGCTGAAGGCAAAGGTATTTTGCTCCTCGGCACACATTCTACTCTGCTTGATGCTGGTGGCTATTTATGCGCACAGTTCTTTGAGCCGGATGTGGTTTATCGTCCGCAAAATAATCCGCTGTTGGATATGTTGATTGTGCGTTGCCGTGCCACCATCTATGCCAACCAAATCGACCATGATGATATGCGTGGCTTAATTCGTAATCTAAAAAATAGCCATGCCATTTGGTACAGTCCCGATCAGGACTTTGGTTTAAAACAAGGGGTCATGGCACCGTTTTTTGGTACTCCCGCAGCCACCGTTACTGCACATCGTCGCTTATTAAAAATTGCTAAAGCGGTAGCGATCCCGTTGTATTTTTATCGAGATGGCGAAATCAGCAACCCTCAATATCATGTGCTGATTGAACCTGCTTTGGACAATTTTCCAAGTGACGATGAAGTTTCGGATGCTATTCGAACCAATAAAATTATTGAAAATCAGCTGCGAATCGCACCGACGCAATACATGTGGTTCCATCGCCGCTTTAAAACCCGCCCACAAGGCTATGACAAAATCTATTGAGTTCAACTCAGCACATAAAAAAAGAGAAATGCTATGAAAGTGATGCAGCTTTTACCTGAATTGAACAGTGGCGGTGTCGAGCGAGGAACCTTAGAAATAGCTCGTGCTTTAGTGACCGCTGGCCATGAGTCCTTAGTGGTTTCAAATGGTGGCCGCATGGTAACTCAATTGGAAGCTGAAGGTTCAACTCACCTCACGCTCGCAATCCATAAAAAAGCCTTATCGAGCTTATGGCAAATTCGTCCTCTACGTAAACTGATTGAGCAACATCAACCAGACATCGTGCATGTGCGCTCACGTGTTCCTGCATGGCTCACGCATTTTGCCCTCAAAGGGATTCCTGCAAACAAGCGACCTCACCTGATTTCAACTGTACATGGCTTTTATTCGATTAATCGCTACAGCCAAATCATGACGCAGGCTGAAAAAGTCATTGCGGTCTCGGATAGTGTTGTCAAATACATCACGGACAACTACAAAAACTGTCCTACCAAGGACATTGTGCGTATTTATCGTGGCATTGACCCCGCTGCTTTTCCACATGGTTATCAACCCTCAGCACAGTGGCTCAATCAAACCCTAAAAGATTTCCCTGAACTAGAAAATAAACGTCTGATTTGCTTACCAGGCCGTATCACCCGTTTGAAAGGTCATGAAACCCTGATCCATTTAATGGAACAGCTACAAACACAGTATCCCGACGTACATGCGGTGGTGGTCGGTGGTGCAGATCCGAAAAAAGCGGCTTATTTACAAGAAATGCAAGACAGTATTGCGGCTAAAGGGCTGAGTGATCGGATTACTTTTGTCGGTCATCGTTCAGATATCCGTGAATGGTTAGCTTTTAGCGATTTGGTTTTGTCTTTGTCGAGCCAAGCGGAAACCTTTGGACGGACAGTACTTGAAGCACTGTCTGTAGGTACACCTGTAATCGGTTGGAACCGTGGTGGCGTAGCTGAAATTTTGTCGAATGTCTATCCGCAAGGTTTAGTCACTGTCGATGATGAAACACAATTACTCGACACCTTAAAGTTGCATTTAGACCAACCACAACACGTGCAGCCTATCAGCATGTTTAGTTTAAAAGAGATGTGTGATCAGACTTTGGAGTTGTATACGCAAGTGGTCTCTCAGCATTCAGCTTGATTGACTACACGCCATAGATCTTTGCTGTGCAGGATAGCGCTCGGAAAATTTTTTTTATTAAGCACCTAGATCAGCATCTAGAAAGGATATTGTGAATTTCACAATATCTTTTTTTCTATTAGGATTTTTTAACTGGCGATTTAATCCTTCCATTTAGCCCTTCAATTTCGCGCTTCCACTTAGTCCTTCCACACACGGTATCGGGACATCAAGCAAAGGATCAGCGGCAACAACATGACATTTAGAATATGTTGCAAACTTTGCCCTATACGCCAAAAGCCTCTATCTAAAATATCATGGCGTGCATTAAACAATTCCAATCCCACTGCGACGACCACAACAGTCCAAATCGCATAAGGTGATTTCAATTGGCGGTGATGGCAAAAGGCCACAAAAAAGAACAGTATTAAGCCAAGGTAAATGGAAAGTGCATCGGTGGATAAGTGTGTAATCTGCAATATTTTTTGGTGCCATTCGTACAGCATAGAACGTCTCATACCTATATTTTTATTGGAAATTCATCGTTTTTTTCTTGGCACACTGTATAAAGAAATTGATCAAAAGAAAAGCAAAAAATTCTATATCACAAAAGCAAAACCCGAGTTCTGCATCCTGCAAAACTCGGGTCTATGAGGTTGTGCTTTCACAAGTATTCTTTTTATTTTTTATTGGCTTTCCTTTCCTGCATCCGTTCCGTGATGCTTCCATCGGCTTCGTCTTCCTTAGTGGGATGTTCCGTTCCCAGTTCCATGTGCCGATGAACAAAGAATAAGTCAATACACTTGACCTGACCATTCGTCAGAAGCCGAAAGCTGTGTAAGCTATTTCTTACACTTTTCTCTTAAATCAAACAAAATCAAGGTGCCTTCGTACCATCCTTATAATCACGGGCGATTTCATCGGTCACCACTTTCTCCTCTTTCTCAGCTTTTTCTATGCCTTCCTGAATTGCCTCTTGCGCTTCTTGTTCATCTTCATCCGTTTGCTCCAATTCTTCTTGGATTTGCTCAAAGACCCTACCTGTTTGCAGCACCACATAGACTGGGAAATGGTCTGAACCGATATTGGGCAATCGTTCCATGTGTACTAAGGCAAAATCTGTACTATGAAAAATATGGTCGAGCGACCAGCGCAGCAGTGGATAATTGGCATGAAAGGTATTCACGAAATGCCGTCCAACTCGTGGGTCTAAAAGCCCACTGATCCGTTGAAAGAGTCGTGTGGTACGTGACCATGCCACATCATTCAGGTCCCCCATAACGATGCAACTTTCATCTAAATCTTTGATCTGATCGCCGACAATCAGCAATTCTGCATCGCGTAAGGTTGAATCTTTTGCTTCCGTTGGACTTGGCGGTTTGGGATGTAAACAATATAGTTGTACCTGATTTCCTGATGCTAAGGTGACTTGGGTATGAATCGAAGGAATTTCATCACTGAGAATAAATTTAACTTCAGTTTCAGTGAGTTCTAACTTGCTATACAAATGCATGCCATACAAATTATCCAAAGGCACTGGAACGCGGTAAGGATAATCAGCCTCAATCACTCCCAATTCATTTTGCCAAGTTTGATCGGTTTCTAGCGTGAGGACCAAGTCCGGTTGATGCTTCTGTATTTGTGCCAATAACAAATGATATTGGGTGTTTGGTGTGAGTACATTGGAGACAATGATTGAAATCTGTTTTTGTGTATCTAACTGGTCTGATCGGACTTGTTTGACTTGTTTTTTCCACAGAAAGGTATACGGCAAAACCATTTTCAATTGATATGCCAAGGCGGCAATCAAACCAATTAAAATGATTTCACGCGCCAAGTCCCATTCGGCATTCCATAAAATTAAGCCCATGAAGGCAAAGATGCCCAAAGCCAAGATTTGCAGCCGCGGAAAATCTGCACCACGAAACCACCATTCATCTCGTGGGATCAGTGACCAAAATGTCAGCCAAATGACGAAGCCCGCTAGTATTTCAATCCAAATCATCACGCCTCCCTTATATTCTTTATTTTTTATTGATTCATAAATTTATATCAGTTTTGCATGTAACATAAACAAGATATATTGCACAATATTATTGGTGTTTTCATTATGTAGCGCTTGCAGTTATGCGCCCTTTTGGTACACTCGAACCCCCTTTTATTTTTTAACGCACCGAGGCAAAGTGACATGAAAGTAGGTCTGGTCGGTTGGCGCGGGATGGTTGGTTCCGTCCTTATGCAACGTATGGTTGAAGAAAACGATTTCGCTCATTTCGAACCGTTTTATTTCTCTACCAGTAATGCAGGTGGTGAAGCCCCTGCGTTTGGTGGTAAGACTGCCCCAGCACTTATGGATGCAACGGACATTGATAGTCTGAAGCAAATGGATGTCATTATCACCTGCCAAGGTGGCGATTATACGACTGAAGTTTTCCCTAAGCTTAAAGCTGAAAACTGGAATGGTTACTGGATCGATGCGGCATCGACTTTACGTATGGATGATGAAGCGATCATCGTACTTGACCCAGTAAACATGAACGTAATCAAAGACGGCTTAGTAAAAGGCACAAAAACATTCGTGGGCGGTAACTGTACCGTTTCATTGATGTTAATGGGTTTAGGCGGTCTATTCCAAAATAATTTAGTGGAATGGGCAACGTCTATGACGTATCAAGCGGCTTCTGGTGCAGGCGCGCAAAACATGCGTGAACTGATTTCAGGTATGGGCTACTTGTACAACAATACCAAAGATTTGCTAGATGACCCACGTTCACCAATTTTAGATATCGATTCTAAAATTGCACAGTTACAACGTGGCGAAGGTTTCCCATCTGCAAACTTCGGTGTGCCTTTAGCAGGTTCGCTCATTCCTTATATCGACAAACAGCTTGAAAGCGGTCAGTCGAAAGAAGAATGGAAAGGTCAAGTTGAAACCAACAAGATCTTAGGCAACCAGCAAATCGTTCCAATCGATGGACACTGTGTCCGTATTGGTGCGATGCGTTGTCACTCTCAAGCTTTGACTTTAAAACTTCGTAAAGATGTTCCACTGGATGAAATCGAAGATATCATCGCTAGTGCCAACGATTGGTCTAAAGTGGTGCCAAATACGCGTGAAGCGTCAATGACTGATCTGACTCCTGTTGCTGTAACTGGCACCTTGTCTGTTCCAGTTGGTCGTCTACGTAAGCTCAACATGGGTAAAGAATATCTAGGCGCATTCACTGTGGGTGACCAATTGCTTTGGGGTGCTGCTGAACCTTTACGTCGTATGCTAAGAATTCTCATTGATTATAAAAATGCTTAAGCATTTTTAAGTCTCTGAACAAGAAGCCGATCACAATTGATCGGCTTTTTTATGTAACTGTCGTGTAAATATTTTACAATTCTTCGACAACTCGCTAATCTATAATTTTCGCCATGCGACATATATTCGAGCTAAAGATTAAGATGACCGTATATAACAAATTAAAGATCGCCATTTTAGCCGTTATTGCATCTCAAAACATTCAAGCGATCAGCATTGATCCTGTACAAGTCCAGTCAGCACCCGGGGAATTGCTGTACGCTGAGATTCATTTTCGCCACTCAAATACATCTGTGCCGCTCAATGCAAGTTTAGCCACGGCAGAAGATTTGTTGAGTATGGGTACAGGGCATCAACCACCGGGGCATTTAAACTTCTTCACGCGTCGTGATGGTGCGGGCAATGGGGTAATTACCATTACCTCTTCGCGTCCAGTGACCGATGCTGAGCTTAATTTTATTGTCAATATTAAAGAAGGTAATGCTTCACGCCTGCAACAAATTCGCACACCATTAAAACGCAATCCAGCACCGTCGAATGCGACTCAAACCCGTGCCAATGAGCGTGCTTTAGCACCTGTCGTGATCGTAAATGAAAAAGAAATTGCCTTAAATTTACCTGTTAGCACACTCTACACCACAAAAGCACCTGTAGCTGCAGAACAACCCTTATTACTCAGTACCAAAGCACCGCCAAAGTTAGCACAATTAGCAACGTCAACGCCTGTTGCGATTGAACCTGTCACGCATGTGCAAAATTATAGTGTTGCACCTGCGGAGCAAAATAGCGCAAGTACTTCATCAGGTTCTGAAACATCAATTTCGCAAGTTACAAAAACCAATTCGACCGGCTCTGTCAGTTCAGAAATGCAAGCTGCAACAGCATCAACTGCAAGGTCTCAAGACCCATTGGCACAAAAATTTGCTGCGGAGCAGGCAGCACAAAAACGTGAAAATCCAACAACGACAGCTCAAACAGCATCTACACCAAAACCAACAAGTACTGCAGCGGCATCGACAGCAACACCAGCGGCAAAATATGTGGTTCGCTCGAATGAAAGCCTTTGGGGGATTGCCTCACGTATTGCGACAGAACAAAACCGCCCTGTTTCTGAAGTCATGCAACAAATTAAAAACAGCAACGAACATGCATTCATTCAAGGCGATGTAAACCGTCTGCGCCGTGGTGCAGCCTTAAATCTGCATGGTATGCAGCAAGCAAAACAGCCTGTAAAAGTCTCTGCTGCAGAACTTGCCAAAGTACCTTCGAAGCAGTCAGGTAAAACCAAATACCGTTTGAATCAAGCTGAAATGAGTCTGGTTGCAGAGAAAGCGCAAGATTCGGCACAATCTTCTGCCAACAGTGCGGCAGAAAAGAATAAAACTTCGAAAGAGTTGTCATTAAAAGTTATGACATCTCGTGAAAAAAACGTTAAATTACAGAGAAACGTAACTCAATTAGAATTGGCGCTAAATCAAAAGGATCACAGAATTCAATTATTAAATGCTCGTCTTGCTCAACTGCAACAACAGTTGAAAGCTCAACAAGCAGATAAAAGAAGCCAATAAACTAAAACGTTACCAATCAAGATTTTATAGGGATGAGTGCAACTTTATATCGCTCTATCTCCAAGGGGTTAAAACATGCTGATTTATGTGATTCCATTAGTGATCTTAGTGATCGTATTGGTTTTTTTAAACAAACGCCAAAAAGGTCAAGAATCAGATAAAGCCAAACCAACATCCACTAAAACCAAGAAAACGGGTGTTTCGGCCAAAGCGACTCCGAAGAAAACTCAAGTGGTTGAAAACAGTGTCATTGAAAAAAAATCAATGACGCCGTTAACGACCGATGCTCGTGGTAAAATTGAAAAATTAATTGCGGAACGTAATTTCTTTTCTGCTGAAGCGCAAATTAATCAATCATTAAAACGTGACAACTCACAACATGAGTTGTATCTATATCTATTAGATATTCACATTTTACAAAAAGACGAATTTGCCATCAGCCAATTGCTGAGCCATATTCGTTCACTTGAACTCGATGAAATTTTAGAACAAGCTGAAGCAAAAAAAGTAGAGTTTGACAATTCACATGTTGATGAAGATATTGCGATTCATCATTCTTCTACATCATCAACTCCTAAAATTGCAAACAATACCTCAGATTTTGATGCGCTCATGAATTCAGCGCCAACTAAACCAATCTCTGAAGAACAAAAGCCTCTAGATTTTAATTTCACCACTGAAACGCCTGCAAAAGCAGACATTTCTACCCCAGTTGAAAGTGCGCCTGCTGAAAAAATACAGCCGCTTGAATTTGACACGCTTTCAATTTCACCAGAACCTGCACTTGAAGCGATACCGAAAACCGAAGAGATTGCTCAGCCATCTCCTGCCGTTGAAGAAATCAAACCAATTGATTTTGCAATGGACTTTGCCCCAAGCACTGAAGCTGCGGCTGAAACTAAAACAGAAACTGTAGAAGAAAAAATCGAGCCTTTAGATTTTTCATTTACAACAGAAACACCAGCTGTAGAAGAAAACAAAGTTGAAGCTCCAACCTTAAACTTTGACTTAGGTGCTTTTGAAACAGCAAAAACAGAAGAAGCGGTTGTCGCTCCTGCAACTGAGTTTAACTTAGAGTCTACACCTGAAGAGAAACCTGCCACGCCTGCATCAAGTGGTGTGAGTTTTGACATTAGCGGTTTAGCCACACCGTCAACCCCATCTGCTACAGACCAAAACGATCCATTGGTTCAATCTTTCCCTGAACTGGTTGAAGTCAATGAAATTGAATTGAATCTTGAATTGGCAGCGCAATACATCAAACTAGGTGCTTATGACGCTGCACGTGAAATTTTGACTGAAAAAGAGGCTGAGTTTTCTTCAGCTCAGCGTCAACAAGCAGATCAGTTACTGAATCAAATCGCATCTTAAGCAAAAGCGATTTAAACTAAAGCAGTCTTTCAAGGCTGCTTTTTTATGATGAAAAAAATTGCTCTTATATATATGGGTGGTACCTTCGGTTGTATCGGTGAACCGTTAAGCCCCATGCCAGCGAATGCGTTTTTACCTAAATTACAGCATGTGCTGCCACTACACCTAAACATTGAATGTTTTGTTGCACCTGTCATTCGTGACAGTAGTGCTTGTACTGCGCCCGACTGGCTGGCGCTGATTCAACAAATTCAAAGCTTACAATTACAACAATTTCAGCATTTCGTAATTATTCATGGTACAGACACGCTTAGCTATGCCAGTGCAGTGCTTGCACACTTTATGGCACAGTCTGCTCATATCGTGCTTACAGGCAGCCAATATCCGCTGTTTAATGTGGCTGGTGACAATACCCGTGAATTTACTGATGCCATCGACAATTTAAATTTTGCATTGGAATCGGTACATCAATTGAGTGTTGGGGTTTATTTGGCCTTTCACCATCAATTGATGCATGCTCAATCCGCACTAAAAGTGCATACAACCGATCTGAAAGCCTTTGATGGGCTGCCAGCCACACAGCCACTTTCAATGCTGACATCGCCTTATATTGTTCAGGCCAATGATTTAGACAAAGCGGCTCATTTCAATTGCCTGAATTGGATGTGGCAACCGATTGCAACCAAGCTACACAGTCAAAATTTAACGACTCTGCTTACACACACGCCAGACGTTTTGATTCTGCAAGGTTTTGGCACAGGCAACATTGCCGTTGATGCTGAATTACTCAATGTATTGAAAGCCATACAACAAAAAAATTGCAAAATTATCTTAAGTACACAGGTTGTTCATGGCGGTATAGATCAGCGCTATGCTGTGAGTGACTGGGTCAAAGACAGCGGAATTTTACTGAGTAATTGTTTGGGGCATGCAGATCTTTATGCCAAATGTTTGAAAATGTATTTACAATACGGCAGTGACGCAGACTGGACTGCGCATTGGAACGATTAAGTCATTTGAGGTAACTATGCAACGTTTTGCGATTGGGATTGAGTTTTGTGGCATGCAATACAAGGGCTGGCAAACTCAGCAACCGGGCGTACCAAGCGTGCAAGAAACCATTGAAACCGTCCTCAGTAAAGTGGCCAATGAGCCAATCATGTTGCACGGTGCTGGCCGAACAGATGCTGGTGTCCATGCAACCAATATGGTGGCACATTTCGATACTCAGGCGATTCGTCCCATTCGTGGATGGTTAATGGGCAGCAATAGCCAATTACCCCGTGATATTTCCATCCAATGGATTAAGGAAATGGATCAGGACTTCCATGCCCGCTTTAAAGCGCAAGCACGTCGTTATCGCTATGTGGTCTATAATAATCCACAACGTCCAGCTTTATTACATAAGCAAGTGACCCATGTTTATGCCAAGCTAGATGTGCTGAAAATGCAACGTGCCGCGGCCAAATTTGAAGGCACTCATAATTTCGAAAGCTTCCGTGCCGCAGCCTGTCAGTCCAATCAGCCAGTTCGTCATGTCAGCCATTGTCGCTTGATCCAACACGGATGTTACTTAGTCCTAGATATTCAGGCCGATGGTTTTTTACATCACATGGTGCGTAACATCATGGGCTGTTTATTGGAAATTGGGCAAGGTATGTATGACGTTGACCATATTGACGACATTTTTGCGGCTGAAGACCGAAAAGCAGCTGGTGTCACCGCACCGTCCGATGGGCTGTATTTTATCCATGCAGACTATCCAGCACAGTTTGAACTTCCTCAAGTTCCGCTGGGACCTCATTGGTTAAATATGCCTGAATAAAAAATTCCTCCCAACCTCCCTTTCACAGAGGGATGAGTGTCATTTTCGCCATTGCTAGGTTCTAAAAATGAAAGTACCCCTTTCAAAGGGGGGATTCTGTTTAGGGAAGGATTTTATCGAAGATCAACCTTAACGCTGCTTCCGCTTACGGTATTCCACAGGCGTTTCATTGGTCCAGCGTTTAAATGCGCGATAGAACGTACTTGGCTCAGAAAAACCCGTTAAGTAAACAATGCGCTCCACACTTTCATTGGTATTGGCCAATAATTTTTTAGCCAAACGACAGCGATAGTCTGACAAAATTTGCTGAAAACTGGTATTGGCTTCTGACAACTGAGTCCGTAAACGACGTGGGGTAATGTTGAGCTGTGCAGCGACCGTTTCGAGTGTGGTTTCACCACTTTCAAGCGTTGAACCAATAGCACGGCGAACTTCACCAACCAAATCATAACGCGCCAACTCCTGAAGTTTTTCAATCGCTAACTGCTCATGCAATTGTAATAACTCAGGTTCTGCCTGCCACAATTGATACTCTAAAATAGCCGGATCAAAATACAATCGGGTTTCTTTTTGCCCTAAGCTCACAGGGCATTCATAAACACGGAAATACTCATCATCTGGCGCGCCCTGACTAAAGTTAAAGTCGATATAAATCGGCTGAAAACGCCCTTCAGTAATAAACTTAAAGAAACGCAAAACACCGGACATCGCGCATTCAGAAAAATGACGATTCACGATATTTTCTGCCCAAGGCTGATGACCATTGGTCAAATAGCAGCGGTCATCTTCAATCACCAATTGTGCATGAAAGGCATCGCTAATTAGGCGTTGATACGCCAAAGCTCGCTTTAAACCTTCACCAAAATTCTCAGATGAAATAAATAAGTGTTCAATCACCTGCCCTCGATATAAAGGCAAATGCTCTCCCAGATGCAAACCAATATCAGGATCCTTACTGACTTCTTCTGCAGCCACCCAGAACGCAAATTGCGCATTCAATGGGGTACGGTCATTGGTTTCAACCTGATTTAATGCCACACCCGCTTTTGTTAAAATTTCTTCTGTTGGCAATCCGGCACGACGAATCGCTTGATACCCTAAACGCAACACAACAGATGCATCAGTTAGCTGACCCACTCCAGAACCTTCCTTGTATGTACTTCATTTATACCTAAAAAGATTGATTTTAGATTAACTGCGATTGACCAAACTGACAACTGTTACTGCACATTTTTTGTTGAAAATATTTAACTGAATTGTTCGCTTATTTTACTGACAGTCGATCAGTTCAAAGCCTTTTACGGCTTGTATTCTGAAAAAAAATTGACTATAATTTGCGCCTTGCTAATTTATTCATTCAGGTAGGCTATGGCCAATAAAGAGGAACTCATCGAGTTCGAAGGCGTTGTCACCGAGACGCTTCCTAATACTATGTTCCGTGTACGTTTAGAAAACGGTCATGAAGTGATTGCTCACATCTCTGGCAAAATGCGTAAACACTATATCCGTATTTTGACTGGCGACAGTGTTAAAGTAGAAATGACACCTTATGATTTGACTAAGGGTCGTATCACTTACCGTGCGCGCTAAGTTTTAGCGAAGCGAAAAAGCCACTTTATAAGTGGCTTTTTTTGTATTTATTTCAATGCAATGATAAAAATTGACTGCAAAATTGCTTTCCTTTACAGTCTAAAAACATAAAAAATTCGATTATAAAATTCAAAATATAAAGACATAAAATCATATGAAATATCTAGGATTAGTCGGTGCTATCTTTTGTGTTGCTTGCGCCACGACAGGCCAAAAGCAACTCAATCAATCCCTACAACACTATATTGGACAGCCAGCTGATCAAGTTCGTAAAGAGCTCAACTTGAGTCAATTGGGCTACAAAGTGATGGGAGCACCTGTACAAAGCAATGAAAAACTCAGTTATACCATTTTACGCTCAATGCCAATTCCGATAGGTACACCGAATATCGGCACCAGTATAGCCATGGGCGCCCCTATCCCAACGCCGTCTAAAGGTGGTGTCACTGTCGATATGGAATGTAAAATCGAGTTCAAATTACGCAATCATATAATTGAATCCATTGACTATGTTGGCAGAGCTTGTTGATCCTGCATGAGAATCCTAGAGGCTAATCTTGCTCAGCTGACCGTGTATCAAATGACTACAGTGTTATACAGACCGATCTGACTAAACTGAATTTATTTCGTGAGGAACTGACCCATGAAATTTACTTTAGAACATCAGGTTTACGAAGATCAGCGTTTTATTCACCCGATACTGAGCATGGGATGCGTTCTAAGCATTGTATTATTGGCTGGCTGTACCACGACATCAACGATATCCTCCGTTGAGCGTGAACGCTATTTAGCCTCATTTATTGGTCAATCGAGCCAAACGATTCAAGCAGAACTCGACCTCAGCAAACTCGGCTATCAAAGAACCTCTCCCGTGGAGGTCAGTTCAGACTACCTTCGTTATCGTGTCGCACGCCCGATCACTATTCCTTTACCGATGGCGGAAAATCCTGCGATGGGCATGGGCAGCGGCGCTGCTGTGCCGATTCCCAGTGGAAATACACGCTATGAGGTTGAGTTAAACTGCCTTATTCAATTTCGCTTAAAGCATAATATTGCAACTGATGTCCGATTAACTGGTCGCACCTGTTAGCGCATCAATTCTAGGATTGATAATTTCTAGGCACAAAAAAACGCAGCATAAACGCTGCGTTTTTTGATTCGCCATTAGTTCAATGCAGAAACTACAGCTTGACCCATTTCAACAGTACCGACTTGAGTACTGCCTTCTGACATGATGTCACCTGTACGTAAGCCTTGATCTAAGACATTACCTACAGCATCTTCAATTGCTTTTGCCGCCGCTTCTTCACGGAAGGTATAACGTAGCATCATAGCAACAGACAGAATTGTTGCTAATGGGTTCGCAATGTTTTGACCTGCGATGTCTGGTGCTGAACCGTGGCAAGGTTCATACATACCTTTACCATTTTCATCTAAAGAAGCCGATGGCAGCATGCCGATAGAACCGGTTAACATCGCCGCTTCATCAGACAAGATATCGCCGAACAAGTTACCTGTCACGATTACATCAAACTGTTTTGGCGCACGGACCAATTGCATGGCAGCATTGTCAACATACATATGAGACAAGTTAATTTCAGGATACTGCTCTTCTTTTAACGCAGTTACAGTTTGTTTCCAAAGCTCAGTCACTTCTAGTACGTTGGCTTTATCCACTGAACACACTTTACCACCACGTAAGTTCGCCATTTCAAAAGCAACTTTGGCAATACGCTTGATTTCAGATTCTGCATATACGTCAGTATTGAAACCTTGTTTTTCGCCGTTTTCGAGTTCACGAATACCACGTGGTTGACCGAAATAGATCCCGCCAGTTAACTCACGTACGATCAAGATATCCAAACCTGCTACGATTTCAGGTTTTAAGCTCGACGCATCTGCAAGCTGCGGATAAAGAATGGCTGGACGTAAATTAGCAAATAAATTTAATTCTGAACGAATTTTTAATAGGCCACGTTCTGGACGAATTGAACGCTCAATGGTATCCCACTTAGGACCACCCACTGCACCCAAT
The DNA here is from genome assembly GCF_013418345.1 of Acinetobacter sp. YH12144. Taxonomy (NCBI): domain Bacteria; kingdom Pseudomonadati; phylum Pseudomonadota; class Gammaproteobacteria; order Moraxellales; family Moraxellaceae; genus Acinetobacter; species Acinetobacter sp. YH12144. The sequence goes on along the minus strand of NZ_VPCD01000002.1, from coordinate 151,452 downwards.
AAAATCGCATCAGCAGTCTTCGCTTGTGCTGCTGTTACATCTGGATAAGGTGAACCGTGCGCATCGATCGCTGCACCACCTAAAAGACCTTGTTCCCAAGTCAAACCTAAGTTGAATTTCTCGTTTACACGTGTCAGCACTTGTTCAGCCGCTTTCACGATTTCAGGACCAATACCATCACCTGGTAAAATCAAAATATGTTTTGACATGAGTCTTTCCATTTATACGCTGGCTTGATTACCAGTCAGATTTAAAGTTTCTTTTCTACAAACTCACCAAGTCCTGTGAGGACATTGTAGGGTCGGCAGAAACGTCGAATCGTTTTTGCACCTTGCTTTAAGTCTACACAGAGCGGATCAGGCGCAGATTTATCCAGTAAACTGCCTCTGTTTTTTGAACGCTCACGGTACATTTTAAAGGTGTACTCGTGTTTGGACCTAAAGTTGTGAATGACATGCAAGCGCTCTGCTTTTTCCTGAGAAATTGGATAATAGCGAATCACGATTTCATGCTGACCTGTAGGTACAGACAAATACAAAGGATTAGGTTCAGACAATGAACGACCATTCAACCGTACAATGCCTGCTTTAATCGCAGCACGTTGTACATGTTGATTATTTGGATCAACCACTTGTATTTGATCAAAACGCTCAAATTCACAATGCGCTGTACCTGCACAGTAAATCAGAGCATTATTTTTTGTACTTTCAGTTTCTTTCACATTTTTAATGCGTGCCGTGTCAAAGCTTTGACAGGCAGAGAGCGTTGCGAACAGCGCTCCCGTTACAACCAGCTGACCGAAGAACTTTTTCATTTTTCGAACCCAACCTGATAAATTCTGGCTAACGTATAAATTTTGTTTCGCCTGATATTAGCAAGACTTAAGCCGACTGACTACTAAGAAGTTCTACAGTGACACTGACTTAAGCTTTAATTTCTGCAAATACCCAAGGGCGAGATGCTTTGGTTTTTTCTTCATAAGCGCGAATATCATCGGCTGCTTGTAAGGTTAAACCGATATCATCCAAGCCATTCAATAGGCAGTGTTTACGGAATGGATCGACTTCAAATGTAAATGCTTCACCACTCGGTGTACGTACTTCTTGCGCAGCCAAATCAATGGTTAATTGATAGCCTTCAGATGCAGCACATTCTTTAAATAACTGATCGACGATCTCTTCAGACAAGATCACTGGCAACATGCCATTTTTAAAGCTGTTATTAAAGAAAATATCCGCATAGCTTGGTGCAATGACAGTACGGAAACCATATTCTTCTAATGCCCAAGGCGCATGCTCACGGCTCGAACCACAACCAAAGTTTGCACGAGAGATCAAAATCGACGCACCTTGATAACGCGGTTTGTTCAATTCGAAATCGGGGTTAATCGGACGTTTTGAAATGTCCTGACCTAAATAGCCTTCATCCAAATAGCGCAACTCATCAAATAAGTTGGCTCCGAAGCCTGTACGCTTAATAGATTTCAAAAACTGTTTTGGAATAATTAAATCTGTATCCACATTGGCACGGTCTAATGGTGCAACGATACCTTGTTCAACGGTATATTTTTTCATGCGATTTGCTCCTATTAGCCCTGATTAGAAGGTACGAACGTCAACGAAGTGACCTGCAATTGCCGCAGCTGCTGCCATTGCTGGACTCACCAAATGCGTACGACCACCATTACCTTGACGACCTTCGAAGTTACGGTTAGACGTTGATGCACAGTGCTCACCCGGTTGCAACTTGTCAGCATTCATTGCCAAACACATTGAGCAACCCGGCTCACGCCATTCAAAGCCTGCTTCAATTAAGATTTTATCTAAGCCTTCTGCTTCTGCTTGTGCTTTAACTAAACCTGAACCCGGAACCACCATGGCTTGTTTAATCGATGCCGCCACTTTTTTGCCTTTGGCCACTTCAGCCGCTGCACGAATATCTTCGATGCGTGAGTTGGTACATGAACCAATGAATACACGGTCTAATTGGATATCTGCCAAAGCTTGACCCGCTTCTAAGCCCATATAGTTGTATGCACGTGTCCAGTCATTACGCTGTACGTCATCTTTGGCTTGTTCTAAAGTTGGCACTGCTTGAGATACAGGAATCACCATCTCAGGAGAAGTCCCCCAAGACACTTGTGGCTCAATATCTTCACCTTGCAATACCACAACAGTATCAAAATGCGCACCTTCATCAGACACTAAAGTATTCCAATACTCTACTGCAGCGTCCCACTGTTCGCCCTTCGGTGCATACGGACGGTCTTTCACATAGGCAATGGTTTTGTCATCGACAGCCACCATACCCACGCGCGCGCCACCTTCGATCGCCATGTTACATACCGTCATACGACCTTCGATCGACATATCACGGAACACTTGACCACCAAATTCAATCGCGTGACCTGTACCACCCGCCGTACCGATTTTTCCGATAATCGCTAAAACCACGTCTTTAGGAGTTACGCCTTGACCCAATTGACCATCAACACGCACCAACATATTCTTCATTTTCTTTTGAACTAAGCATTGAGTCGCCAATACGTGTTCAACTTCCGATGTGCCGATACCATGAGCCAAGCAACCAAATGCACCATGCGTTGCAGTATGTGAGTCACCACATACCACGGTCATACCGGGCAAGGTTAAACCTTGTTCAGGCCCCACCACGTGCGCAATACCTTGACGTACATCGTTGATGTCAAACTGGGCAACATCAAAAGTTTTACAGTTGTCATCTAAAGTTTGCACTTGGATACGTGAGGTATCATCTTCAATACCCGCAATACCTTCAGCACGCTCCTTAGTAGACGTAGGTACGTTATGGTCTGGCGTTGCAACGTTAGCGCTTAAACGCCATGGTTTACGACCTGCAAGTTGTAGACCTTCAAAAGCTTGTGGAGAAGTCACTTCATGCAATAAATGACGGTCGATATACAATAATGAAGAGCCATCATCTCGTTGTTTTACTAGATGGTCATCCCACAATTTGTCATACAAGGTTTTTTTTGTTTGGGTTTCCGCTTTTTGGGTTTCGCCTGCCATGTCGATTTGCTCCACTGGACTGGGTAAATTCTTTCGTTAAATCGATTATAACCACGTATTCACATAAATCTAATTTATCATTTTTATTAGTTTAAAAACTTATAGGAATGATATTTAACTGCTGATTTCCGTTGCATTTTAATCACCATTGATGCGTTCAAAACACACTCACTTCAATACTTTCAGCAGATGAAACTTTAGATTTTTCTCCGAGTTTTTGATCACTTTCTGCCATTTTTAAACAGTGATTTAGAAATTCAATGATCATAAATTGAATTTTCTCTTTTACATTACAAATAAGAATCATTATTATTAACTCATTGCCAAGATTTATCAATTTAACAAGGAGCATTCTCATGGCACACATTAACAAGTTCGTCGAAAATAATCAGCGCATGTTCAAAAAAACCTTGAGCTATTACATCATGCATATCACGGTTGCGATGTTGGTTGGTTATTACGTGACTGGCAGTATTGCAATGGCTATTACCTTAAGTTTACTTGAACCAACTGTTCAAGCGGTTGCTTTTTTCTTCCACGAAAAAGCATGGGAAAAGAAAGATAAAGCAGCAGAGGAAAATATCCCCGCTTAATCCAACCCTGCTCCTTGTAAAAAAACCACCATCACGGTGGTTTTTTAATGATCTTAAAACGTTCTTTTACTCCATCCACTTTAACGTTCCATCGATTTCATCCTATAGATTCAATTGCAGACGGATCATCAAAGCTTGGTTTTTTGCTGTAAAGCCAGTTGGTCATGCGCCTCAACCAATTGTTCTATCGCAAGAATCAGTTTGTTTTTTGCCGCATTACACTCGGCAGCTGCACGGTTTTCGTCGTCTTCATCATCTGCGATTTCATATATCGCACAGCGCTTTTCGACTGTCCCTTCAAAAATATCCAATAAATTTTTAATGTGTTTAATATCCATCGCCTTCTCCCTGTGAGGTACAGCATCGCTAATCGATGCCGCCCTGACTGTACCTGTTGCTTTAATTATTCACTGAAAAGTATGTTCCCCAAGCCATCAAAACTTGAGTTCATTTTTTTGTTTTAGTTCAATACTGAATTAAAAAGAAACGTCATCGCTCCTCTTTAATTCAAACGGTTGAATTACTTTCCAGCCCTGTATTTTTTATATTATGCATAACTCTGGTTTCGGTTTAAAAAATAACTTTGTAACAGCGCATTTGAGCTGAAAATGTCACAGCCCAATCTTAAATCATGCAGTGACCAAGTACTCAAATAACACTATTGAACCCTGAAAATCCCCTCAGATTTAAAGCGTCATCTGGCTTGAACGCCTAGTTTTAAATCAAAAGATACAACTTTTCCTTTGATTTATTCTTAAAATATTATAACAATGAGACTACGCATAAAAATTCTTTATAGGAATGAAGATGAATCTCGCAGCCTTTGAAGCCTTTGTAAAAGTTATGGAAACTGGTTCGATCTCCTTGGCAGCAGATCAGCTCTTCATTACGCAACCTGCTGTGACCAAGCGTATTCACAGTTTAGAAGAATACTTCGGTGTCAAACTTTTTGAATCCGCGGGTCGTGGTGTTCAAGCGACGCATGCAGCAAACTCTCTCTTGCCAAAAGTGAAAAGCTGGCTGAATGAATTGGGTGATATTCACCATACGCTCAGCCATGAGCAAGGTCAGGTTCAAGGTAAACTGAAAATTGGTACCAGTCATCATATCGGCTTACACCATTTACCAGCGCATTTGCGTCAATATGTGCAACAGTTTCCGGAAGTAACCTTAGATGTACACTTTGTTGATTCTGAACAGGCCCATGAGCAAGTTTTGGCTGGCGACTTAGAGTTGGCATTTTTGACTTTACCACCACAAGGTGACAGCCGTTTAAAATACATCACGACATGGAATGATCCACTGGTATTCGTGGTTGCACCTTTCCATCCTTTGGCGCAAGTTGAGCATTTAACCTTAGAAGATTTGATCCAATACCCAAGTCTATTGCCTGCGGCGCAAACCTATACCAGTCAAATTACCTTGGCTGAGTTTGAAAAGTATGGCCTGAAGCCAAAAGTCACCATGAGCAATAACTCACTTGAGTCGATTCGCATGTTGGTTTCAATTGGTCTCGGTTGGTCAGTCCTTCCTAAAACATTATTGAACCAAGATTTAAAACAATTGAATTTACCTTCAAACATGAATCGTCAATTGGGGATGGTATGGCATCCAGGCCGTACTCAATCACTTGCTGCACAAAAACTGGTTGAATTGATGAAACACATCTAATTCATTTTTTGCCTACAAAATTCAATTATTAATCAAGCCACCGCTATGGTGGCTTTTTTTAGTGATCTGTTTGAGCATTTAGAAAAAGCGAATGATTTTCTATATGTTGAATGGTCGCTTAAATTTATTTTGCATTAAAAATGGGATCACCTATTTCAGCCGATCCCATTAAAAAAACCAAGGAAGACCTGTCAGTTTTACTTCGTCAACGAATCTTCATGTAATGATTCATTCAATTGATCGACAATAATCGCCCATTCACCATCTGACTTAATTTTTTCGGCCAAGAACTGGCGCTGAGCATCTGTCCAATAATCTGCTTCGGTAATTTTAGTTTGGGCACTGAGTTGATGCGTCACGATAAATAAAGCAATCGCGTCTTCACTTGAATCTAAACCCAGTTGTTCAAATAGATGAGTCATGCGTGGACGTACACTCATTGTCGTTCTCCGTGTTAAAACGTATTGTTTATGGATACAAAATTATTCTGTTTTAAGGATATAACACGGAACGAACACGTACTCAATTACAGAATTCTACAGTGGTGAAAATTGAATAAAAGGCAAACTAAGCATAATCATCACGACAGATTGAATAAATACCAACAACAAAGGCAGCCCCCAGTTCACTCCACCTTCTTCAGCAAACACCTGCTCACTATATTTCGGCTGCTGCATATAGGCTTTGGTCTTTTGCACCGCAAAATCGCTATAAAGCCGCTTTCCGATGCCAGCGAGTATGAGGTTAGGAATCAATGCTAGCCCCATCAAGACTTGATCAGGCACTCCGATGATGAGTGCCAACATACTAATCAAAAAACCAACCGCAAAGAATAAGAAGAAATAGCGATACATCTTCCGATAGAGTAACCAATAGGGCCCAAAAATTAACCCCGCCCAACTCAGGCCACTGTTCTGCCCACCTTGTTGTTCTATGAACTTTAAATAAGATTGAGCACGTGGCCCTATAAAGATTTGAATTAAATGTTTAAAAGAAGCTTCTGTCTGCATACGGAGCGATAGTTCAAATTAGTGAGCTGAAGTTTAATCAAAAGGACGTCAAATAAAAAAGCATCTAATGATGCTTTTTTATCATATCTATTTTTAGGCTTGAATTGACCAGTCTTGAATGTCCCAACCTTGTTCTTTTGCTAGGACCTCTAAACGGTCATCTGGGTTAATTGCAAAGGCATGATCGGCATATTCCAATAGGAAGCGGTCATTAATCGAATCTGAATAGGCCCAAGATTCTGTCACATCACGACCTTCTAACCATTGATTCAAACGGACTAATTTGCCCTTTTGGTAGCACGGAGTATTAATCACTTTACCCGTATATTTACCATCCACAACTTCGGCATTGGTTGCAATGATTTCAGTAATACCAAATTCACGAAAAATCGGTGCGGTAATAAAATCAGACGTTGCGGTGATCCCGACCAATTGATGCCCTGCATCTTGATGGCGCTGAATGGCAGCAAAGCCCTCTGGACGCATTTGCGCACGAATGACTTTTTTCATAAACAACTGATGTAACTCAGTTAAGTAGGCATTGTCATGTTGAGTTAAAAACTCAAATACAAATTCATTATAAGCAATCGGGTCAAGCTGGCCTTTTTTATAATCATCATAAAATTTATCATTCATGGCACGATGATGAATTGGATCAACCAAGCCTTCATTGACCAAAAACTCCCCCCAAGAATGGTCTGAGTCGGTATTTAATAAGGTGTGATCAAGGTCAAACAGTGCCAATTTCATGAAAATACTCGTAAAAGCTGAAATTTAAGAAAAAAATTGTAAATCTATCTCCGCTAGTCGATAGAAATTCGTTAAGATCATAACAATTTTAACATTTTTACACTTTGCTTTTTCGAGATGGACACAGAAATAAACGTCCCCGTGAGCAAAGTCATAAATTACACAATATTTAGGTAGCCAAATGATCGATTCAGAAGGTTTCCGACCCAACGTCGGGATCATTTTGGCAAACGACATTGGACAAGTTTTATGGGCAAAGCGCATTGGTCACAATGCCTGGCAATTTCCACAAGGAGGTATCCAACATGGAGAAACCCCCGAACAGGCACTTTACCGTGAGCTGAGAGAAGAAGTTGGCTTACTGCCCGAACACGTCCAGGTGATAGCACAAACCCAAGGGTGGTTGCGCTATCGTTTGCCACATCGGTATATACGTACGGATTCAGACCCCGTTTGTATTGGTCAAAAACAAAAGTGGTTTTTATTAAAACTGACGGCTTCGGCACAGCATATTCAGCTGGATTTGTCAGACCCACCAGAGTTTGATCAATGGCAATGGGTCAGCTATTGGTACCCTTTGGGTCAAGTGGTGAATTTTAAACGCGATGTATATCGTAAAGCCATGGTGGAGCTGTGCAATCAGCTTCCGCAAAAACCGTAAAAATTTGCAGAATGGATGCAGATTTTTAGGATGAGTGTTGTTATAAATAAAGCAGAATAAATTTTGGAGCAGACACGATGTCGAACATGCAACTGGATACCTTAAGACGCATAGTCCAAGAGATTAATGCGTCGGCCAGTTTGCATGAATCTTTAGACATTATGGTCAATCAAGTGGCCGAAGCCATGCATGTGGATGTCTGCTCAATCTACTTGCTTGATGAACGAAATCATCGTTATTTACTGATGGCTTCTAAGGGTTTAAACCCTGAAGCCGTTGGGCATGTCTCTTTGCATACCAGTGAGGGTTTGGTCGGCTTAGTTGGACAACGTGAAGAAATCGTCAACTTAGACAATGCACCGAAGCATGAACGCTTTATGTATCTGCCAGAAACGGGGGAAGAAATTTACAATTCCTTCCTCGGGGTTCCGGTGATGTATCGCCGTAAAGTTATGGGCGTCTTGGTGGTTCAAAACAAAGAGCCTCAAGACTTTAGCGAAGCTGCCGAATCTTTCCTCGTGACCCTGTGCGCTCAACTTTCAGGGGTGATTGCCCATGCACATGCCGTCGGGAATATTGAAGTCTTTCGTAAACCAAACAACCTCCCTGCCTATAAAACTTTCCAAGGTATTTCAGGTTCAGGCGGTATTGCGCTAGGTCGTGCAGTCATCCTGTATCCACCTGCTGATTTGGCTTCAGTCCCCGATCGTGAAGCCGATGACATCAGTGAAGAACTCGAATTACTCGACAATGCCATAGACGCAGTTCGTCAAGAAATTTTGTCTCTCGATGAAAAGATGCAAGATGCCCTCATGGCCGAAGAGCGGGCATTATTTAGCGTGTTCTTGCGGATGCTCGATGCCAATGCCCTCCCCGCGGAAATCAAAAGTGAAATTCGTGACGGTAACTGGGCACAAGGTTCGGTACGCATTGTTATTGATAAACACATTGCGCTCTTTGCACAGATGGAAGATGACTATCTCCGCGAACGTGTTTCAGACTTAAAAGATCTAGGGCGTCGTATCTTGGCCTTTTTGCAAGAAGCAGATGCCAGTCACCGTGAAATCACCGATGAAAGCATTTTAATTGGTGAAGAAATTTCTACGGCTGCCTTGGTTGAACTCCCTGTCGATAAAATAGCGGCGATTGTGACCACCGAAGGTGCCATGAACTCACACATGGTGATTGTGGCACGTGCCCTCGGCATTCCAACTGTAGTCGGCGTGACTGAACTGCCGATTAATACCCTCGATGATGTTGAAATGATTGTCGATGCACATCAAGGTCGTGTATTCATCAATCCACCTCGTCGTTTACGCACACGTTATAAAGAGATTCAAAAAGAAGAAGAGCAAATTGCTAAAGATCTGAAGCAATACGAAACCAAAGATGCCATCACCCCTGACGGTGTTGCGGTTCGATTGTTTGTAAATACTGGCTTGATGATCGATGTGGTTCGCGGTGTACAACGTGGCGCCAAAGGTGTCGGTCTATACCGTTCTGAAATTCCATTTATGCTGCGTGATCGCTTCCCCGGTGAAGAAGAACAGCGCGCTATTTATCGTCAACAGCTCAGTCATTTTGCCAATAAACCAGTGGTGATGCGTACCCTCGATATTGGTGCAGATAAAGACCTTCCTTATTTCTCGATTGAAGAAGAAAACTCAGCACTAGGTTGGCGTGGAATTCGCTTTACCCTCGATCATCCTGAGATTTTTTCAGCCCAAATTCGTGCCATGCTCAAAGCCAGTATTGGCCTGAATAACTTGCATATATTGCTGCCGATGGTGACCAGTGTCAGCGAAGTCGAAGAAGCGTTGTATTTGCTCGATCGTGACTGGCAAGCGGTGCAAGAAGAAGAACAGGTGAAAATTACCAAACCCAAAATCGGCATCATGGTCGAAGTGCCGAGTGTGCTGTTACAGATCGATGAGTTTGCTGAATTGGTTGACTTCTTCTCGGTCGGATCTAACGATTTAACCCAATACTTACTTGCGGTTGACCGAAATAACCCACGGGTTGCCAATGTCTATTCACACTCACACCCAGCCGTACTTCGTGCGCTGACTCGCTTGGTGCAAGAATGTCATAAATACGACAAGCCGATTAGTATTTGTGGAGAAATGGCCGGTGATCCACTCACCGCTATTTTACTGATGGCGATGGGCTTTAATACCCTATCGATGAGTTCGAGTAATATCCTCAAAGTCCGTAAAGCCATCTGCCATGTGCCGATGCCAGATGCAAAAGAGCTCTTGGATCGTGCTTTGAGCATGAATAATCCACTGATGGTGAAAAGCATGATGGAGTACTACTTCAAGACTCATGGTCTTGGTGATATGGTGAAATCGGCAACCCGAATCGTGAGTGCTTAAGAACACTCATGTAAAATAATAAAATGAGGTGATGATGGATTTTTTATTTTTTCTGGCTTTTGTCGCAATTGCCTTTTATATGACAAAGATCCATCCGCAACTCAAACAAAAAATGTTAGAGCTGCAACACGATACACCGATTGAAAAAGTATCCTCAACTCGACCTAGACCGTCCCAAGCACAACAAGTCAATATACGCCCAACCAAGCCAACAAAATCCAAAGCTCCGGTCAGCCGCTCTCGTATTCCCCCCTTACTCGGTATAGAAATTACTGCGTCACAGCAGCGCCGCTTAGGTAAAAATGATCCATCGGTGCTGGCTGCACAGCGCGCCAAACAGCTAAACCAGACGCATCACACTGACTCAACATGGTTTGAGCAATTGACCAGTCAAGTGGAACACGTACTCCAGCAAACCAATGACGCCTCAAAACATCAAAGTACAGCGTCTAGACCGCAACAAAAATCCGCATTCAACAAAATGTTTGAAGACTTATTTTCAAAATAAGCCGTGTTTTAAGGTTCTACATTTAAACTCAAAACCCATGCGTTCAATCCCGCATGGAACCATCTGAATGAACGTCGGTATCTTATTATTCAACGAAGTTGAAGTCTTAGATGCTGCGGGGATTTCTTCGGGGATCAATGCATCTCTTTATATTGTGGCCAAATTGCATGGCCTAGAGATTGCGAAGCGAACAGTAAAACGTATGGAATATGATGTGAACTTTGTTTAAGCAGATGCTGAAGCCGAATCATTTAGTAGACTACAAACTGAGAAAACACACTGAAATAAAAAGGGAGATAATCATTCGAATATCCCCCTTTTTTGTGCTTTGCATAGCCACGTTTTGCATTTTTCTTTCGATCTACAAAAGTTTGGCTTTTGTTAAAATCGTTCATGTGTTTTGCCACAAAGTTGCGAACTTCAACTTCAGGCAGGACTTTTTTCTTTGCCATTTGCATTCACCTTTTTGCCTATACAGCACCCTCGTACTGTAGTGCATATATTGATCTATTTTTAGATTTTTTCAAGCACTTTCCTATGGCTTTTTGATACAGCGTAGTTAGCCCCAAGGCCATAAAAAAATTGCTTTGCCACATTATTTCCCTCTCCCTAACCCTCTCCCATTGAGAGAGGGAAATACGTTGTATTTAGCTAGCAAAAGCCCGTTCTAATACTCGCTCTACATCGACCTTTTTAGCATCCAGCATGCCCACCACTTGCCCGTGTTTTGCGCTATAACGGCTTTGAATAAAGCCATTTGCTACATAGTCAGGCGCATAGCGTTTTAGTAAAACCGCTTGTGCCAATACGGTTAAACGACTCACTAAACTGCGCCCCATAAATTGTAAATCTTCAGGCGATTGATGGAACAATCTGAACAAGTCCTGCAATTCAGTTTGCAAGCTTTCATCTGTACTTACTGTACTCGCCAAATCTTTAAACAGCACTTCAATGGATTCAGGCTCGCGCCCAATCGCGCGCAGCACATCCAAGCACATGACATTGCCTGAACCTTCCCAAATGGTATTTACAGGCGCTTCTTTAAAGATACGCGCCATGATGCCGTTATCGACATAACCATTGCCGCCAAAGACTTCCATCATCTCACCAGTTAGTTCGACTGCACGTTTACAAATCCAAAACTTAGCTGCTGGGGTCATGATGCGTTTCCATGCCACAGACAAAGTATCATCCGATTCATAGCACTGCGCCAAATGGAAACTGAGCTGCGTCGCTGCTTCACTTTCTAAAGCCAAATCTGCCAAGACTGCACGCATAAGCGGTTGATCAATCAAATGTTTACCAAAAGCCTGACGCTGACGGGTATAGGCAATGCATTGCACCAAAGCTTGACGCAGCATGGCGCTCGAACCGACCGAACAGGTCAGACGGGTGTAATTCGCCATTTCAATAATGGTTGGAATGCCACGCCCTGCCTCACCAATCATAATGCCCCACGCATTTTTGAATTCGACTTCCGAGCTTGAATTACTGCGGTTACCGACTTTTTCTTTTAGGCGTTGCACCTGAATATTATTCTTCGTGCCATCTTCCAACCAACGCTGTACAAAGAAACACGCCAAGCCATCTTGTTCGGTTTTTGCCACCACCAAATGCGCATCACACATCGGCGCAGAGAAAAACCATTTATGCCCTGTGAGCAAATATGCTTCGCCTCGTCCTGTTTCTGCTACAGGTACAGCGATGGTTTCATTGGCACGCACATCCGAACCGCCCTGCTTTTCAGTCATGCCCATACCGAGCCAAATCGACTTTTTCTGTGCAATCGGCACATCACGTTCATCATATTCCGTCGAAAGTAGTTTCTCGCCAATCTTTGCCCACAGTTCAGGCTCTCGCTGAATGAGTGGAATACTGCCCAGCGTCATGGAGTTTGGGCATAAGTTGCCGCATTCGACCTGACCTGCTAAATAAAAACGTGCTGCCCATTCTACCCATTTACTCTTTGAGTTTGGCTGATTAAAAGGATGCGCATGGGTATCAAACTGACGGTTGAGTCCCATCCATTTATGCCATGAAGGATGAAATTCGATAAAGTCAGTACGGCGACCACGAGCATCGAAGGCATGTAAAATTGGGGTATGTTTGTTGGCTAAAGCCCCATGCTGAAAGTATTCACTCGAACCTGCGACTTTGCCCATTTCGCATAAGATCGGCTGATCGTGGCTGCCATAGCGCTTTAAGATTTCATGTAAAACCGTATCGCTTGAAAATAGATTGTAGTTTTCCAGTTCATTAAATTGGTTGCTGATTTGATGCGTCATCCATGTCTGTTCTAATGTATTCATCGTCTATATTTTCCGCTTGTTCTTGTTGGCTTTTCATTTCAGTATAGAGAAAATTTAAAGCATAGACGTTCGGTTTTCCGCGCTTAAAAATATGAAGCATTCAGCCATTCAAATACGGCGTAAGCCACGTCAATCACGTGCCAAACTGACGCAAGAGGCATTGCAAGAAAGTTTTGTTCGGCTTTTGCATGAGCGCCCTGCCGACAAAATTACCATTCGTGAAATTACCGACATTGCAGGCGTTGGCTTAGGGACATTTTATGAATATTTTTCCAAGAAGGAAGATTTGATTGCGCTGACCATTCATTTACATGTGAAGCACAATGCCGAACAGATGAAAACTTATGCACAATCGCTGATGAAGTTATCCACAGATTTGGATTTTCAAGAGTATTTACAGCAAATCATCCACTTCCAAATTGAGCAAATTCAAGCGCAGCAGTTTTTATGGTCACAGGTGTTTTTATTGGAACGGCGGATTTCAGATATTGAAAGTTACCGTAAAAGTTATGTCATGATGGTGCAAATGTGGCAACACATGCTTAAGCCTTTTATAAATAACGAGGAAAAGCTCAAGCCAATGGCTTTAAATATACAAAGAGTGTGTTATGGCTTTGTGTCGCAAAGCTTGTTGATCGTACCAAACTTTACTGAATGGGATGAATTAAAGCGAGATATAATTCATATGTTGCGCGATTAGACTTCGCGGACAAGTCTAATGACGTTTCAAATGCATTGGTGAATAAAATAAAGTCATGTTATTTACAAAAAATCGGCTCTTAAACCAGTTATTTTAGATATTTAGGAAATTCATTTTTACGGTAGAAGAAAATCATTCATCACTTGTTTCATCCGTCAATAAAAGTGCTTTAGAAGTTAAGCTTTTATTGCCAGCTTACTTGTCTCATTTATACGCCTTTGCAATGCTGGCCAGTTGTAAGCTCTTTAAAAATTCAGCCGTATATTTTGGACTATGGCCTAATGCACCACGATGATAGCCATTTGGGATCGCCTGATAGACTACTGGCAATTTTTTATTTGCACACTTTTTGGTAATAACTTTGAGTACCAAGGTGATCGACAAATGGTCTGCGGCGCCTTAAACAAACATCAGTGTTACGGTTAGGGTCATATATTCAATCGACTGCCGTTTTAAATAGCTTGGGGATGGCCTTAAGTCTGAATTTTTTAAAAGATTGGCTGAGGTGCTTATTTTAACTAATTTTTTTATTTCTGATAAATAACGTTTACGGGCCTGATTTAGTAAAGACTGCATATCTGGACTAACCTGTTGATCTACATTGATCGATCTGCTTCGGCTGCTCCCAACAACACGCTGGGGAAAAATGCCGCTACGTTGGTATCTGGATTTGGATTGGTTTCTACGTATTCAGCAATACATTCATATTGATAACCACCCGGTGCCAAGGGTATTGCAGCTTTAAGATTCAATTCAAGCGCATCTTTTTGTCCCTGAGCTGCAACCGCAATAGCAGCTGCACCACCTTGACTATGCCCCCATCACCATCCAGTCTTTATTAAATTGCTTCGGCTTCCAAGAATGCAGTGCATGTACAGAATCCACCACATTATAAACTTAACTGACTACATTCATATAAGGGTGCTGTTTTGGCTTACCTAGTCCTTGATAATCTGTTGTAACCACTACATAGCCATGCCTCAAACAACTGTCGATTGCACCATCTATGACTAGTTGCAAACTATACACAGGCCCATTGTATAATCACTTGAAGGAGCACTTGTATCAGCCACACAGTCGTGCCATGTGCTCATGCCAATACGGTCCAGTCTTGTTTAAGTGCTTATCCTTTTGGGAGTAAAATAAATCCCGAGGTCAAAATGGGTTCGCCATTACCCCCCCTCAACTACGATATGCGATCACGTAAGGTTGCCTAGTATGTTGATATGATGTAGGAATCGATTCACGCTGGAGTGACAACACCTGACCTGACAACACCTGACCTGACAACAATAAAGATAGCTGTAACAACTAGCATCACCCCATAAAGAATTTATTTACAATTTTCTAAAACAACTTAGACCACTTGCCAATATTTCTTCAGCTGTATTTTTAGCTTATTTTAAGTATTAAATAATGTCTTTAATGTTGAAAATCTCTGCAATATTAACAACATAAAATGTCTTTCATTAACTAGAATCAGCTAAAAAACCTATATGAAGGCAAAAAACCATAATAAAAATATGGATTTAATTAGTTCGTCCTCTTCTACCTATCATAGCAACATATTTGAGTTTAATTCATGGATAAAATATTAAAACAAAATATATAAATAAATAATATAAATTCAATAACTTAATCAATCGAATTAACCATTTATACAAAACTATTTTTCCATTTGTCAAAAGCCACAGAAAGCTTTAGAGTCAATAAGTATATAGAGATTTTTAAGCTTTTAACGGCTACAGTTTTATAACTTCTCTTCGATTGATTGCTGCTTGAAAAATTTTAGAATAAGAGAAAAACTGTTGTCACATTGTCACTTTAAAATGAATTAACAAAACGGTTAATGTCATGTGCTGTTGAGCGTGTTATCAATTGAAAGGTTATAACTCCCAACTTTAATACATGATTATAATAATGGAGATACTCAATGAGCGACGACGTTAAAAAATGTCCTGTCACCCACCTAACAACTGATGCTGGTGCTCCTGTTGTAGATAATCAGAACAGTATGACGGCAGGTGCACGTGGTCCTTTACTTGCCCAAGACCTATGGCTTAATGAAAAACTCGGTAATTTCGTTCGTGAAGTAATTCCAGAGCGTCGTATGCATGCCAAAGGTTCTGGTGCTTTCGGTACGTTTACCGTGACTAACGATATTACCCAATATACCCGCGCTAAAATTTTCTCAGAAGTTGGTAAAAAAACTGAACTTTTTGCTCGTTTCTCTACCGTAGCGGGTGAGCGTGGTGCTGCAGATGCAGAACGCGATATTCGTGGTTTTGCCCTTAAATTCTATACTGAAGAAGGTAACTGGGATTTAGTTGGTAATAACACCCCTGTCTTCTTCCTACGTGATGCTCGTAAATTCCCTGACTTAAACAAAGCAGTAAAACGCGATCCTAAAACCAATAAGCGTAGTGCAACTAATAACTGGGATTTTTGGACTTTACTACCTGAAGCTCTACACCAAGTTACGATTGTGATGTCTGACCGCGGTATTCCAGATGGTTACCGTCATATGCATGGTTTTGGCAGTCATACTTTCAGTTTTATTAATGCCAATAATGAACGCTTCTGGGTTAAATTCCACATGCGCACTCAACAAGGCATTAAAAACTTAACCGATGCTGAAGCTGAAGCGATTATTGCCAAAGACCGTGAAAGCTCACAAACCGATCTGTTCAATGCAATTGAACGCGGCGATTTTCCAAAATGGAAAATGTACGTTCAAATCATGCCTGAACTTGATGCAGAAAAAGTACCTTATCACCCATTTGATTTAACCAAAGTATGGCCTAAAGGCGACTATCCGTTGATTGAAGTGGGTGAATTCGAACTCAATCGTAACCCTGAAAACTATTTCCAAGATGTTGAACAAGCCGCTTTCGCACCAAGTAACTTGGTGCCGGGTATTAGCTTCTCACCTGACCGTATGCTGCAAGCGCGTTTATTCAACTATGCTGATGCTGCACGTTATCGCGTGGGTGTAAACCATTACCAAATTCCTGTAAATGCACCACGTTGCCCTGTTCATTCCAACCGTCGTGATGGACAAGGCCGTATGGATGGTAACTATGGTGCAACACCGCATTATGAACCAAACAGCTTCAGCCAATGGCAAGAGCAACCACAATACAAAGAACCACCATTGAAAATTACTGGTGATGCTGACTTGTGGGATTATCGTGAAGATGACAGCGACTATTTCAGTCAACCACGTGCATTATTCAACTTAATGAATGATGAACAAAAACAAGCATTGTTTAATAACACTGCTGGCGCAATGGGCGATGCACTCGACTTCATCAAATATCGTCATATCCGTAACTGTTACGCATGTGATCCAGCTTATGGTGAAGGTGTTGCAAAAGCATTAGGCTTAACTGTAGCGGATGCGCAAGCTGCTCGTGCAACTGATCCAGCTCAAGGTAATCCTGGCTTGCTTTAAGTTTTATCTTTGAATAAAAAAACCACCTTTTAAGGTGGTTTTTTCTTGGCATTAAATATTCCAATTACCTTCTAATTAATCCTTAAACAATCAGTTTTTTGCCTTCATGCATGGTCAAAAATGGATTCATTAACTTTGACGTTTTACGCATGGCTTGATGTAAGTCATGCTCCGGCTGATCTCTAGCTTCATCGGTCAACTGAAAAGTCCGATAATGCATGGCCAATGAACATTTTGACTGTAAATCTTTATGCGCCTGAAAAGCTTCTTCGGGATTCATGTGCAAATATTTCATTAAACGACGTGGCTCATAAGCTCCAATCGGTAATAACGCTACTCGTGGTGCACCTAGGCGTGTATGGATTTGTTTGAAATGCGCGGCATAGCCCGTATCACCTGCAAAGAAGAAATGTCCTGTACTATGCACGATGGAAAAACCTCCCCATAAGGCATGATTTTGATCTCGCCAACCACGACCTGAACCATGCTGTGCAGGCGTATAAACGATACGCAAATCTTCAAACATTTCCGATTGCCACCAATCAAGTTCAATGACATTGAAATGTGTGGGTAAATAATAAGCATTGCCTAAACCAGTATAAATCGGCATAGCAAATTGTTCATGTAACCAATTCAAGGTTGCTAAATCCATATGATCATAATGATTATGGCTCAGTAAAACCCCATGAATTGTAGGTAATTCTTCTAAGGCAATTCCTGCAGGACAAGCACGTCGTGGTCCAGTCCCTTGACGTGGGCCTGCATACTCCGCCCATACAGGATCGGTCAAAAAATTATATGGCCCAATTTGAATCAAAACCGTCGCATGTCCGACAAACCAAACCAACCAATCATCCATTTTAGCCAATGGCCGATTGTGCGGAATGCTACGCGAAGAGGCAAAAAACTGTTGGTATTCTTGCTCACGATCTACTTTCCACGTGTCGCTTTTACGCGTCATGATCCATTTCAGCATATCTTTACGCGTAAACGGATCTGGATTTCGAATGGTATTAAAGAATTTTTCCCCATTAAAATGGTCGGTTGCCAGATAATCAAATACAGGCTTCGTCCACGTATGTTTCATACAGCGTTCAGTACTGATTTGAAATTGTGCTGATTGAGTTTTTTGATTCATGTGTATTTAAAATTCATTCACTGTGCTGACAAACCATGCAAAGTATTTAACCTCGCAGACCTACTGATCAAGACGACCTTTCATGCGCTCAAGCCAAACCTTCCGAGATTGAGGCTTGACAAAGAGTGCCACAATTTCAGGATGAAGCTGTTTAATTTGTGCTTCAATTCTGTTGACACAAGCTTCGATATCATCTGACGTTAAATTATCTTTAAATTCAAGACTCAAAGATGCCAAAACTTGATGTGCCCCCATCTGCTCTGTTAACACCCCATTGGCAGAATGCACCGCAGGATCTTGCTCTGCAACCATCAAGACATTATGCCTCAATTGTGGGTCAGCAGTTTCTCCCATGAGCAATCCTTTAGTCTCACGTGCAAGTAAGATCGCTGAAATAGCGAGCACCACACCAATTAGAATTGATGCCAGACCATCAAGCATTGGCATATTCAGCGCGTGTGATAAATAGATACCGATCAGGGCAATAAACAGACCAATCAGCGCTGCTGAATCTTCAAATAACACGGTAAATGTCGTCGGATCTTTACTGCGTCGAAATGCTTCAAAATAGCCCTGTTTCCCTTTGATTTTACGAAATGCTTTCAATGCCACAAACCAAGAGGTCCCTTCACACAAAATCGCAATACCTAATACGATATAGTTAATCATCGGATTTTGCATTTCTTCGGGGTGATAAATATGACTAATCCCTTGATAAATCGACACGATCGCACCCAAAGCAAAGACCATCAACGCCACAATAAAAGCCCAAAAATACAGCTCTCGCCCATAGCCAAACGGATGGCGTGCATTTGCTGGCTGCTGCGATTTTTTCATACCGTAGAGCAGTAAGATTTCATTTAAAGTATCAACCACAGAGTGAATAGCTTCACTCAACATGGCCGAACTATTCGTGATATAGGCAGCGACAAACTTCACCAGTGCAATCGCTAAATTGCCGAAGAGCGCTGCATATACCACGATTTTGTTAGATTCAGACATTTAAAATTGTCCTAAATTTATTTTTATCAAACAGATCTATTTGATTTTATAACTCATTCCATAGTACTCAAACTGACTGTAGCTGTTGTTTGTTATTTTGTTGTTTTTACACCAACTGTCGATTGTTTCGACAATGCCATCATGTTCCATGTGAAACACGCTCTTTAGCGCAAAGGTATAGAAAAAAAAGGAAGCCGCAGCTTCCTTATAATTCTGTAGATGTACACGGTTCAACGTACTTTATTAAAATATTGCTCGCGCCACTCTTTCCAAAAGTACATCACAATACCAAACATCACGACCACGATTCCAACAAAGGCATTGGAGCTAATATGTTCACTGTTCAACGTCGCTCCCAAAACCAATGCTATGACAGGTGTCATCACATTACTGAGTGACACCGTTGATGCCGCCAAACGTTTGATCAGCCAGAAGTAACACAGCATTGCCACAATAGATGACATGATCATGGTAAAGACAAAACCTATCATGGCACGGCCACTTGGCAATTCGGTTGGAAAATGCTGCCAGATAAAAGGAATGATGAGTACCGAACCCAAGGCAGAAACAATCAGAGAACCTGTTGCCTGAGACATTGGCTTTAACGGTGCATTAATCTGCTTCACCCAAAAAATCGAACTAATATACGACACCATGCTGATTAGCATCAGTACAACGCCAATTGGATTGACTTTGCTATCAGCAGAATCTGCAAAGACAAAAGTTAGACCACCCACTGCAACCGCCATGCCCAACCACTGCAAAGCGACCAATTTATGTGTTTTTAAAATTACATGCCCAATCAAACCGGCAATTAAGGGTGAAAAACCAAAAATCAGTGCCATTAAACCAGAGGTGAGATAATTGGCTGCGAGATAAATAAACAACTGTGCGCCAATCAAATTCAAACTCCCTGCCACATAACTTTTTAATGAGGTTTCATCAAACGGCAAAGGATCACGCATCAATTTCAACAGAAACAGCGCAATAATAGATGCGCCGAAGTAACGGATAATCAACACCCACATCGGATGTATTTCCTGCACACTCCACA
This sequence comes from Acinetobacter sp. YH12144, assembly GCF_013418345.1. Lineage (NCBI taxonomy): Bacteria > Pseudomonadati > Pseudomonadota > Gammaproteobacteria > Moraxellales > Moraxellaceae > Acinetobacter > Acinetobacter sp. YH12144. The sequence continues at coordinate 131,180 of NZ_VPCD01000002.1, read as the reverse complement.
CAATCGCGAGCGGCGTCGTCGCCCAAATCAGTACCAAAAGAGCATATATACTTGCCGTCAGCGGCAGTGAAGATTTCATTTCATTCTCAAATTTGATTGTTCTAACGACTTAACCTGAAACCCACTATTCAGATCTGGAACTACTCGTAAGACCATTAACTAATAAAGTTTAAGACCAATTATTGTTCTCCCCTTTATCAACTAAATTGGAGGCGGTATGAATGCCACCCGATCGTTTGGGGTATAAGGACTTCTCTTCAAACGATCAATAATCTCCCCTAACCCCTCTTTAAAAAAAGTGGGGGAATCATCCAAACGAAATCCATTCTTCACAAAGACTACTCCCTCCTTTGAAAAAGGAGGGCTGGGGAGGATTAAAACCGTTGAATAGATCTACATAAGCTAAAACTATATACATGGACTACAAAATAGCTTTATAAATGCGACGCTAAAACTAAAGACATAAAAAAACAGACCTACGTTACCGCAAGTCTGCTCCTCTTAGACATTCAGCTTACTTTACAAGTTTACGTAAATCTTGGCTTAAATCTAAATATTTATCCGCTTCAAACGCCGCATTCTTGCTAATCAATTTTTTCAAATGACGCATCTCTTTCGCAGCATTTACAGTGATACCACCCACGATTACACCGTCAGTAACACCAAATAAAACAAATGATGATTCTGCAGCTAATTCAGGATTAACTTCGCCACGTGCAATCCATTCGCTTGCAGCCATATCACCTACAAATTGATAGTTGATATTTAACTGATCTGTCCAGAACCACGCTGGATTTGGGGTTGGATGTTCTACATCCATTACATGACGAGCAAAGATACCTGCTTGCAAGTTCGCATTTTCCCAAGTTTCGACACGACGGTGGTTACCACAGTCACGAAGCTGAGTCGCAACGTCACCCGCTGCATAAATATCTGGATGCGAAGTTTGGCAGTTATTATTCACTTTAATGGCAAAATCAACGTCTAAACCTGCATCAATTGCAAGTTGAGCATTTGGCACAATGCCAATACCGTAAACTACAGCATCTGCACGAAGTTCTTCACCGCCTTCAAGCGTGATCACCACTTCTTCGCCATCAAGCTTACAGTCAGCAATAGAAGTCGAAAGACGAACATCTACACCTGCAAGACGTTGCTGTGCCAATAAGAATTCACTTAAAACACGTGGAGATGAACGACCCATGACCATCGGACCCATTTCAATCACGGTCACGATACAGTCTTTAGAACGTGCTGAAGAAGCAAGCTCAAGACCAATCACACCACCGCCGATCAATACAATACGGCGACCCGCTTGTAATACAGGCACCAATGCTTGTGAATCTTCAAGGTTACGTAAGGTATAAACGTGTTTACCCAAAGCATCGAAATTCGGTAAACGGCGTGCTGCACCACCGGTTGCTAGAAGCAACTTGTCAAATGCAACAATTTCGCCATTTTTCAGTTCAACTGTTTTTGCATCGCTATGGATTTTCACAACGCCATTGCCACGAATATGTTCAACACCGAGTTCTGCCAATTTTTCTTCTGACAGAATTTCGATTTTGGTCTCTTCAGGTTTTAGAATTACGTCTTTAGACAAAGGCGGACGTTCATAAGGAAGATGTGTTTCATCACCCACCAAAATGATTTTGCCTTCATACTTGTTCGCACGGAGTTCTAAAATGGCGCTAGCACCAGCTTGACCAGCTCCAACAATAACGATGGTTTCGATACCATTTTGGCTCATGGGTTTGTTCCTTATTTCAATTCTGCAGATACGATGCCGAAGCCCGCAATCCACTCACTAATGTCTTCGTAGCAATGTGTTGTCATGTCGTATTCGCCCACTTCATGTAGTGCAGCAAAAGCAGCCATCCAAGAACGAACTTCTTGACCGCCACGACCACCTTCAACACGAATTTCAGCTTCAGTCATTGCTTCAATGGCAGCAAAGTCAGCTTTGGCAAACGTCTCAAGCAATGCACGATCCCATTCTGGGTTTAAAGGCACTGCGACAGAAGTATCACCCGCTGCGAGTTTTTGACCGACAGCAATGATTTTGCCTTGACGTGTATTACGTGCCTCTTCAGTTGGATTACGACCTGCAATCAGGAACTCTTCCACTTCTGGTGGAACTGAACCCATTTGCGGCGTTGGTGGATCATGAGACAAACCACCTGTACCCAAAACAAGTACACGTTCATTCTCTAAGTTCAATGATTTAATGAACTGACCGACTGCACGCCCCAAAGCGACTGTACGCTTGGTTGTTGGCATCGGCGCAGCTGCACCATTGATAAAAATTGGAATCGTTGGATAACGATCAAGCTTGCCACCACAAAGGAAATGTAATGGTTGAGTCACACCGTGGTCTGCCTGCATACGATAAGAGTATGCAACATCGACACCTTCATCCAATACGCGACGAACCAGACTGATTGCTGTTTCTTCAGGCACATTGATGTGGTCATTGTCTTTACCATAATCCCAATCACCTGCTGCTTTGGCACGAATACCGACGCAGAAAGATGGCATGAGGTCATAGAAGAAACCATTGAAATGGTCTGGACCAAAAGTAATGATCAATGTTGGATTATAGTCTTCAACTTTTTTAGCAAGTTTGGCAAAAGTTTCGCGAACTTTTTCCTCTTTGTATTTCTCTTGCGGAGAAGCAAATTCCATTAGGGGACTGTGCGATGCACAAATAAGTTTAACGGCCATGGGTGACTCCTAAACGGAAGGCAGCCAAAAACGGCTGCCGAGTAAGTCCTTTACGGTTTTGGCGATTTAGATCTCGTCAAAGAAGCCAGCACGTGGTTGACGTAAACCACGGATACCTAGACCACATTCCGCGTTGATTAAAACGCCAGTTAATGGGCGGTTGTTTTGACGAGAAGCCAATAACACGTATGAACCAGTCATATCTTCAGGTTCGGGTAAGAAATTGAGCGGCATGCCGCGTGCAATCTTCTCAGGATCACGTGCATCGAGTAGACCGAGGTTTTCTTGGCCTAAAGAAGCAGCACCTTTGATGTTTACATTCATACCCGACGGAGCAACAGCGTTCACTCGTACTTTAGGCGCAAGCTCATAGGCTAACTCTTTCATAATCCCAACGCCAGCATGCTTAGACGCTGTGTATACAGGGCCTCCGCCTGCCGAATACAGTGCTGAGTTAGACAAAGTAAATATGATAGAACCTTCTGAAGCTATCAATGCATCAAGTGCAGCTTTGGCACCTAAGATGAGAGATTTGGTGTTAATACCCATAATCTCATCAAAAGCTTTCTCCAGCTGTTCACCCGATGTATTGACGATATCTGCGTAATGATCCCAAATACCTGCGTTTCCGACGAAACAGTCAAGTTTGCCATAATGTTCTACAGTTGCTTGAACTGCGCGAACATTATCTTCATAGCTGGCTACATCTCCTGCGATCGCAAGCACGCGGTCACCAAAATGTTCTTTCAATGCATCAACTTTCGATTGAGAACGTTGAAGAACGGCAACTTTTGCACCTTCTTCTAAGAAACGTTCAACCAATGCCCAGCCTAAGCCTGAACCACCACCGGTAATAAGTGCAACTTCGCCTTGTAGCCAACCCATGATTACTCTCCTGCCATCTCTACGTATAAAGCACCATCTTCAACAATCACAGGGAATGTCTTGATAGGATCTGTTGCTGGTAAGCATAATGCTTGACCAGTTTTCAAACAGAATCGAGCCGAATGAAGTGGACATTCAACAGTGCCATCATCTTCAAGGTAACCTTCAGACATTGAAGCATTACCATGTGAACAACGGTCGTTCATCGCGAAAAATTCGCCATTGTTGTTGAATACTGCAAGCGCATCGATACCGTTAACGCCGCAATCTACTTTCAATGCTTCGCCTTCGTCTAATTCGTCAACTTGGCAAACAAAAATCTTATTCATTAGAAGAACACGCTCAGGTTATGTGAGTTGTAAGTCACCTGATCAAGGGTAATCTTACGGTTGAAGATTTCGAAACCTTGCTCAGTGTCGACTTTGCGGATCTTGTCGTGACGCTTACCACAGTAGATTGTTACATCTTTCTCTTTCTGGGTACGGTACAACAAGTACGTTACGTAAACGTCGTATTCGCCTTCAACTTCAGTCGCTTCAACAATCATATTTGAAACCATGTGTGTTGTACGTGAAGGAGGTTCTTCAGCCCAAGCCATACCTGTCTCTAAACGAGCTACACGGCGTTCCAACAAATCTTTTGTATCGTTAAATACCCAAGTTGTTGGCGGCTCAATCGAACGACGACGGTCACGTGTTTGCGCGTTTGGTGTTGTGCGTAACGTATAAGAAATATCTTCAGCTAATACAGCTAACCAATCGCGGAACTTCCAATCGTCAAGCAATTTTGCTTCACGATAAAGAAACTGACTAATTTGGTGATGGAGTTCTAAACTAATTTGACTCATTTCATAAGCTCCTTCTCATATTCGTCAGCCGCAGCTTCAACGTCTTCCCATTTTTCATGAATCAATAGGTCAGCCCAACGACGGTACATACCACGTGCAGCTGTTTCTGAGAAAATGTAGTTGGTGATACCAGGGATACCATCTTCACGTACTTTCTCGTTACCTTTACCCATTTCCATAATTAATTTGTTTTGACGGGCTTTATAACCACGTAAAACTTTTTGAATTTCAATCCAGTTCTCAGAGTCATCTTGCTCAAGGAAACCAGCAGGACCGAATGCACGTGTTGCAGAACGTTCGAATGCTTCTTTCACTTCTTGAGATGCTTCAGCGTCTGCAATACAGAATGCCCACACTTCAGTTTTGTTTGGACCACGTGGGTGCCATACACGAAGCGTTGCAGTACCGTTCAACCAAGACAATGTTGGGAACATGGTGTTATGACCAGCAAGACGAAGTGCACGTACTTCACCAAGGCGCTCTTTCACTTCATCAAATGTTTCACGGAAGTAGTTCGCCACTTCACCATCTACCCAAACGTTTGCATCTGGTTTTTCAGTAAAGAAGAAGCCTGAACCATGACCGCGTGAACCATATTGAATCGCGTCTTTCGCAGTTTCCCAAACAGGACGAGCAGTTTGTGCAGCACCTAATTTCTTAGATGATTCGTCATCTGGTTTTGCACCCAATACTTGGATTGCAGATGCGTGAGAGAACAATGCGTGATATTGGTCAGATGCGAACTGTTCAGCTGCAAATTTCCAGTTACACTCGATTTCCCACTTGTGTACACCACCGATAATTTCTGTACCACCTGGACGACGGTCAAGAACACCATCTAAGTACCAAGCGATATCGCCCATGTATTCTTCTAGGTCAGGTGTAGTTTCATCCCAACAAGCGAATACTAAGCCTTTGTATGATTTAACACGGTTAACTTCAACAAGACCCCATTTCTCTTTGCAAGCACCGTGCGGGAACGCGCGGTCTTCAAGTGGAATATCTTTTAAAGAACCGTCAATGCCGTAAGACCAGCCGTGGTACGGGCAAGTAAATGCACGTGTATTACCACAGTCTGCGAAACTCACACGCATAGAGCGGTGACGACATTGGTTTAAGAATGCTTTGATTGAGCCATCTTTTTGACGTGCCACGATGATTGGATCTTCACCCATATAGGTATTGAAGAAATCGCCGGCTTTAGGAATTTGGCTCTCATGGCATAGGAATAACCATGTACGACCGAACACACGTTCTAATTCAAGTTCGTAGATGTCTGGATCTGTATAGATAGATGGCGTGATACGTCCATTTTGTGCATCGACTAAAGCATCGATTTCGCGCACATCAATTTTTCCACTCATGAAAAGCTCTCCTGTGACCATAAGGCACAAAGTAATAGACTCAACTTTTCAACGATGATGGATTTTAGAGCGATATTCGGGAAATATTTATTTTGTTTTAATTAAGAGATTTTATGGATTATTACGGTAGATTTTTTTTATAGCATTTTTTTTAAATTGCCGAGAACACCATTTATTTCGTGAATGGTAAAATAATCTTCACGCAATAGTTGTTTATAGATTATACTGAACGGACTTCTAAGTAAGACATTTTTTGGATTACTCCACGGGTTGATTATATGGAATTACGACACTTACGCTACTTTATTACTGTCGCTGAAGAACTCAATTTCAGTAAAGCTGCGTTAAAACTTTATACTGCTCAACCTTCTTTAAGCCAACAAATTAAAGATCTTGAAGAAGATGTCGGCGTAAAATTGTTGCACCGGACTAAACGTAAAGTTGAGCTCACAGAAGAAGGTGCCGTATTTCTAGAACAAGCACGTTTGACACTAGCTCAAGCAGACAAGGCCGTGGCGATGGCACGTCAGGTTTCACAAGCCAAGCAACAGATGCTGCGCATTGGTTTTGTCCCTGTCGCAGAGATGAAAATCTTCCCTTATGTACTACCTAATCTACGTGTTCAGAACCCAGAACTCAAAATTGAATTACTCAGTTTAAATAACCGTGATCAGATGAAATTACTGCAAAAAGGTGAACTGGACATCACTTTTACCCGCAATAACTTCCACAGCGACGAAATTGAAAGTCAGTTTGTACTGCGTGAACCGCTGATCTTTATTTTACCCAAAGATCACCCTTTAGCGAAGTACGAGCGCATTCCAGTTAAAGCATTGAATGGGATTGATTTTATCATTCCTGCACGTGAACAATCTGGCACGTTGCATGAAGCCATTTTGGACTTTGCTTCGACCCATGATATTCAATTTAATATCGTGCAAAAAGCCGACAATATCCTGTTTAACATTAACTCCATCGGCATGGGCTTAGGCTGCACGATCCTACCGGGATACATCGCGCCATTGACCATGAACAATACGGTGATTCGTCCTTTAGATGTCGAATTACCGTATCTAGACTTGTATGTAAGTTACCGAAAAACGGCGAGTTCTGTGGCTGTAGATAAATTCCTTGAACTGCTAACCAAAGTTTTTTATCTCGATATTAATCGCGAACAGCGTTAATTTTCGCCAAGTCATAATTTATAGATATAGCACCATTATTTTTAAAATGAATAATGGTGCTTTTTTTATGGCTAAAAAGTCGCTTTTTTAATCGTTTAAATGTTTTAATCGACGCATTTTATCTATCATGCATATCGACTTGATGGAAAATAACTTATAAATTTTAGTTTAGACATTGATAAAAATTGCTAAAAATTGCCGATTTACAACTTAAGTCTAATAAATAATTCCCCTTCCCCAACCATTCAGATGAGCTTATTTTATGCCTTTTTACTGATTTAGACCGTACACTGTCGACCCATTAATGAGAATAATACTCATTTAAAGTATTTCTTTCAAAAGATTTATATAAAAAAAAGGATGGCAAAACCATCCTTTTTTTGAATTTCATGTCAGTGACAAGAAATTACACACCACGCGCTTTTAAATAATCTTTAATCACGGTGTTGAATTCTTCTGCTTTTTCAACTTGTGACCAGTGACCACATTGGCTAAAGATATGCGCATCCGCATTTGGAACTGTGTTCAAAATATCCCACGTACGAGATACTGGAATCACCACGTCTTGTACACCGTGAATCAACAATACTGGCACAGTAATGTCTTTCATTTTTTCAAAGTCGAGTGGGAATTCGAAACGGTCACGGTCGCGTGCGCCAACAACATCCATCAAACGATTTGATGCATAGTCATTTGCAGCAGAAGCGAAACGTACTTTTACCAATTCGTCTGTGATCAAGTCTTTGTTTACAACAAACATAGACAAGGTTTTCTTGATGCCTTCTTCGGTTAATACAGGGTTTGCATGTGCTTTAAGTGCTGCAGTTTGTTTAGCACCGCCTGTACCCATAGACACGATACCCAATACACGTTCTGGATAGTCCAAAGCCATTTGGAATGCTAACCAGCCACCGAGTGAGTTACCCACTAACCAAGTTTTTTCAATACCTAGGGCATCTAACGTACGTACAGCGTGATCAACCCAAGCACGGATACCATAAGCAGTATTCGGTGCAACAACAGTTTGACCATAGCCAATCGTATCGATAGCGATACAACGAGCTTGTTCACCAATTTGTGGAAGGTTTAACCACCAGTTTGCCGCAGCAGATACACCTGTACCTGAACCGTGTAAAAATAGAATTGGTGTGCCTTCACCCACTTCGTGGTAATGCGTTAATTCGCCTTCAGCAGTTTCAATCCATTTATCTTCTAAACCAAAGAATGAATCAGTTGTATAGTCAGGAATCTGAACAGTGCTCATACATGCTCCTCGTATTGCGTAGAGCTTATGTTTCAATCCATAACGGATTTAAACACAAGGGGGACTCTTTTGGATTTTGTGGTTTTTACAGTCTCATATTACCTGTTCAGCCACTGCTAACTGATACATATTTACGATCATAAACAACAAATAGACTATAATTTAAGTTATTGTTTTTAAATACATAACTCAAAAATATATCCATAAAATCTTTGAGGTATTTCTTTTTTAAATAAACCAGCGAATAAAAAGGGAAGCAATGAATCCACTTCCCTCTTTTTTATCCTGAGAAATTAGAACTTATAGGTATAAGTTGTCGCGACACGGTACTCTTGCAAGTCAGATTTGTAATCGAAATCGGCATCGATATACATTGCCTGGAAGCCTAAGCCCTTCAACTTACCTTCAGGCACGGTGTAGTTCACGATTAAGTTAAGCTCATCAGATTTTTGATCTTTCAGGATGCCATTTGCAGTACCAATTTCTGCATCAGAACCTGTAAAGTAAACCGCTGTAGCATTTAGGCCTTTCGCACCAAGCTCTGCAAAGTCATAACCATACGTAAAGCCCCATGATTTTTCATTTTTTGCAGTAAATGTTGCTATACCCCAGTTGACTAAGTACGGCTGCGGCACCCATCCACCCAGTGTTGGGAATGCATTATCACCAAACATTTGTTGATAACCCAAACCAAAGGTATGCGAACCGTAATTCACTTTCGCACCAACCGATAACGCTTGGTTATCAATTTCGCCATATAGTTTGTCACCCGAATCCGAGTTATCGAAGTAACGGATATGGCTATCCAGTTTGGCTTTGTCACCTAACTTGGTTTTATAGTTCGCGCCGACATATTGCTGTGTGTAGATGTCTTGAACATCGGCATACCAGTAGCTACCACCAATTTCAGGTGTGAATTGATGGTCAATACCCGCAATATACATACCATCAGAAGTTGGCCCAAGATCATAATGACCCATGGTGCCATCTGGTAATCTTTTACCTGGAGCGAACATTGATAAATCACGGAATTGGTTGTCATAACGGTTATTGATCCCGTCAATGTATGCCAAAGTTAACTTAGTATCTTTAATCTCTTTCGACTCTAACCATGCACCGCTATAAGTTGTCATTAGCTGACGAGATGGATCGAAAACCAACACTGGAGAAACTGGTAATAACTCACCCACTTTCAACTCAGTTTCAGATACTTTGGCTTTAAGGGTCACGCCCACTTTACCAAAGTTATCTTTTGATTCTTTACCATCGTGCGGCAAGATCCAGTCTGGGTTTTTATCGCGTGCATTAAGTTTAAATGCATGTTGAACCAAAAGGTCAGCACCCACTTGAATACCTGCACCAATATCTTGATACCCTGACTTGGCATCCAAAGTCACACCCTGTGACCATGAACCCCAGTTACTCGCCGGATTTTCTTTAATTTGACGGTCTAAGTAGAAGTTTTTAAATTTCAATTGTACTTGGCTGTCGTCAACAAAGTCCGCATAAGTTGCAGATGTTCCTAATGTTGCTGTCGCAGCAAGAATTGCTATCCATAAATTTTGACGACGCATGGCTTATTCCCAGTGATCAAATTAAGCTATGACATCATCATGCTCAACAATACCTTGGAAAAAAATCCGACTACAGTATTAAGGTTTATCAGGCTTTTGTGCGACTTGAACTTTGGAAGCTATTTCTGCTTATTTTCCTTAGAGATTAAAACAATAACTCTTTTTTATCATTTAGAACAACTGATTAAATTAACCCCATGTTTTATTAACATAAAATTTAAAGTTTTTTATTTTTTGCAATTACATGCGCTGTATTAATTGCTTTTAAGTTTAAACAAAGTTTTTTGCTGAGATTTATCCTTATTTGAGTTATAAAATTTAGCTATGACATGATATTTAATTTATATAATCATCAACAACTTAAAGTTAAATTTCACCACCATGACTGCTCGAAATCGACCATTGGTTCGCAGAATTTTTCTTATTTCAATCCGCTTTCTATGCATCAATTCAATCTCAACTAAAAACCAAGCCCATATAGTCAGTTGAGACATAAAAAAAGCACCCATTTCGGGCGCTTTTTGACTTAAAGCAAATTAAGCATTGGCTTCTTTTGCTTTAGACATGGTCAATGCCAAGTCTTCAATCATATCTTCTTGACCACCAACCGTACCACGACGACCAAGCTCAAGAAGAATTTCACGAGCAGATACGCCGTATTTCGCTTCAGCGCGTTTTGCGAACAATAGGAATGAAGAATACACACCTGCATAACCTAAAGTTGCTGCATCACGGTCAGCACGGATTTGATGTGTCATCATCGGGATGATCAGATCTTCTGCTACGTCTTGCACTTTAAACAAGTCAACACCTGTTTCAAGTTGCATACGGTTCGCAACTGCAACGAACAATTCAAGTGGTGTATTACCCGCACCTGCACCAAGACCCGCAGACGCTAAATCGACACGTGTTGCACCTGCTTGTACCGCAGATACAGAGTTCGCAACGCCCATACCTAAGTTATGGTGACCATGGAAACCAATTTCGATGTCTGAACCTAGGTTTGCACGTAAAATGCCAACACGGTCAGTCACATCTTGCGGCAACATATAACCAGCAGAGTCAGTCACATAAATACAGTTTGCACCGTATGACACCATTTTGCTGGCTTCTTCCAAAAGTTTTTCAGGAGTTGCCATGTGCGCCATCATCAAAAAGCCCACAGTGTCCATGCCAAGTTTACGTGCAGCAGTAATGTGCTGTTCAGAAACGTCAGCTTCAGTTGAGTGCGTTGCAACACGAATGGTTGCTACACCAACATCATGTGCCATTTTCAAATGGTCAACCGTACCAATACCAGGAAGTAAAAGTGCAGATACTTTCGCCTGTTTCAGGTTTGGAATCACCGCTTTTAGGTATTCTTCATCGGTTGCTGCTGCAAAACCATAGTTCACAGAGTTACCGCCTAAGCCGTCACCATGCGTAACTTCGATTAAAGGTACACCTGCATCATCCAAAGCAGTTGCAATGGCAACCATTTGTTCAGGTGTAGTTTGATGGCGCATTGGGTGCATGCCATCACGTAAAGTCATATCATTAATAATAATCTTAGACATGAAGACGCTCCTTATGCTTCAACTGAGTTTAAAACGCGTTCCGCAAACATTTCTGCGGTACGCGCAGCAGCTGCAGTCATGATGTCAAGGTTACCGGCATATTTAGGCAGGTAATCACCCAGGCCTTCAACTTCCAGGAAGATTGAAACACGGTTACCGTCAAATACAGGACCATTCACCAGTTTGTAACCTGGTACGTATTTTTGAACTTCTTTGATCATCGCATGCACTGATTCAGTGATCGCAGCTTGATCTGGCTCACCTTCAACAAGACAGTGCACAGTATCACGCATCATCAATGGTGGCTCAGCCGGGTTAATGATGATGATCGCTTTACCTGCTTTAGCACCACCGACTTTTTCAATCGCACCTGCAGTGGTACGGGTAAATTCATCGATGTTTTTACGTGTACCTGGACCCACAGATTTTGTTGAAACTGTTGCAATGATTTCGCCGTATTCAACAGGCTGAACTCGTGAAATCGCAGCAACCATAGGAATCGTTGCCTGACCACCACATGTCACCATGTTGACGTTCGGAACTTCACCTGCGTCCAATAACGCTTCTAAGTTTACTGGTGGTACGCAGAATGGACCGATTGCAGCAGGTGTTAAGTCAATCATTAACACGCCAAGTTCATTTAATTTGCGGCTGTTTTCAGCATGAACATAGGCAGAAGTTGCATCAAATGCGATTTTAATGTCGTCTTCAATTACGTGTGCAAGTAAACCATCTACGCCTTCAGCAGTGGTTTTTAAACCCATTTTAGCAGCGCGAGCCAAACCTTCAGACGTCGGGTCAATACCAACCATCCATACTGGTTCTAAAAATTCGCTGCGTTGAAGTTTGTAAAGCAAGTCAGTACCAATGTTCCCTGGACCGATCAATGCACATTTAATCTTTTTCATGAATGCGTACTCTTAAAAATTCCGTAAAACCCAAGCTTATTTCGCTGCAAATGCTGCAGTCACAGAACCAAAGCCTTCAATTTCAACTTTGAATTCATCACCAGGATTTGCCACAACCATTGGGCCTAAAGCACCGGTCAATACGATGTCACCTGCAAGCAATGGACGACCTCGACGAACCATTTCGTCAGCCAACCACACTGCTGCATTTAATGGGTTAGAAAGACATGCTTTACCCACACCTTGTGAAACTACTTCTTCACCACGCGTCATGACCATTTTGCAATTTACAAGGTCAAGATCTGCAAGTTTTACAGGCTTAGAACCCAGTACAAAACCTGCTGAAGATGCGTTATCTGCCACAGTATCAATCAACGAGATTTTCCAGTTTTCGATACGGCTATCGACCACTTCAATTGCAGGCAGTGCATATTCTGTTGCACTAATAATGTCTGCATAGGTGTGTTTTTCTTTGGTCAAATCTTGGTTAATCACCAAAGCAATTTCTGCTTCAACTTTTGGCTGAATCAATAAACCAGCAGGGATTTCTTCACCATCGCCATACGCCATGTCAGCAAACAACATACCGAAGTCAGGTTGATCAACGCCTAACTGCGCTTGTACAACTTTTGAAGTTAAGCCAATTTTACGACCTACAAGGCGACGACCTTCTGCCACCGCACGTTTGGTATTCACTTCTTGAACGGCATAAGCAATATCTACATCAGCACTTTCACCACCAAGTTGTGGACGGATCGGTGCAATCGCAGCCTGATTTACTTCCGCATCGCGTAATGCTTGCGCAACTGATTCAACAACAGCAGAATTCGACATCAATGTTTCCTTAAACTGCAAAAATTGGATGCACAACGTGTTTCATCACCATCAAAATCAAAGTGATGAAAGTCATGTCAGGATTCGCCTAAAGCATTTCACTTGACATACTACACGTTATGTTTAGATGCATTTAGCATCGAGATTTTATAAAGTGAATACCAATACTTATTTTATTTATGACTATAGCTATTAGCTATAAATTAATCATTATTTATTATTAATATTCAAAAACTTAAGTCAAAATAATTAAATAAAATTCACTATTTTTTTCGCCCTTAAATCTGAATCTCTACTAAAAAACTTGGCTTATACGACTAAAAGATAAGATTAAAAGATTATTTTAGCGTCAGGCCAACTTTTACGCATAGGTGTTCAATTTCATATAATTTAGTTTAATAAATTGAAAATTTAAAAATAAATCAATAAACAACAATAAGATAAAACCAAAAATTCAAACAAAAAATCTATTCCAGCTTGTGATAAAAGGCCAAATAGTTGCGCTCAACTTTTTAAGGTAAATTTGCTAGAAGACTGCTTGTTATTATAGAAAAATCTAGTGTTATTACTTTTTTAAATAATTGAATTTACTCATTTCAACAAGTAGAGCTTGCATTACTATTCATTTGGTAACAAAAAAGGTGAAAACAAATTTCACCCTTTTACTCGTTTGTATCTAAAACTATACAGCTAGACGTAATTTCACGTGTTCTAGTAGAAATTCAGTCAAATCACCTACGCTATGTGCAATATGTAAGGGTTGAAAATACTGGAGTGTTTCTACAGTATGCACTCCATAGCTCACGCCTACACGCGGCATCTGAATATTCAGTGCCATTTCCAAGTCATACGACGTATCACCGACCATAATGGCTTGATCGGCACGTAGTCCTGTTTCCGCCAAAATTTCTGCCAACATCAACGGATCTGGCTTAGATTTGGTTTCACTGGCTGCACGGGTCGCACGAAACAACTCATGACTTTGCGTTTGAGCCAAGACACGGTCTAGACCTTTACGACTTTTTCCTGTTGCAACAGCCAATTGTAGACCGGCATCGCGTAATTCCTGCAACATATCCGCGACACCATCAAACCACATATCCCCTTTGGAATGGGCCACATAGTGATCGGCATAACTTTGCAAAATGTCGCTGTGCAATTCAGGAACCGTCGGAAATAACTGCTGTGCGACTTCCGGCAGACCTAAACCAATAATACTTTTCGCATCAGCATCGGTCAGCGGCTGTGAATATTGATCTGCTGCAAATTTTAAACTCGCTACAATTTGACCCACAGAATCAAATAAAGTGCCATCCCAATCGAAAATGACTAGTTTTACAGCTGAGTTCATACGTTTTCCTAGATTTGATTCAGTGTTTGGTAATTCAGATTCTGGAGTGCATCAATTTATTTACCTCACCCCGGCCCTCTCCTTAAAGGAGAGGGAGAAAGAAAACTTACGAAGCAGTCCTGCTCAGGGAGAGAAGTCTCGTATTTAAAACTTACTCGTCATCTTCTGAAGACTTCACCACTTTGTCGGCTTTTTGCGCGCGTAGCTGCGCCACAAGGCTTTGCATATCTTCTGGCAATGGCGCTTCAATGGTTTGGTAACCCGGAATTTCTAAACGCATAGCATGCAGACATAAACGACGTGGCTTTGGACCACGGTATTCAGTTTCATGACCATATTTTTCATCGCCCACCAATGGATGACCAATACTTAAACCATGCACACGAATTTGATGGGTTCGACCCGATAGCGGAGATGCATATACTAATGTTGCATGCATAAAGCGTTCAGCAACATTCCACTGAGTTTTTGATTCTTTACCTTCTTTTGGTGACACACATACACGACGTTCACCATTGGCAAGTTCATAACGGTGTAAAGGTGCATCAATCAACTGACGGTCAATTGCTACATTGCCTTTGACAACAGCAGCATAAGTCTTTTTGATTTTATGTTCACGCAGCATGTCTTGAAGGGTTTTTAAGACACTGCGTTTTTTCGAAATCATCACTAAACCTGATGTATCACGGTCAATACGATGAACCAATTCAAGGTATTTTTTTCCAGTTGCAGCACGTAGACCTTCGATTAAACCATACGCCACACCACTACCACCGTGAACTGCAATACCCGAAGGTTTGTTTACCACCATTAAGCCTTCATCTTCGTACACCACACGGCTCAGTAAACTTTGTGCCACTTTGTCCGATACGGGAACCGCAGACTCATCTTTTTGCTCATAACGAATTGGAGCAACTCGAACTTGGTCACCAATATTGAGTTTGGTTTCCGCTTTGACGCGTTTTTTATTGACGCGAACTTGGCTTTCACGAATCAGACGATAAATGCGACTTTTAGGCACACCTTTCAGACGACTAAACAGGAAATTATCAATACGTTGACCCGCCTGATGCTCGTCCACTTCAAACCAGGTGACGCTTTGCCATTCTTGCGTAGAATTCATACAGTTACTGTGACCTAAAAAAATACTAAAATTGATTAAAAATTGATCATTTAAGCTATACTTTTCGCAAGAAACATAAGCTTAGCCCATAGGCAGATGATGCAAGGTTTGATATAGTCAGCGCACGGAAACCACCGTAACTGAGTAAAAGTTGATTCATTTCAGTATTTACTGTCATTGAACTTTCAAGCAATTACTCATTTAGCTCGGAAAGGTCCCAAAAGAATTATGCCGACGCCGAAGGCTTATTATATCGGCAAAACTGCAAACTGTTGCGTTTAATTGTGCCGTAGGTACATAAAACAGTTTGCCCCAAAAAAATATGTGCCAACCAAGGTTGGTTTTTAAACGTAAACTGATACACATCAGACCAGTCGCTCCCTGGAAATCGTGTTCAGGCCACAACGTTTGATGCATTGGATCTGCACAGTTTGTAAAGGTACGATGATAATTCCGTATCAAGACGCTCTATCAGATATGAATAGATGCTCTTCGAGCAATGTGACAGTGAAAGTTACTCACATCCAATGCACCGTTTGTCCGCCAGTGAAACGCGTTCAGGTGACTTTAATCGTTTAAAAGATTGAAGCCGTATTGCCATCATCAATACGTGAATCAAAAATCGTTGCCCACCCAAAGAAGGTCGGTACACATGCACAGATGATGTTTTTCGATCTGTGCAACTTGATCCATGCTATCTGATGCTCGCTACGAGTCAGGCGATGTTCTTCTGTGTATCACTATTAGGTGTTACACCCATGAAACGTATGTTGATTAATGCAACACATGCCGAAGAAATTCGCGTTGCACTTGTCACTGGTCAGCGTCTTTACGATTTTGACTTAGAGAATCGTACCCGTGAACAAAAAAAATCGAATATCTATAAAGGTCATGTGACTCGCGTAGAGCCGTCTTTAGAAGCTGTATTTGTTGAATACGGTGCAGGTCGTCAAGGTTTCTTGTCGATGCGCGAAATAGCTAATTCTTATTACAAAGCAGATCCTCGCCAAACTTCAAACATCCGCGAATTGATCACTGAAGGCACTGAGCTTTTGGTTCAAGTGGAAAAAGAAGAACGTGGTAATAAAGGTGCTGCCCTTTCTACATTTATCTCACTGGCTGGTCGTTATTTGGTATTGATGCCAAACAACCCGAAAGGTGGCGGTATTAGCCGTCAAATTTCAGGTTCAGTTCGTGAAGAATTGAAAGAAATGTTGGCGTCTTTAAATGTCCCTCGTGGCATGAGCGTGATTGTACGTACTGCAGGTATTGGTCGTTCTCAAGAAGAACTCCAACTTGACCTTCAACACTTGCTGGACCTTTGGGCACAAATCCAAAGCACATCAAGTTCTGGTCCATCACCAATGTTGGTTCACCAAGAAGCCGGTGTGGTTACACGTGCGATCCGTGACTATTTACGTGATGATGTTGCTGAAATTCTGATTGACTCTGAGCAAGCGTATAACGAAGCGTATAACTTTGTTAAAGCGGTGATGCCACGTCAAATCGACAAATTAAAAACCTATACGTTAAATGAACCGTTATTTGCTCATTTTGGTATCGAAAGTCAAATCCAAACTGCCTATGAACGTGAAGTAAAACTTCCTTCTGGTGGTTCAATTGTGATTGACCAAACTGAAGCATTGGTTTCAATTGATATTAACTCCGCAAAATCAACACGTGGTAGCGACGTAGAAGATACAGCGCTCAATACCAACCTTGAAGCTGCTGAAGAAATCGCTCGCCAATTACGTTTACGTGATATCGGTGGTTTGGTTGTGATCGACTTCATCGACATGACCAAAGACCGTAACCAACGTATGGTCGAAGCTAAACTTCGTGAAGCAACACAAAGTGACCGTGCACGTATCCAATTCGGTCAATTGTCACGCTTTGGTTTGATGGAAATGAGCCGTCAACGCTTACGTCCATCGCTTGAAGAAGCCACTGGTTATGTGTGCCCACGCTGTCATGGCACAGGTATGGTACGTGACCTACGTTCTTTATCACTTTCAATTATGCGTAAAGTGGAAGAAATTGCGCTACGCGAACGTCATGGTGAAGTTCAAGTTGAAGTGCCTGTTGAAATTGCTGCATTCTTATTGAATGAAAAGCGTCACAGCCTTGTATATCTTGAACAAACTTCAAATGTTCGTGTGACTGTACTTCCACACCCTCACCTAGAAACACCACATTACGAAATTTCGTATAACCCTGAAGGTTTTGCACCTACAAGCTATGAACGCACTGAAGCGACACGTTCTAGCGAAAAAGAATTGGGTTACGAAGCATCTGAATGGCATTTAGGTGAAGAACAGGCCGCTGCTGCTCAGCAACAAGCACCTGTACAACAACAAGAAAAAGGCCACAAAAAGAATAAGCAACAACCCGTTGCTGCTCAACAAGCACCAGCACAAGTTGCCGCTCCTGCAGCATCATCTAGTCCATGTGCATGGTTAGAAAACTTATTTGTTCAAAAACAAGCTGCAACCGTTGACCAGTCGCGTACTGCAAACAATGCCGCTGCTGCAATTGAACAAATGGTAAATAGCGGTGCTGCAAGCCGTGGCCAGTTTGGTCAAATTACCCCTGCATCGGCAGCGCCTGTTATTGTCGTAGACAATAATGCTTACCTTGCGCCTTCTTCTGTTGTGCACAAACAAGAACGTGACAGCCATTCAGAAAAAGCTGACCGTGAAGAAAAACGTCACAACAAAAAGCGTACTAAGCATAAAGAACCACGTGAACAAGAAGCTCAATCGCATCAAGTTCATGAAGAAGTGTTACAACCTTCACGTCAAGACCGTCAAGAACAGCGTAATAACGAAGCACGTCAAAACGAACGCCAAGAGCAACGTTCTGAACGTCAAGAACCGCGCCAAGACAACCGTCAAGACCAACGTGAAAACCGCCGTAACTCACGCCGTCAACACAACAACGAACAAGTACAGCAAGATGTTCAAAATAATGAGCAACCGCAGTCTGTTCCACGTCGTGACCGCAACAACCAACAACGTCCAAATCGCCCAAATCGCCACCGCGATCAAAGCGTATTGAACGAGCAAGCGATTGCTCAGGAAGTTGCAACTGAGCAACAACCTGAAAACCGCAATCAACGTCAACCTAAAGTTGAAGTTGTTGATGCACCACGTCAAGACGTGATGCCAACAGCACTTGTAGTAAATGTTGATCAAGCTCAAAGCGAAATCGTAGCGCTAAATACTACCCCAGCAGTTGAAAAACCTGTAGAAACCCCAGTAGTCCAAAAAGCCGCTGTCGTTGAAGCAGAAAAAGTGGAAAAACCTGCGACTGAAACAAAAGAAGCAGCGCATAAACCACAGCATGCGCAGCAAAAACCGTCTCGTGCAAGCAATGACCCTCGTCAGCGCCGCCGTGAACAGCGTGAAGCTCGTGCTCAACAAGCACAGGCTCCGAAAATTTCGCCATCTCAAGTGCCGACACTAGGTCAATACACTATAAGCAGCTTGATTAAGCATGTATACGGCGAAGACTGCTCAGTACTGATTGAGCAATTTGGCTTAATTCCAACATTCAACCGTGCATTGCAAAAATTCACGGAAGAATATGCCGCAACTTTGACTGCACCTGCAGCTGAAACAGCTGTAGAGAAAAAGCCTGTCACTCGTGATGTTCAAGTTGCAAAAGCTGCACCTGAAGCTGAACCAGCGCCAATGTTGGATTTGACACCACCAAAGCCTGTGTCAGATAAACGTGTTGCTAATGACCCACGTGAGCGTCGTCGCCTTGCTAAACTTGCCGCTGAACAAGCGAAACAAGACCAAGCAAAAGCACATGCTGAGGTGGAAGCTACGCCTGTCGCAGACACTACTATTGAGGCGCCTGTAGTTGCAGAAGCTAAAGCTGCTACAGTTGAAGCCAATGTATCCGACGTTGCAGGTCAAACTGAAGCACCTGAACCCGTTCAAGCTGAAGTACTGACACCCGTTCAAGCTGAACTGGATGTGAGTGCGCAGCCTGAAAAGACGGAAGAAGTGTCTGAAGCTCCTACTAAACCAGTAGAAGAAAAAGCTCAAGCCGTTGAAGCGGAAAAGAAAGTTGAGGTTCCTGTAGACGAAAACTCGGCCGCTGAAGGTGAAAAACCTGCACGCCCTCGTCGTCCTCGCGGTCGTCCACCGAAAAAAGCAAACACCGCAACTGAGCAGTAATTTGCTATTTTGCAGGTGAATAAAAAAATCCAGTCATTTCGGTGACTGGTTTTTTTTTGATACTTTTGTCAAATTAGGTTGATTGCACTAGATCGAAACGATTAAAAGACAATTGTAGAATTTGCTGCAAATTTCATTGCAAAGAAATAGACCGTATCGGATTACGAAAAATAAATAGGATTCACATGAGCCAAACTACACAACACGACCTTATTGGGATTGCTGATGTTGCAGCAAAAATTCCCGCGTTCATTAGCAAAGTACCCAACCTGTTGAGTGGTCTAAAGCAAGCCTATTTACGTACCCCAAATACTTCCGCAGGCTTGGGAATTGCATTTGAAAAAGCCGTAAAGCGTAATCCCAAGGGTTATGCACTTTATTTTGAAGAGCAAAAATATACCTATAACGAATTAAATGAATGGGCCAATCAAATTGGTCACTATTACCTTGCACTCGGTGCAAAAAAAGGTGATGTGATTGCAGTGATGATCGAAAACCGATCTGAACTCGTGGCAACCATCGTGGCACTAGCCAAAATTGGCGTCACCAGTGCTTTGGTCAACACATCACAAGTCGGCAAAGTCCTGACACACAGCATCAACTTAGTGAACCCAATTGCGGTAATTGTGGGCGAAGAATGCCGCCAAGCCGTAGAAGAGATTCGTGGTGATCTCAGTGTAGCTGCAGATCGTTTACATTGGTTCGCAGATCAAGCCACTCGTGTAGATGCTGGTCAAGCACCTAAAGGCTTCTTAAACCTTGCAGAAGCGATTGATGAATTTCCAAAATTCAACACACCCACCACTGCAAGTGTAAAAGGCAAAGACGGCCTATTTTATATCTACACCTCTGGGACAACAGGCTTACCTAAAGCGGTGATTTTCACCAACAGCCGTTGGACTTTGGCTTATGGAACATATGGTCACGTCCTTAATCTGAATAAAGATGATGTGATGTACGTAACTTTGCCGCTCTATCACGCTACAGGCACTGTAGTTTGTTGGTGTGGGGTGATTGCCGGTAGCGCCACCCTTGCCCTGCGTCGCAAGTTCTCGACCTCTTCATTTTGGAAAGATGTACAAAAATTTGATGCATCAGCCATTGGCTATGTGGGCGAGCTTTGCCGCTATTTGATGGATGCTCCACATTCAGACCTTGAAAAAGGCCATCGTGTGAAAAAAATGATTGGTAACGGCATGCGACCAAACATTTGGGATAAGTTTAAAGAACGCTTTGGGGTCGAAGAAGTCCTTGAACTCTATGCTTCAAGTGAAGGCAACGTCGGCTTTAGTAATGTGTTTAACTTCGACAATACCGTTGGTTTTTCACCAACGCCTTATGCGATTATTCAGTTTGATAAAGAAAAAAATGAAGCTGTACATGATGCTAAAGGTCGCTGCATTAAAGTTAAAAAAGGCGAAGTTGGCTTACTCATCGGTAAAATTACCCGTCGCTCACCTTTCGATGGCTATACCGACACGGAAAAAAACAAATCCGTCATTATGAAAGATGTATTCAAGCATGGTGATTCATACTTCAACACTGGCGACTTGGTTCGTGACATTGGCTTCCGCCATGCACAATTTGTCGACCGTCTAGGTGATACTTTCCGCTGGAAAGGTGAAAACGTTTCAACCACTGAAGTTGAAAATATGGTGAGTGAGTACGATAAAATTGCTGAAGCTGTGGTTTATGGCGTAGAAATTCCAGATACAAATGGCCGTGCAGGTATGGCTGCCATCACGCTCACCGACGGTGCCGAACTCAACGAACAAGATTGTAGTGAAATGGTTCTACAATTTAAAAAATGCTTACCAGCTTATGCCGTGCCAGTATTTTTACGTGTACAGAAAAAAGTCGAAACCACAGGCACATTTAAATACCAAAAAAACAAGCTGAAAGAACAAGCTTTTGATCCTCAGCAAACTGATGAACGTTTATTGGTATTGCTGCCAAATGCAACTGCTTACTGTGATTTAACTCCTGAAATTTATGCCAATATTCAGGCATATAAATACCGTTTTTAAGCAAATAGCGCTCATTTTAGCGACAGATATCCGCTAAAATGAGCTACTTTGTTGTATTTATAATCAAACACAAGCAAGTTTATGATTTTTTACTTGCGCTTGAAGCAGATCTTGCTACAATACGCACCATCAAGCGAAATGGGTCGTTAGCTCAGTTGGTAGAGCAGTAGACTTTTAATCTATTGGTCCCGCGTTCGAGTCGCGGACGACCCACCATTTCCTTCGATACCACAAGATGGGTCGTTAGCTCAGTTGGTAGAGCAGTAGACTTTTAATCTATTGGTCCCGCGTTCGAGTCGCGGACGACCCACCATCTTTCTAAAATGCCAGTTTTAGATTACAATCTTGTGCATACCCCCTAAGGGTCGTTAGCTCAGTTGGTAGAGCAGTAGACTTTTAATCTATTGGTCCCGCGTTCGAGTCGCGGACGACCCACCATTCTTTCTTAGGGCTTCTTTCTTCCGGCAGTTGAAGAAAAAGAAACCTGCAGGTTCCGACCAAGACAAACCATCACCATTACTGGTTTTGATTCGCCATTCTCGAAATTTTGCTATAGCGATGTTGCGAAGTATCATTCTTGTCTTGCTAGATGAAGTATTTGACCTGAAAAATTTTAGATAACAAATATTCCCTAGTATTCAAAACTACGCGCTTCGTTTATCTTGCTAAAATTTTAAAATGCTCTTTTAAAATTTTCTCAGGGTTGTTAGCTCAGTTGGTAGAGCAGTAGACTCTTAATCTATTGGTCGTGGGTTCGAACCCCACACAACCCACCAATTCTATATCGTATTAATAATTCAATTTTTTTTAGCTAATTCCATTCGATTAGCCAAGAACTACGAATTTCACGCCGACACTCAAACGCAATTTATAATTTTATTTACTTCATTCGCAGTATTTAATTTGGGTCTTTCACCAAGGTATAGGCATGTTGAGGCTGAGGATAGCCTTTAGAAAATAATTCCTGATTTCGGTCGACTTCACCTTGACGAATTTTGTCTAAATCCATGGTGATTTTATTTTCATTAATCACATGATAATAGAAATTCACGCCTTCTTTTCGATGAACCACCAGCTCGGTATGTGCTTCATTAACACTCCACGTATCCTTACGGTATTTCACATTAATGCCTGGCGTATTGGTTTTTTCAGCAAACACTTTACCAATTTGAATAATACTGCGGTGTACCGTGCCATCTGGCAATAAGTTAAGAATGAACTCCGCATCGCCTTCTGGGCATGGAATAAAACTGTCATCGCATTTTACTTTGGCATGAAAACGTCCAATAAAAATTTTGGCATGTTCAGGAACAGGAGCTGACTTTAATTCATCATCATTCGGCAATGTCGCCTGCCCTGCTACTTGGGTTAATTTTTTTCCATGATCTTGCTTCGCTTGAACTTCCGATGCGACAGTTGATGCTGAACTTTCACCCTTTTCCGCTGCGGGTTGATGCGTTGGACTACAGCCAATAAAAGAGAGGCTGAACACTCCTGCAAACACTGAAAGATATGCAAATTTCATCAAAAAAGGTGAAGCCGATGTTTTCATATAATGTGCCAAGACCAATCATTCATTGGTTTTTTCAGTTCTTGCTGACTTAATATTGTAATCAAAAAATCAACGCTGTATACATATATTTGCAATATATGTTAATCATATCTCATTGTTATCGTTGATATTTAATTAGTACTCAAGCTATTTTAAAGGCAAACTAATCAAACCAATTCTTCAAATTACATAACTTTACTTAATTTTTTTTCTGCACCCTTTAAATCGTAAAGCTTGTCACCATTTCTATAATATGAATTTGGAAATATTCAAATTTATTCTTTTTTGAAGGAGACCTGAATGGCCAATGTTGGTTTATATCGCTCAAACCGCTCTAACATGATTGCTGGTGTGATGGGGGGTATTGCTGAACGTTTTGGTTGGAACGCAAATTTACTGCGTATTATTTTTATCTTTGTATCATGCTTAAGCGCAGCCTTTCCCGGTATTTTGGTGTACTTGGTTTTATGGTTAGTCATGCCTAAAGCACAAGATAACTTTTTCCGTACCAATGGCTATTCAGACCCGATTCGTACTGTGAATGATGACAGACGTTAAAATCCTTTGACCCAGTTTGGTCGCTACGGTTTCTCCCCCAAGATTCCGTAGCTTTTTTTTGCCTACATTTTGGCAAAACCATATTTAAGTCTGATGAATTTAAATCAAAGTTTAAGGCTTAAGATTTTGTTTGCTGATTTAACTGTTGATATAACGCTGCGATCATATCAGCACGGCTAATCATTCCCACCAACCGTTTTTGCTCAACGACTGGAATATAATTAAAAGATCTTTCCACAAAATACGGCACTAAATCTTGAATGGGTTGATCCGGCTGCACGGTCACCACTTTGGGATTCATAATTTGATAAACGTGATTTTCCCAACTGGCTTTGGGGTCTGCGGCACGTTTAAACCATTCCACTACATCATATAAAGCCAAATTTCCCACCAAGCGATCCAAATCACTCACCACTGGCAAACTCATCAAATTGACTTGTTTAAACTTTTCCAATGCTGACTGAATATCATCTTCTGCACGCAAGCTAATCACTTGCTGGCTCATGAGATCACGACAATGAAACTGGCTTAGACCACGACGACTAGCTAACTGCTGTGCTTCTAAAATGATTTTTTGTAGGTCGTATTCACTGATATCGAGTAACTGACTTTGCTGTTCTAAGACTTGCTGAATATCCGCAGGTTGAATCGACACTTTTTGTGTCGGTGTTGGATCTGTCGTCCGTGTATTAACTTGTGCTTTTTGTGGATACTGCTTACCTAATAATCGGTTATAAATAATAGCAACCACCATCAGCAGTACCGAATTTAAAAGCACTGGATAGAAGAGAAAGGCGTAGCCTAAATCATGGACAGCCTCTCCGCCTAATACCGCGGTAATCGCTACTGCCCCACTCGGTGGATGCAATGAGTCCGTGGTCATCATTAAGATAATCGCTAATGCAACTGCGATACTAAAAGCTTCGGTTAAATTAGGAATATACATCGCACAAGTCACGCCAATCAAAGCCGCAAGACTATTACCGACCACCATATTCCACGGCTGTGCCAAAGGACTAGCAGGTACAGCAAAGAGCAGCACAGACGATGCGCCCATCGGGGCGATATACCATGCATTTAAGTCACCTAGCGCTAACCAACTAATCAGCGAAGAAATACTCAAGCCAAGCAAAGCACCTACCCCACATAGGATGCGATCTTTTAATGGTAAAACTTTAAAGTTGGGTTTAAGTGTATTAAGCCAAGCTGATTTTGCGTGAAACACGATATGCCTGATTGATTATTCGAACAGATGGGCGATTATAAAACGAAGTCTCTTATAAGATGTATTTATTTTATACCTTTATCTTATAAAATTTTCTACTGAACAATATCTAATCCAAATTAAAGCCGAAAGAACTGAATAATGCTCACGAGTCAATCACCTGCTCATCTCTCTTATTTCATTAACGTTTTACAACAAAACCTAGACAGGCTAGCTGTTTAAAATTCCCTATAGTCAAAAGACCTATAAAAATATTTGAAAAAAGGATGTTCTGAATGAATAAAAATATCTTCGCAATGTGTGCCCTCTGTATGCTTGGCTTGGGTTTATCGGCCTGCTCCAAAGAACCTCAACAAGCCAATCCGCCAGCCAATGATAATACACCTCAAGAAATGGCCCCAGCTGAAACTGCAAAAAATGGGGATGATCTTATTCGAGAACCAGCACCACAATTTGAAGCACCAGCGCCTCAACCCACTTTAGCTGAAATCCCCATGAGTAAAGGCACTTTAGGTTTACAAAGCGTCAAGGTGATTGGAAAAATTTTAACCGTAAAAGTGATAGCTCAACCTAACCCTGCCCCAAATGGAAACACTGAATTTATGAGCACATCCATCAATTTGGAACAAACCAATTATATTGATGATGACACAGCCAAAAAAGTAGGACTGCTGCAAGATGATGCTGGCATTTGGATGGCAGCACCTTTAAATGCAACAAATAAAGCTATCCAAAAAGCCAGTTATGAACCTATTTTACTCACCTTTAAATTCCCTGCGCCGCCTGAAAGCACCAAGACCATTAGCATCAATTTAGGTAATGCAGGTTCTTTTGACGGCATACCGGTTGAACGCTAATGAGAACATTACTGTATAGCGCAAGTTTGAGCTTATTGATTGCAGGATGTGTAGATTCCAAAACTGATCCACCGCAGACTGAACAGAACGTCGCAGAAATAGACAACACTCAGACTGTGCCAGAACAGCAGCCGAAGCCATCTGAACCAAGTCAACCTCAGGCAGAAGCCAGTAATTTATCGGCTGTCGGTTCAGATTTAAGTGCCAATCATAATGAATTTAATATTCAGGTGAATTTAAGTTCGGATGTGCTGTTTGATTTTGGCAAAGCCAATTTAAAACCCGAAGCTGAACCTGAGTTACAGCAAGCAGCCCAGACCTTAAAAAGCAAAGGTAAAGGCATTATTGCCATTGTCGGCCATACCGATAATATTGGTTCAGATGCCGCCAACCAAAAACTGTCGTTACAACGGGCTGAAGCGGTGCGTGATTATTTTAAAGCCCAAGGTATTGATTTAAATTATCAAATCAGCGGGATGGGAGAAAGTCAGCCGCTTAAACCGAATACCCTATCTAATGGTGAGGACAATCCTGAAGGTCGTCAGAAAAATCGACGGGTTGAAATTGTAATTAATAAAACCAAAAGCTTATCTGAGTCATAAAGCCTTGATAAAAATGAGTCTAAACGACTCATTTTTTATTTTACGACTAAATTTTTAGTGGTGAATTTTGATTCTTTTTTTGAGAATATCTCTAAACGATAGACGCGCCAAAGTCATATAGCAAACGTTCATTGAGCGGCGATATTTTTTATTCGATTTTCGTATGCTGTACCAAGCCACCTAAGTTGCAAAAGACGTTATAAAAGACCGATTACCCTGTTGGTTATTTGGGATTTTTTTGAAAATTACAGGCTGAATTTTCTTAAAAGATATTGATTTTATCTATCAAATTTAATCGATTACGCATCCGATACTTAATACATAGCATGAGCTGCCTTGCACCTCAGTCACTTCATGCCGATACAAATCTGGTCTAAATAATTTAACTCTTGATAAATCAATGATGCTTCGCTCACATATAAATTCACCACCTGCTTTCGATTTTTTAATCACGATATTCAACCTAAAATGCTGCCCATATTGTACAGAGTCTTGACGTGGTGGAATCATTGAACCCACAGGAAAACGAAGAAAATAGGCACACATTTAAGTCCTAAATGGTTTTGTAATAACAACATTTTATCTGAACCCGAATGCTGTCTTCCTTTTATCAATGCAACCATTTAAAACCCATAAGTCTTTGAATAATTTTATTATTCCTAAATTTTATTGTATTTTTATAGCATGATCATCGTTAACAACAGTATCACTGATGAAGCTTTCTTATTGCTACCATTCTTACCAATAAATACTCAGCTTCATTTAAAACCCGCAGTGCCTTTATTCTATCTGGCATTAAAAGCCCACTTGTTCACGCGAAACCTTTGCCACACACCCCCAAAATCCTTATAATTGAGCACAATTTTTATCTAATTTTAAGTGGATGACCATGAGTCGCGCCATATCGCATATTGATACCTTCCAAGGCTTAATTCTTGCCTTACAAAACTACTGGGCTGAACAAGGCTGTGTAATTCTTCAACCATACGATATGGAAATGGGTGCGGGTACATTCCACACTGCAACTTTCCTACGTGCCTTAGGCCCTGAAACTTGGAATGCTGCTTATGTTCAGCCATCTCGCCGTCCGAAAGATGGCCGTTATGGTGAGAACCCAAACCGCCTACAACACTACTACCAATTCCAAGTGGTGCTGAAACCAAACCCAGACAACATCCAACAGTTGTACTTAGATTCATTAAAAGCCATTGGTATTGATACCCTTGTTCACGACATTCGTTTCGTGGAAGACAACTGGGAATCTCCAACACTTGGCGCATGGGGCTTAGGTTGGGAAGTTTGGTTAAATGGTATGGAAGTGACTCAGTTCACTTACTTCCAACAAGTCGGTGGTGTTGAATGCTACCCTGTAACTGGCGAAATCACTTACGGTCTAGAACGTCTAGCGATGTACCTCCAAGGTGTAGACTCTGTTTACGATTTGGTTTGGACCAAAGGTCAGTTTGGTACAGTGACCTATGGCGACGTGTTCCACCAAAACGAAGTTGAACAATCAACCTATAACTTCGAATATGCCAACGTTGAAAAAATGTTTGAACTCTTCGACTTCTATGAAGCGGAAGCGACTCGTTTAATGGAAGCGGAACTTCCACTTCCTGCTTACGAGCAAGTGATTAAAGCATCGCATAGTTTTAACTTGCTTGATGCACGTGGCGCAATTTCAGTAACTGAACGTCAACGTTATATTTTACGTGTACGTACATTGGCTCGTGCGATTGCGCAAAGTTATGTTGCTGCACGTGCGAAGCTGGGCTTCCCAATGGCAGAACCAGCTTTACGTGACGAAGTCCTTGCTCAACTTAAAGCACAAGTTGAAGCGGAAGCAAAAGTAGAATCTAAGGAGAGCAAATAATGTCTAAACATACAGTATTGTTCGAATTAGGCTGCGAAGAACTTCCACCAAAAAGCTTAAAAAAATTACGTGATGCGCTACATGCAGAAACGTTAAAAGGCTTAAAAGACGCAGGTCTTGCATTTGATGCGATTGAAGCTTATGCAGCACCACGTCGCCTTGCACTTAAAATTGTGAATGTTGATGCAGCGCAAGCCGACACTCAAAAACGTTTCGACGGCCCTGCAAAACAAGCAGCGTTTGATGCCGAAGGCAAACCGACTAAAGCACTTGAAGGCTTTATGCGCGGTCAAGGCATTACGGTTGATCAAGTTTCAACTTTCCAAGCAGGTAAAGTTGAAAAAGTGTGCTACTTAAAAGATGTAAAAGGTCAAAGCCTTGATGTTTTACTTCCTCAAATTTTACAACACGCTTTAGATAACCTACCTATCGCAAAACGCATGCGTTCTGCTGCAAGCCGTACTGAGTTTGTACGTCCTGTAAAATGGGTTGTTTTGTTGAAAGACAGTGATGTAATTGAAGCAACCATTCAGGATCACCAAGCAGGTAACGTGACTTATGGTCACCGTTTCCATGCTCCTGAAGCAATTACACTTGCAAATGCCGATGCTTATCTTGATGCCCTTCGTACTGCAAAAGTGATTGCAAACTTTGAAGAGCGCCAAGCGATCATCGACCAACAAGTGAAAGCTTTGGCGGATGAAGTGAATGCCATTGCGATTGTCCCTAGCGACCTTCGTGACGAAGTAACTGCTTTGGTTGAATGGCCTGTTGCTCTTCGTGCAAGCTTCGAAGAACGTTTCCTTGCTGTTCCTCAAGAAGCACTCATCACGACGATGCAGGACAACCAAAAGTACTTCTGCTTAGTGAATAGCGACAATAAACTTCAACCTTACTTCATTACCGTGTCAAACATTGAGTCGAAAGATCCGTCTCAAATTATTGAAGGTAATGAAAAAGTTGTACGTCCGCGTTTGTCAGATGCTGAATTCTTCTTCTTACAAGACCAAAAGCAACCACTTGCATCTCGTAAAGAGAAACTTGCAAATATGGTATTCCAAGCTGAATTGGGTACCCTTTGGAACAAGTCTGAACGTATTGCTAAATTGGCTGTTGCACTTTCTGCAATCACTGGGGCAAACCCAGCAGATGCTGAAAAAGCTGCACTCCTTGCAAAATGCGACTTAACCTCTGAGTTGGTGGGTGAATTCCCTGAGCTTCAAGGTATTGCGGGTACTTACTACGCACGTATTGAAGGTGAAAATAATGAAGTGGCTGAGTCTTTAGGTGAGCAATACTTACCTAAATTCGCTGGTGACGTTTTACCGAAAACCAAAACAGGTACAACGATTGCCCTTGCGGATCGTTTAGATACGCTCACAGGTATTTTTGGTATTGGTCAAGCACCTACAGGTTCTAAAGACCCGTTTGCACTACGTCGTTCTGCGATTGGTATTTTGCGTCTTGTGACTGAAAATGATTTAGACGTTTCGATTGAAGATCTAATCAAACTTGCACTTGCTGCCTATGGCGATGTATTAAAAGATCACGATAAAACTTTAGCGGATGCTGTTGCATTCCTTGAAGGTCGTTACCGTGCGAAATACGAAGACCAAGGTGTGGCTGTAGATGTGATTCAAGCCGTTCAAGCACTTTCTCCAAAATCACCACTTGATTTTGATAAACGTGTAAATGCGGTAAATCATTTCCGTGACTTACCTGAAGCTGCTGCGCTTGCTGCTGCAAACAAACGTGTTGCAAACATTCTTGCAAAAGAAGCTGCTCCTGAAGGAAATGTCGTTGAAGCAAACTTAGTTGAAGATGCTGAAAAAGCATTGTTCGCTGAACTTGCGAAAATCACACCTGTGGTTGAGCCGTTATTTGCTGCGAAAGATTACACTGCTGCGTTGTCTGCACTTGCTGCACTTCGTGCGCCTGTTGATGCGTTCTTTGACGGTGTGATGGTGATGGCAGATGATGCTGACCTAAAAGCAAACCGTTTACGTATGCTTGCACAACTTCGTGACTTGTTTACGAAAGTGGCTGATATTTCAGTGTTACAGCACTAAGTTTAAGCATTAATTAAAAACTCGCTTTAAAGCGGGTTTTTTTATGCCGTTTGAAATCTAGGTAAAATCCTGTTAGAAATAGCGGGATTTTTTGATAAGAACAATATATGAAAAGTATTACAGTCAATCATCCTTACCGCCCAGATCTCTATCTTTTTATCTTACATACAGTATTGATGGCATGCAGCTTTTACCTTTGGAAGGTTTATCCATACATTCCAAACAAGCCAGATATGGGTGCTTTATTCTTTTTGATTATTTCTGTTTTGGGTGGATTTATTGGAATCGTCATCCTTGCGGTGACTTTGCCAAGATTAGACCGCACTGTGCGTTACTTAACGCTTTCAAAATTTGTTTTAAGTTTGGTGTATTGGTTGTCGAGCACAACCATTTTCGTTTTATTGGGCAGTACTAAATTTATATTCAATAATCCCCTCGTGCTATTTGTCTTCGTTTTTCTATTTTTTAGCAGCCTGTATTTTTCAGTAATTCGTGTTGCAGATATGCGTAAGAAAGATTGGCTCATTATCGGTGGAGTATTGGGTGGCCTTGTGTTGTTGTTCTTTTTGCCAAAACTTTAATCGCTAAATAAACCAGCTAAGGCTTCATGGGTTATTTAGAATAACGTCCTGATAATTCAATGAGACGGTTTGAAATACGAGATCAATCACCAAGCTAAATCACTTCTTAATACATCAATGTGAAAAAGATCTGCTGTTGCACTCAATATCTCGTTTTAAATAAAGTTGAATAAGACTTGAGCAAATAAATCTCGGCATGCTAAAAATAACTCAACCTGAATAAAATGAAATACCTATGATGAATAAAAAATTACTTAGCTTTGGATTATTGATCCTATCTATTTCTTCTGCAAATGCTGGAACGGAAATGACTCATTCTCAAATCATCATTTCTTCACCTGATACCGTTGCAAGTTATGATTGCGCAGGACGCTCAGTGAATATTCCTGCTCCAGATAGCCGTATTACTCTAAAAGGCAGTTGCCCGATGATTACGGTTGCAGGTCCAAATACAACGGTCTATGTAGAATCAGTCAATAAAATCAATATTTATGGACCAAATTCGAAAGTGTATTATCAAAAAAGCACCCATCCATCACGCCAAGTCAGCATCAATGCCGTTGGTCCAGGAAGTGCAGCCTATAAACGTTAAATATTAAGTGAATGAAGTTGAATTTGGGCTTAAGACTTAAATCTATAGCCAATAATTCACCAATTCCCTATACTCAATCCAACAACACTCAACAAGAATGAAACTTATGAAATTGAAAGCATTCCTTTTGACTGGTCTTGCGGGTCTAACACTTTCTGCATGTACATCTGCACCAACAATTCCACAACTTGAAACAGGTGTATTACAAGAAGTTCAAAACATTGATGTCTACCCAGATACCACAGATAACAAAGCAAAACTGACTAAATTTGTAGATAAATGCGTGATTGAATTTACAGGCAATTTAGAAGAAGCAAAATCTGTTGAACAATGGTCATTTAAAGGCTTAACCCTAATTTCAGGTGGTACAGCAACCTTTGCCAAAGATGGTACAAGTTCAGCGCACAATTTTGATTTAAATGCGGCGGATGTACAGAAAAACTTCCTTGCATTACGCGGTCATTTTGCAAAAGATGCGCTTACACAATGTGAATAAATAATAAAAACCATATCTCCAAAATGGAGGTATGGTTTCATTTTTCGTTTAATCTTGAATCATAATCAGTTCAAACCCATAATTTTTAATCATGAAAATCGTAACTAGAACCACACCACAGCAACGCTCAAAACACATATAAGCCACTGTATTTTCATAAAATTACAATAATGCATTAACTTAACCATGTTTCCACACTTCAAACTTCCGCGTATCTGAGCTGTTATTGCATTGTGTGACTTATCGCACAAAACCACTTTTTGCTTTTTTTTACTCTTAAGATGTCCTCTGCTCCAAAAGCGCAAATGCTGAGTGCAACAGCAGCGTTCAATAAAAGAGGACAATTGCAAAGATGAAACCTTTATTTAAAACAACACTGATCACCGCAGCATTATTCGCAAGCACCCCACTATTTGCGAACACCGCAGTAGAAGCCAATGCGAAAGTTGAAACACAGCAACCGTCTGTACTGCAAAATCTAAAACAAGACATTAATCAGTCTGCGCATACAGCCGGTGACAAAATTGAAAAAGGCGTCGATAAGACCAAAACATTCACCCAAGAAAAGTGGCAAGACACCAAAGAATTCAGTGCTGACAAAAAGCAAGATGCAAAAAATAAATGGGCTGACCTAAAACAGTCTAAAGATGAAAAGTCAGATGCAGCGAAAGCCAAGATCGATGCCAAGGCTGAGCAAAATAAAGCTAAGCTTGATGAGCGCAAAGCACAGCTCGATGAAAAAGCTGCAAAAGACAAAGCAAAACTCGATGAACGTAAAAGCAATGTCGACAACAAAGTTAATCAAACCAAGAGTTATTTAGGTGAAAAAGCTCAGGAAGGTCGCCAATTTGCCAGTGAAAAATGGCAACAAACCAAAGCGAATTTCCAAAAAGGTCAAGAAGCTAATGTGAGTGGCAGTAGCAATGTACAGTTGCAAACGCCTGTCGCACAAGCTGAAGTCCATAGCTCACATGAAGCCAGCTTAGGTGCTCACAAATAAATAAACTGGCTTTCATACCCTCTCCTCCAGAGAGTAGGCTCACCCTTCAGTGGGCCTTTTTTTTACCCTAGGCAAAATACAAACGTGTACAAAGCTGTCATTTGCTGTATTGATTTTGCTACGGCAGGTTTTTTTCGCTGCAATTTTTCCTATAATGCGTTAAAACCGTTCATCAGATAGAAAATCTATAAAATTCAGAGGTGAAGCTGTGAAAATTTCATTAAAAGCAACGTTATGCCTAAGCTTAATATTCACGACACCCATGCTTTGGGCACAAGAAAAAACAGCAGCGCAAAGTACTGAGCAACAAGCGAAAAAGCCTGTGAGCCCTTATGGCGATAATCCAAATTTATTGCATGTGTGGGCCTATAAAGCCCAAGAAGGCGTGGTCGGTGCTGCTAAAAATATTGGTGAAATGACTGAACGTGGAATTTCTAAAATTAAGCCTTCGGTTGACCAAGCTTGGGACAATACGAAAACTGCTACTCAAAATACAGTGCAACAGGTTGATCAGGGCGCACAGCAAGCCACTCAAAACGTCAATGAAAAATTGAAACAAACCCGTGAAAATATTACAGGTAAAACTAGCCAACCTGCGCCCATTAGCCAACAGTCGTTGAGTGAACCGTCTTCAGGCAATACGATCAATACGGCTCCAAGCAACAATGCGGGACAAAATAACAATCAATATCCACAAAGTAGTTATCCATCGAGTTCGACGTCTACGACGTATCCAGTGACTGATTTATAATTTAACACCACATTTAAAAGCTCAACTTTGGTTGGGCTTTTTTAAAACCAAAATTGAATGCTTTTGGTCTTTGGCCTATGCCTATAAAAACAATGAATTAATGAGAAAAAAATGCGAATTTTATTTGGTATCTTGCTTGGTATTCTGCTCTACGTTGGCTCTGTGATTGGCTTGCAACGTTTTCCACAATTGTTGAAAAGTTATCCACAGTTGCAGACTATTTTTCCCCAATTGTACGATTCATACCAATATAACCATGATGCCGAAGGTAAATTATTACAAACCTTAGAGATGCTAGATGACGAAGAATACAAATCGACTGAAGGCAATGAAGCGACGTTGTATCAACTTGATGGTCAATGCAAAATAAACCTCTATGTTTTTGGTGAATCCTATCAAAGCCTAACAAGTTATTATTTTCACAAAGGTCAGATTATACGTGCCTATGAAACATATCTGACTTATCCAAACGGTGGCTTTTACGCTGAACCCAATACCAAAGAGCCTTTTAAACTCGAAAAAAGTTATTTACGAATCATGATGCCAAACAGTATCAAGACTGAACTTGAATTTGAGCAAATCAAAAATCATTTCAATGCTAAATTTTTGAAAAAATGCTGAAATTTAACTATTAAATTAAGCATTAATGCATTAAGTAGTAGGCTTGAGATATCGCCTACGTACAAACAATGCTGTACAGATTTGAATAAGCATCAACAGGCAAAATGGATAGTCACCCCAGACTGATAAATGATCAATATGAGCAACCTCTCCAAAGACAGAAAAATAGACCTGTCCCACAATAATAGGCACTACAACAAGCCATAGCCCCCAGTACCAATAGCGATTTAAAAAATCAATAAGCGCTAAGATAAAATGCGCAATAAAAAATACCGAAACCAGCACAACTTGTAAGGTCGGCATGAATTTATGAACTTCAAAATCAGGGTTCTGCAATAAATAATTTTCACTGATATTTAGTACATAACTGTACCATGCCCAAGTGATGCATGCGGTAAAGAGAATCAGCATGCAAAATAATCTTAAACTTTTTTTATTGGCAAGATCGACCTGCATAGACATCCCTATTTATATGGAGCATTGTTCAAAAATAATGTTCCTTAAACTCGATTTTAATTCACCTGTCGAATGACCATCCCCGCTTTAAAGGCTTCTACATTTTCCACCAATTGCTGCACAATGCGTTGTCGCGCATCGACGCTTCCCCATGCACTATGTGGGGTAATGATTAAATTTGGAATACTTGGGTCGAGCAGCACATTACCCTGCTTGGGTGGCTCAACCGTCAAGACATCGGTTGCTGCGCCTGCAATCTTTCCTGATTTTAATGCCTCGGCTAATGCCGATTCATTAACCACACCACCTCGTGCGCAATTGATCACAAAGGCCGATGCTTTCATTTGAGCCAAGCTTTCATGATTGAGTAAATCACGAGTTTCATCAGTTAAAGGGCAATGCAAACTCAGAAAATCGACCTGCGCTAACATCTCAGAAAATCCCACTCGCTCAGCCACCATAGGTCGATTCGGTAGCGCACCAATCATAATTTTCATGCCAAAAGCTTTAGCCAAATGGGCCACGGCTTGCCCCAATTCACCATAGCCGACAATTCCCAAAGTCTTACCAGCCAGCTCAATAATTGGAAAATCTAGTAAGCAGAACTGATCCGCTTTTTGCCAATCTCCCTGTTGGACCGCCCGATCATACTGTCGAAATGATGTCGCCAAGTTCAACATTAACATCAAGGTATGCTGTGCGACTGCAGCGGTGCCATAAGCTTGGCAATTACACACCACGATGCCTTGTTGCTGTGCGTGTACAAGGTCAACGTTATTGGTGCCAGTAGCAGAAATCAAGATCAGTTTTAATTGCGGATTGAGCTGCATGTGCTCAGCATTGATGTGTACTTTATTGCTGATAATCACATCAGCCCCTTGTATGCGCTGAGTAACCTCTGCAGCCGTTGTTGCGGGATAGAGCGTCAAGTCATCAAACTGTGCTTCTAGTCCGCTAAAATCTAAGTCCTGTTTATCTAGAGACTGATAATCTAGAAATACCGCTTTCATGGCTGCTTCCCTTCTGGCCGATTATAAAGATTCGATTGTGAATGATTAAAACCTGTGATGCACCAAAGTGCAATCGAACAGCATATAAAAAAACCCGCTATTTCGCGGGTTTATCGAGATGATGTTGCAGTGAATTTTGAATTTTGAGTATGACATAAATGGTCAGTATCGTAAGTAACAACATACTGCTGCTAAAAATCAGTATGCTTGAACTAACCCCCTGTGCATAGGCTGAACCCATGGTCAGCACTAAGATGAATAATACAGCAAGCATCTGTGTTGAATGCATACTGATACCCCTCATATTCCTTATGATGTTTTGGGCAGTATGATTGTTTTTTATACTGCCTTTCTCTCATCATAATCTCTTCCTACAAATTAGCAAGCTTTGGATTTTCAACTAAATGTCGAGCTTAAATCTGTTCGGGTTGCACCACGAACTGACAAGATGCATCGGCATTTTCGACAAAGAAGATTTGACCGAATTCATCACTACTCAAACGCATTTCTTTATAGTTCAGCGTGTAATAGCCCACATATTTCTGCATTAAAATCGGATGCATACCTGTCGCAAGCTCATCTTGAGCTAAGACCAATTTCATTACCTGACGGTCATTCATCACCACCATGTAACGCTCATCTTGGACTTGTACGTATACCAGGCCTGTGCCCTTCGGCTGCAAAGGGATCAAAAACTTGTGATTCAGTGCAATCACACCGGCTGCATAGCTTTCAATTTTTTGGCTAATCACGTTAAACACTAAACCATGATCAAACTGGTCGAGTAACAGGTTACGATTATCCTGTGGCACAAAAGTTGTGATCCCCAACTTTTGCAGATCTTGCTCACTGACTTGTTTGTTATTAAACAATACTCGTAATAAGGTCTGCTTTTGTTTGGCATCAAAAAATTGTGGATCAAGCTGAAACGAATTACTTTTTAAAATTTCACCCAAGGCATCTCGATGGCGAGTCAGTAAATTTTCGATAACTTTTCGATAATAAAATTTGCTGTTTTTCTTAACCCGACGCATTTTTTGATAAAAATACGGCGCATCAAAAGGATGTCTCAAGAAATCATTTAACAGTTCAGAACTCGCCAATACCGCAATGGCATCATGCCCTGTAAACGGCAGATGTAACACATGCACATGCGGAATTAAGGCCTGTAGTTTTTCAAAGTGTGCGCGATCTTCTGGACAATAAGGATCATACACCACGATATATTCACGTGTAGTCGATACGTCTTCAGCAAGCACCCGCATATTGGCATGCAGATTGGGCTGAAAGAACATGCCATAGCGTGTATCGACAATGTCTTCTGGGTCTATGGAGTACTGCGACACCATACTGACCACGCGCTGAAAACCAAATAAATTGGCATACTTAATGGCAGCATAGCCGCCCATGGAACCACCATAGGCAATACGCATCTCAAATTGCTCTAGGATCGGCTTGATGGCTTGATACATCGGTTGCATTGACGATGCTGGAAACCACGATTTTTGTTTCGGCATCACACCGATCACATTAAAACCATATTTTTGCAAAGACTTCTCGGCATTGATGCTCAAGCCCTTGGCGCGGGTAATCAAATCACCGAAGGAGAAAATAAGCTCACGAGAACTGCCAGGCTGAAAAATGACACGAATTTGATCATCTTCAAAAATGATGTGCTTTTCCATTGTACTTTGCTCCAGTCCTTGTTGCGTCACGCTTTTCCTTCCTTGTTGCATTCAAAGTTTATCTTGTTCCGAATATGCTATTTTATAGAGGCCATATAGATTAAAAAGTGCAGAATATGACACATTCAATACATCCTGCCGCACAACAAGGCTTTAGCTCTGCAGCTGAACTCTATCAACAAGCCCGCCCTGACTACCCGATTGAAATCAGTGCGTGGCTACAACAACATTTAGCTTTAGCCCCTCAAGCCCATCTGGTGGACTTAGGCTCAGGTACAGGCAAATTTCTCGAGTATATTCGCCCACTCAGTGAAAATATCACCGCGATCGAACCTGTGCATGAAATGCTGCAACAATTGCAGAAAAAACATCCGCATATTGCAACTTTAGCCGCCCAAAGTGATCAGATTCCACTGCATGATCATTCTGTGGCAGCGGTATTTTGTGCCCAGTCTTTTCATTGGTTTGCCACCCCTGAAACCCTCAATGAAATCAGTCGTATCTTAGTTCCCAATGGGGATCTTGTATTGATTTGGAACCAACGTGATATCCAAGTCAATTGGGTCAAACAACTCGCTGATGTCTTGAGTGAGCTCGAAGGTGACACACCACGTTATCATAGTGGGCAATGGCAAAAAGTGTTTGAGCAGCAGCAAAAATTTAAATTAATTGCCGAAACCACCTTTCAACAATTGCATCATGGTACAG
This sequence comes from Acinetobacter sp. YH12144, assembly GCF_013418345.1. Lineage (NCBI taxonomy): Bacteria > Pseudomonadati > Pseudomonadota > Gammaproteobacteria > Moraxellales > Moraxellaceae > Acinetobacter > Acinetobacter sp. YH12144. The sequence continues at coordinate 92,716 of NZ_VPCD01000002.1, read as the reverse complement.
TGGAACACGTGGTTTCCAAACGATTATTGTCCACCAGTTTTATTGCAGCGTTAAGCCTGGATGAACAACAAAAACTGAAACAACAATTTGAAAATATCGTGGCTGAATCAACCCAAAAGACTGCGCAGGATTTCATTGATTTTCCCTATATCACGCATGTCTATATCTTTAGAAAAACACATTAGGACACGATTATGCTCTTGCCAATCTCTTTAAAAAAACTCAGTGTCATCTTCCTCATGGGTACAGTCTTAGGACTCACTGCATGTGAAAAATCATCAAAAACGGTGGAACAAAATAGTGAAATCAGTTCCGATGATCAAATCATGAAAGAACTGAATAGTGATCCTATTAAAAACTTTGCCAAGACCCCAGATGATCTACACGACCTCACGCTTCTGACGCAATATGACGAGAGCTTTAGTCAAATTAGCGATGAGATGGAAGATGAGCTGATGAAACTGCGTGAGGAAGGCAAACTCACTGATGAATTTGCTACACAGCGTAAGCGTGACAACATCCAGTCAGCACTGAATATGCTCAAAGAACTCGAAATGAAAACTGAGCAAGGCCGTTATATTCAAGGCTTGATGTATCAGTACTGGGACAATCAATCACAAATTTATCGTGAGAAAAATCAAGCAGCCGATGGTGAGTTGAAAAATCCTAGTGATAGTGTCAAAGGTCTCGGTCAGTTTATTCATGCTCAAGAACAATTGGGACATTGGCAAGAACAATATCCTGAACTACAAAAAACTCGACAACCCTAATCATCCACCCTGTTGCAATCTATGCACCCAAATTCAACATGGATGAATGAGAAGGTGACACGAGCTTAAAACTCAACCTCAAGGGCAAATTCATGCCCTTGAGGTGATTGCTCAATCTTAATTTGCGCTATGGTCGTTCAGCATATTGTGGTAAATCACCTGCGATATCATCCCATTCTGCTTTGGATGCGACAAAGATATGACAGGTTGGTTTCTGCGTCAGAGGTGTATCTAAGGTGCCTATACGTAAGCGGTAATAATCAGGCGTTTCAGCCTTTATACTGATGATCGGCGAACCACACTCACTACAAAAACAGCGCTGTGTGGTAGCGGTAGACGCATACTGTTTCAGAAACTGCTCACCGGCTACAATTTTAAAATCTGCTTTAGCAATCGGGGCATTGGTCGCAAATGCTGTACCATTGGCTTTGCGGCACCGAGAACAATGGCATTGCATGATCTCACCGACCGGACCATTGATCTCATAACAAACCGCTCCACACAAGCAGCTTCCGGTATATTGTTCTTGTACGCGCATAGTGGTCTTTCTTAGAAGAATTTCATCTCAAAATATCACAACTCCTCAGCAAGATTGTGACAATTTGAAGCGCTTAGTTCTGCAAAGAAACCAGATAGTTTTGAACCCCTTCACCCGCTGCTCGACCGGTTGCAAGGCAGGCTGTTAGTAAATAGCCTCCAGTAGGCGCATCCCAATCCAACATTTCACCGCAAGCAAATACTGCAGGATTGCTCTTCAATTGTAAGCCATCATTTAGGACTGAACGCTTCACACCACCTGCGCAGCTAATCGCCTCATCTATCGGGCGAAATCCGTCAAGTTGAATATCTAAATGTTTAATTTTCGCTGCTAGTAAGGCCGGCTCATGCCAAAAAGATTTATCCACCAGTTCACGGACCAGCGCAGCTTTCGCCGCATCTAAACCGGCTTTACGCCAAACATTGGTTAAAGACTGCTTCTTCGAAGGCTGTAGTTTCTTTGCCAATTGCTCAACAGATTGATCTGGCAATAGGTCCAAAGTCAGCTGCATGGGCTGAGCAGATTTCACCTGTTGACGCAGTGCTCGACCTTGTTTGTAGATCAATCCACTTTCCAGCCCATAGTGTGAAATGATGATATCGCCTTGGGTCGGCTCGGCTTGATCGACCCATGCATTGACTCGCTTTAAGGGCTGTCCAAACACAGGCTGCATAAACTTCGACCAAGCGCGTTCCACGCCAGCATTACTGGCTTGAAAAGTTTCAATGCTCTCAGGCTGCAGCCATTTTTGCCATGCGCCATCACTGCCTAAACGTGACCAAGACACTGCGCCACATGCCATAATAATCGCATCAAAGCCAAGCACTTGACTTGATTCATCAACAAGGTTTTGAATCGTTAGCTGATTGGACTGTAAGTCCAAAACTTGATGTCGATAATGAAACTGCACCCCGTCTAGACTAAGACGTTTTAACCAGGCTCGCAGCAAAGGCGCAGCTTTCATTTCAATAGGAAAGACCCGACCTGATGAACCAATATAGGTTTCAATGCCCAGCCCCATCATCCACTGTTGAATCCATGCTGCATCCCACTGCTTAACCCATGGGCTCAGCCATTCCACTTGATCATAGCGCTGCACAAATTGTTCAACGGGTTCTGCATGCGAAATATTCAGCCCCGTCTTGCCAGCCATTAAAAATTTACGGGCTGCCGATGGTTTTTGCTCATAAACATGAATGTCATAGTCAAATTGGCTAAGCACTTCCGCCGCCATCAATCCCGCAGGACCTGCCCCAATGATTGCAATACGCTGAGTCATGCCCAATTATTCCGCAGATGCTTCGGTGGGTTGCTTGCCTTGTAGCGGCTGAAAATCATCAAAACGTGTGGTATAGCCAGCGGGTTTAGTCACCAATAATTGTTGGCACAACTCACCACGTTCTAGATATTTAATCTCAAAGTGTGTACGTGCTGAAGTCTCTGCAATGCGTTCTTTGACAAAAGGTAGCTTCCAAACATCGATTAACTGCTGCTGCGCTTCCTCAATATATTCAGGAATATTACTGGCCAAGGTAATCTGACCACCCGGCTGCAAACGCGACAATAAAAATTCAAAAAACGGCATATTTAACCAGCGCTGTGCAGGATTATGCGGTTCAGGGTTTGGATACAAAATAAAGAATTGCTGTACTTGCGCAGGATGTAAGGCATGTACTACCCAAGGCAATGCATCAGCATGAATTGGAGCTAAATTGCTTTGCCCTTCAAGTTGATGCTGCTTTTGCATTGCCACAAATTTTTCACGTGTCCGCTCAACAGCAATCAATTGAAATTCAGGGTGATTGGCTGAAAACAATAATGCATGTTTACCTTTACCAGCCCCAATTTCCACACAAATCGGCGTGGAATCAATCGGCTGAAAATCACGGGGAGCTCGCATACGCTGCGCTTGAAATTGACGAATAGGCATAAACAGATCAAACTAAACAGAACGGCATAAGTCTAACAACTGCGACTGTATTTGCCTAATTGAATCATCCGTTTTTGCTGGAGTTAAGCATGCCCACCACCATGAATTGTCCACGCTGCGGCGCATTGACGACTTGGGAAAATAATGAATATCGCCCGTTTTGCTCAGATCGTTGTAAATTGATTGATCTCGGTGCATGGGCCAATGATGAATATCGTCTGCCGACACAAGATGCACCTCAGGCCGATGGTGGCCGTGAAGAAGACCAATTCTAAATACGTTTAGCTCAGATTTAAATATAAAAAAGGTCTAACCTAGTAGACCTTTTTTTATTTTAACGAATCCAGTTAAAGCATATTGCTTAACCGGTTTTACCCGCAACAAAAGGATTGTGCTGCTTTTCATAACCAATGGTACTCATTGGACCGTGCCCTGAAATAAACTGCGTGTCATCCGGCAAGCTAAAACATTCACGCTGAATGGAGTCGAGTAATTGTTGATGGTTACCGCGTGGAAAATCTGTCCGGCCTATCGAGCCTTTAAATAACACATCCCCCGTCCAAAGCACGGCATATTTTGCGTTATAGAACATGACATGACCTGGTGTATGCCCCGGTGCAAAACGAACTTCAAACTCTTCTGCACCCAGCTTCAAGGTTTCGCCGCCTTCCAACCATTGGGTCACATGGACATTTTCAGGGATCGGGAAACCGTATTTCGCAGAAACCTCCTGAATCATGTCCAACCAAAACGCATCTTCTTTATGCGGGCCAATCACTGGAACATTCCAAGCTTGGGTTAATGCCCCAACCGCACCTGCATGGTCTAAATGGCCATGCGTTAACCACAAGGCTTTGACCGTTAAACCGAGCGCTTCAACTTCGGCTTTTAATTTTTCCGGCTCTCCCCCTGCATCAATCAAGACCGCTTCTTTCGACTCAGAGTCCCAAACAATGGAACAGTTTTGTTGAAATGCCGTGACGGGCACGATTTTAACTTGCAACATAGGGCGACAACCTCAAGGCGTTAATGGGCTAATGTTTGCTTTAAGGCATCAAGATTAGCTTGAAGTAACAAATTGAGCAATGCGACATGATCATCCCGCGCGTTTAATGCAGGAATATAACCATATTCACCACCGCCTGCAGCTTGGAAAATTTCAGCATTTTGCAGCGCCAACTCTTCTAGCGTTTCCAAACAATCCGCTGAAAATGCAGGGCTCATAACCTGTACCGATTTCACGCCTTGTTTGCCCCATGCGTCCAAAGTGGCATCAGTATAAGGTTTCACCCATTCTTGCTTACCAAAGCGCGATTGGAAACTGATTTCATATTGATCTTCAGTTAAACCAAGCGCTTGCGCGACTAAATGTCCTGTTACACGGCAACGGTCAGCATAGGGATCACCCTTGTCTGCATAAGGCTGTGGAATGCCATGAAAAGACATCAATAACTTATCCGCGACCCCATGCTCCGCTTGATAATCACGCACACTTTGCGCTAAAGCTTGAATAAATAGCGGGTGCTGATAGTAATCACGAATAATGCTCAGACCCGGCAAATTACGCTGCTGTGGAATCCATTTAGCAATGGCATCGTATAAAGGTGCCGTAGATGTTGCTGAATACTGTGGAAACAACGGAAATAATAGAATGTGGTCTTGAGGCTGCTCAGCCAATTGCGCTAAAGCGGTAGAAATCCCTGGATTACCATAAGTCATGGCCGGAATCACATTCAGTTCAAATTCTGGATATTTTGCTGTGAGATGCTGTTTTACTGCGGCAACTTGCTCAAATAAAATTTCACGCATAGGCGAATCATTGCCCCAAACCATTTCATAGGCATGCGCCACACGCTTTGGTCGAAATGGCAAAATGAACAAACGCAAAATCAATTGCCAAATCGGTTTTGGAATTTCAATCACCCGCTGATCTGACAAAAACTGTTGCAGAAAACGACGCACTGCGGGCACAGTTGGCGCATCAGGCGTGCCTAAGTTCGCCAGAATAATGGTGACTTTAGCTTTTTCGGCAGACAACATTACACTTTTTCCATCAATTTGAATGACGCTAATGTAGCAGCTTTTTATCTATTTTATAAAACAGATTAATATACAGTTTTAAATTGGAAAACCCGATCATTATCCAACAAATTACTTTCCAGTAGTTTTTGACCTTTCGAGGTCACTTGCCACAACATGCGTTGACGGTCATCACGTCCATTTGGAATGATCCAATCATTTTGACGCATTTGACTCTTGATACTATGCAAAGCCCGAATATTCACCTGAGCACGAGCAACCGCATGCGCACGAGGCATTTCAACGCGGGCATCTTCCAAACCTGTTTCGTTTAGAAATTCATTCATGCGTTTAGAGAAAAACTCTTCTGGGGTCGGATTGACAAAAGTTGAACCTAAAATCGAAAGCAACTGTGCCCACGTCATTTTTTTCTGAACTTTCAGCTCTTTAAAATTGCCGTCTTGATAGGCATGCATGCGATATTCAAAAGAGAACACTTCATGCATAGACACTTTTGGTAAAGATAGGAATGGGTCGACTTCTCGTTTTCCTGATTCTGTTTCGAGTTGAACTAACTGGGCTTTTAAGCGATCAATTTCATCATGCAAAGCTTGGGTATTCTGTGGGCGCACCCAACCTGTAACAGGATAGCGCTCTAGCATTTGCGGCATGTTCAATCGCACTGCCATTTCTAAATCACGCAAGGTTCGATAGCTAAAGACTTGATCCACTTCATTTTGTAATAGTTTTCTAAATTCTTTAAATTTTTCACGAAGTTCAGGTTTAGCATCATGTAACGCATCATCACGTGAATCTGGATCATCATGCATAAACACAATGACAGGTTTTTGCTTGGTCACCGCATAGATGTATTCAAGGTGCATATAGCCCACACCAGACACAGACTGCTCACCGTATTGACTGCCCAATAAAATCATCACATAGTCACAATCGTCAATTTGACGACGTGCAAAAGCAGTGCTCAATGGTGTGCGTTGTTCTAGCCCCCATGAGAAAAACCCCATTCCTACAAGCGTCTGAGCCAAAATGATCCGTTCTGGCTGCATTTCGCTACCAGATGTGGAAATGAATACTTGATAACGCTTATCGAGCATTAGAGATCCTCTTCCCGTTGCACGCTATATCCAGCACTCAAAAAAGTGGTTGCTGAAACATACAGCATGACTACCCCAAATAGATTTAAATTGTTTTATCTAAAATCGTTCAATCACAATGATTAAAATTCTAAACTTGCCGCCTGAATATTGCAGATTTTCCAAGTGATTTGATCATCTTGAATTAAGCGTGCTACCACAGGTGTTAAGTTTTCCGCATTATTTCCACTGACATAACATTCGATACGCAGTGAATCTTGGCGGTTATGCTCAAATAATAACTCATTTTTAATCAAAATTTGGGCTGTTTGTCGTGCAACCGCAAATCCCGAGTCAATTAATGTCAGCTTCTGACCAAAAATATACTGAATTGCCGATTTTAGGAAGGGGTAATGCGTACATCCAAGCACTAAATAATCTGCACCTGCATCTACAACTGGCTGTAATATCTCAGTTAATGTCTGCAGGCAAGGCTCAGTCATTTGCGCCCCCGCTTCAACAAAGGGCACCAATTCCAAAGAAGTCACTGACAAAACTTGCACCCCTGCAGGTTCAGCAAATCGCTGCATGACATCTTTGATTAATTTACCCCGAAAAGTCGCAGGCGTTGCGAGGACAGCCACAGTTTTACTTTTGGTCTGTAATACCGCAGGTTTTAAGGCTGGAACCAAGCCAATAATCGGAAAATTTTCACCGTAGTGTTCACGCAAATAATCCAAACTAAATGCCGATGCCGTATTGCATGCCACCACCGCGACTTTACACCCCTGACGGTATAACCACTCAATCGCATGTGCAGTCAGTTCACGGATGTCCTGATCTTGACGCGGGCCATAAGGGACATGTGCCGTATCTGCAAAATAAACAATCCGTTCATTCGGTAAATAACGTGCAATTTCCAACGCAACAGACAAACCACCAATACCTGAGTCAAATACCCCAATAGGCGCATCAGCAGTCGCTTTTGGCATGGGTACATTTAAGGGGTAAATGGGATGAATGGCGGTCATAGGGTCACTTTAATTTAGATTCAGAATGACAAGGTGGAAAGCTTAAACCTCAGGTGCCTAATTGCAAGTGCAAATCACCACTTTGTAACACTAAAATGGACTCCCCTTGCTCATTTTCAAGCAGCTCACCCATCTCGACTAAATGAAAAAATGCAGCACGTTGAATTAAGGCATTTATACCAAAACGAACATGCACATAAGGACGTAGTTCACCCTGATATTCACGCATAAAAATCGGATGTTCCTGATCAACAATAATCAGGTCTTGGGTGGTTGTGGTGAATTGAATATAGTTTTTAGCGTCAATCTCAACGTGATCCACCTGATTGACAAATAAAGGCTCATCTTCCACCTGTATTTCAATTTGTTCCACAGGGGTTTTTAAATAGAATTTCCCATCTTCTTTCCAAAGCACGGTTGAGAACAGATCAATGAGTGCTTGCCGCTTGATCAATTGACCATCGTGCCACCATTCTCCATTGGCTAAAACCTTCAAATCCATTGCACCACAATGCTTTGGATGCCATTGATCTAATGGAGGGATTGACCTTTTGTGACCGGACTGTCCATCTTTTAAGTATTGTGCAATGTTCATTAAATTTCTATCATCCCTATTAATGAATTTTTTCGTCGGGTTTTCGTTCAATTGCTGCTTCATCCGCCTAATAAATACCTTAGTGACGGAAAAATAATATGATTCAGCCAATTGGCTAGAACTCGGTTTAAAACTATACTAGCCCACAATATCAAAGACACGATAGAAAAATTGTGTCTGGGCATTAAGAACACTCATGGCAGCACCATTTAAATGAATTGAATGGATGCCACCTTCCGAAATATGAGGAGTCCTACATGGAACACATCGAACGTGAATCGATGGAGTTTGACGTAGTTATCGTCGGTGCAGGTCCTGCCGGCCTATCTGCTGCGATTAAAATTCGTCAACTTGCAATTGAAAATAACCTAAACGATCTGTCCGTTTGTGTCGTGGAAAAGGGCTCCGAAGTGGGTGCGCATATTCTATCAGGTGCTGTGCTTGAACCTCGCGCAATGAATGAATTGTTCCCAGATTGGAAAGAACAAGGTGCACCTTTAAATGTGCCTGTGACTGAAGATAAAACCTTCTTCTTATTGTCTGATGAAAAATCACAAGAAGCACCACATTGGATGGTGCCTAAAACCATGCATAACGATGGCAACTATGTTATTTCGTTAGGTAATGTGGTTCGTTGGTTGGGCGCTAAAGCTGAAGAATTAGAAGTGTCTATTTTCCCAGGTTTTGCAGCGTCTGAAATCCTTTACCACGAAGATGGTACTGTGAAAGGTATTCAGACTGGTGACATGGGCATTGGTAAAGATGGCGAACCAACGCATAACTTTACTCCTGGCTATGAACTTCATGCCAAATACACATTATTTGCTGAAGGCTGTCGGGGTCATTTGGGTAAACGTTTAATCCAAAAATTCAACTTAGATAAAGATGCTGATCCGCAACATTACGGTATTGGTATTAAAGAACTTTGGGAAATCGATCCTGCTAAACACAAGCCAGGTTTGGTGATGCACGGTGCAGGTTGGCCTTTAAGCGAAACAGGTTCTTCAGGTGGTTGGTGGTTATACCACGCTGAAAACAACCAAGTGACGTTGGGTATGATTGTTGACTTGTCATACACAAATCCACACATGTATCCATTTATGGAAATGCAGCGTTGGAAAACACATCCACTGATCAAGCAATATCTTGAAGGTGGTAAACGTATTTCTTATGGCGCACGTGCGGTTGTAAAAGGTGGTTTCAACTCATTACCTAAATTCACTTTCCCTGGTGGTAGCTTAATTGGTGATGACGCAGGTTTCCTAAACTTTGCGAAAATCAAAGGCTCTCATACAGCAATGAAATCAGGCATGCTGTGCGGTGAAGCTGTATTTGAAGCGATTGCTGCGGGTGTGGAAAAAGGTGGTGACCTTGCCATTGCACGTGTGACTGAAGGTGAAGACTTCTTCGCTAAAGAGTTAACTGCGTACACAGACAAGTTCAACAACAGTTGGTTGAAAGAAGAGTTATATAACTCTCGTAACTTCGGCCCTGCTATGCATAAGTTTGGTCAATGGATGGGTGGTGCGTTCAACTTTGTTGATCAAAACATCTTTAAAGTGCCGTTCACGCTGCATGACTTACAGCCCGACTTCAGCGCTTTAAAAACTGTCGATGCTGCGAACTTCAAACCGAATTATCCAAAACCAGATGGTAAAATTACATTTGACCGTTTGTCTTCAGTATTCGTATCAAATACGGTACATGAAGAGAACCAACCTGCTCACTTGAAATTGACAGATGCTTCTATTCCTGTACATGTGAACTTACCAAAATGGGATGAGCCTGCTCAGCGCTACTGTCCTGCTGGTGTTTATGAAATTATGGAAGAGAATGACGGTTCTAAACGTTTCCAAATTAACGCGGCCAACTGTGTACACTGTAAAACGTGTGACATCAAAGATCCGTCTCAAAACATTACTTGGGTAACACCTGAGGGTGGCGGTGGTCCTAATTATCCTAATATGTAATCTCTTTTGAGATTGAAATAAACCCGCTTAATGCGGGTTTATTTTTTAATAGACAATCACACTCTTTAAATAAATATTATTACAAAAAAACTAATTCCTATAAAAAATGAATTTCATAAGTATTTCATTTAAAATAATTATCAATGTATTATTTTATATCCACTAGATTTAGATATTTTATAAATAATTAAAAGAAATAATTTCACTAAGCCTAAATAAAAATTTAAATTTCATCTATATAGTAATATATTCTTTTAGATCCTTCAATTTTATAATAATTAATTTTAATTTCTCTAGAACTTTCCATATTACAAAGCTTACTTACAACTTCATCTCCTCCACCGTACATTGTAATTTCCTTATTTTCGATCAGAAAATTAAACGATGTCGGCTCTTCATGATTTCGATGAATTTTTTCCAACTTATATTTTAAGGTTAGATCTTTTATGTTAGAAAAATCAGTACTATTAAATGGAAAAACTCCCCTATTACACCCACCTAAAAAAAGCGCTTGTTTATTTTTCTCGTATAAATATGCTATTTTTTCGTCATCAGCATATACATGCGAGCTAATGAGCACTATAAATAACAATCTAAAAACACCAACAAAATTCATCATAGCTCAATTTATTTATTAAAAATAAAATACATAATTTTTTTAAAATCAAACCCACTAAATAAAATTAAAAAATCAATATCAACAAAAACCATTGCAAGAAAGTTTAAATAATTAAAAAATCAGAATAAAATTCCGCCTACAAAATTATTACTTCAAACATTAAAAATACAATTCCCCTGCACAAAAAAATATGAAAAAAACCAAATATACGACATGCAATTCATTTAGAATAAATAAATTCATTCAAACTAGTTAAATAATGAAAATCACCTGCAATAATACTTGGCGATAGCACTCTAAGATCCATAACAACATAATATTTTAGCTCTGCATCATCTATAATTTTTTGATATTCTTCTAGCTTATCCATTTCATTTTTATCTAACTTGAAATGAATACTTTTTTTCATTTTCCCAGGTAATATTAGATTGTTTAATAAATCCTCATTTTTCTCTATCAAATTATATTTATTCAAACTAAATTTAAAAGATGCATTCAAACCATCCCTAATCACTAAATTTGATATTATTTTACTTCTTCTATTTTCATTACTCACCTCCCAATCATTAACCCCAGTGATTAATATATCTTGCCCAGATAAATTCTCAAATATCAATTCTAAAACATAATTAGATTCACTTTTTTTTATTTTAGTAATAATTTTAAATCCTATTTCCATTTTACTTTCACTGGAATTAATAAAATTTATTTTTTTTTCATTAAACCATTTTAAAACTTCCTGCCCATTACTGTCTTTTGAATTAAAAAGTATTGAAGAAACAGTATTCTCACCTGAAATTTCAAAAAATCTAAAATTTAGCTTCTTATCTTTACTACTTTTGACATCATATTTTTTATTAAGCAAGAAAATTTTTTTTCCATATTTGTCATAATCTTCAGCCTCTTTTTCGGTTAAGCTTTTAACAATCAAACCGACTCCGTTTATTTTATTATTTTTACTACCTATTCTATCTACTGTAGAATTTTTCAAATAAAATTCTTTACCATTATTAGCCCAAAATTTTTCTATAAGAGGATTACCCCAATAATTTGGATATGTACTCGTGTAAAACTCTTGATTATTTTTCGCCATTGATACAGTACTCATAAATAAAATTGAAACCATTATAAATTTAAGATTTAACATCCCAATTAATCCCTGTTTCTTTTTCAAACCAATCTCGAATTTGATGCAGATAATATTCATGCATTTGTGGATTTTTAATTAAAGTTCCTTCACCCATTAAATTATTTTTTGAATTTCTTTTCCAAAAATCTGCAGGCTCTGCAATCTTAAGATCTATTTGATATGGTGGATTACTTGTAGCTAAAGTATATCTTTGATTTACTGCTCCCCCATAAGCAAAATACTCATCTGGCCAATTAAATAAATGACCAGATTCATGCGCATGTATATTATTCGACATCCAACTTGGCTCAAATTTCCAACATCCGAAGTCATATTGTTGAAAATCAGTTAATGAAGTTGAGTTTTCAATAAATTCATAAATTTGATAGTAATCAGTTACCTGTTTTTTCGATGCTTCGTATTCTGCTGTAGCATTTATAGACCAATTACTTGAATCCGCACGTGTACTTAATTTGTATATATTAACCTCATGACCATCTTGTGCTTCTACAACTTCCAACCAAACTGGAACTTTACACGTACATTTTGATTGAGCACAGTTTTTCGGATATAAATAAAAATTATTTTTATTTAAAATTTTCTCAATTTCAGATTTAGCTTTATTAAAGTCAAACCAATCTTTATATGGAATTTCTATATCCTCAAAAGAAAACATGGAATTTTGCAAATCTAAGCTAGAATCATATGGTAATTCTACTTCTATACCACTTTTATTAGTAACTATCTGGTTATTATTGTCAACTAAGACACGCTTTTTTCCTTTAAAAGATATCTTTGTTGTTACTGTTAAGAGGTTTTTAAGTGGATCAAACTTAATATCAAATGGTTGGCTTATCTCTGAATAATCATAAAATTTGACTTTATACCTCTTTGAATTTTCATAATAGTCAACATAACCATCTTCTAAAGTTTCATTTTTTTCTATACCTATTGATATTAAATTTCCGTTTTCATCCGTATCTACAATTTTCCCAGAAAGAGCTTCTGGTAGATAATCAACTATACTAATTGGTTTTAATAAAGATGAACAACTATTTCCATGTAATGCTGAATCATTCAACGCCGTGGATGACTCAGCATTAGATATATATTCGGTATTTGAATTTGATTGTTTTAACCTTATAGGACATTCGCTCACTGAATTTTCTTTGATTTTCAGTGCAGGTAAATTTACATTCAAAGTGGGAATCTTGTTCCCTCCCACAAACTTATGCTGCCCCGCCTTCACTTCAAACTTACCGCTAGTTGTCGGTAATACACCCGCACTACTAATCTCAATCTGACTACCACCCGCAACCAAAACAATTTTTTTGCTCGCTTTGATTTCAACTTTATCTTCCGTGGAAATGATTTGAATACCTTTTCGGGCAATCAGATCTGCCCCATCTCCTTGGGCTTGGATTTCAACTTTGCCTTTGCCCGCATACGCACGTAAGCCTTCTTGTGCTGCAAATAGACTGATCTTGCTTTGTGCATGGGCAATCAAGGATTTTTGACTGCTGAGGTTGATGCTATCGCCTGCACTTTGGCTGATCTGTCCATCTGCTGAAAGATGAATATCTTCCTGACTACTCACAACAATTGAGTTTGGTGCAGATAAAATCATTAAGGCTTGTTTAAAGGCATCAGCTTTTTCTTTACTGCCTTTTTCAATTTGTCCAAGGAAGTTTTTCAGGTTATCTAAGACTTCAAGCGGGTCAGTTTGCTGTTTTTTCGCCACTTCACTTAAGGCTTTGCTGCTGTTTAAGTTGGCTTCGATTTGTTCTTTCGCCGCTTGTGCATCGAGGTGCATTGCTGCTGCTTGTTGTTGTGGGTGTGTGCTGACAAGGAGCCCTTGTCCTGCACGAACTGCGCCCCATTGGTCGGTTCTCAGTTCAAAGCCTTCGCCTCGACCTGCACTTTCTGCGGTTTCTTTAGGATGACTGAGGTTCCCTAGGTTGAGCTGGGTGGCACCATGGGTACTTTGTAATTGTGTTGATATTTGTCCAGTCGTGTCATCAAAGCGTAGTTGTCCAAAGCCTTCACCTTGGACTTCCTTACTTTTTATTCCAGCCAGTTTTTTGGTGTCTGGCAGTTTGCCTTTACTATCAAATTGGGTTGGACTGCGCTGTGCTTCATGTATGCGCCCCACCACAAATGGTCGGTCGATGTTACCGTCAAAGAAATCGATGACCACGATTTCATTAATACGTGGTAAGAAACGTGCACCATAGCCTTCACCGGCCCATGGGGTAAGCACATCGACCCATGCAGAGTCCGTATCATTGTCATTGCTGCCTGCACCGCCATCATGGCTGTGGTCATCTCCACGGGTAAATAAAAAGCGGACTTTGATACGCCCCCATTCATCGACATGTATTTCTTCACCACTTGGCCCGACAACTTTAGCCCGTTGCGGATGGGTGCTTGGACGGTGTTCGAGTGGGTTATATGCAGGAACCGTCACAATATTGCGGCGTTGTAATGTGAGCTGATTGGCCTGACGCTCGGCCTGTTCATGGATCGGTTTAATGTTCCACTGACTTTGTTCAATCAGTTGATTGACTTGTTCAGAGAGGTCTTTAGGTAAGTTATTTTGGTTATAGAATTTTTTTTCTGTGATTAAAAATTGTTTGTCTGCACCACTGTGTTGATCGATTTCTGGGTGTTCATTCAATTCAAACCAATAACCCACTTGGGTATCACGCACAGTCGATTGTGCACTGAATTTTTTCGATTGTAGCTCGTGATAGCGCGTTAGGTTTTGATTCAGTTTTTCAATTTGGCTATTGGATGAAGCAGTGGCTTGATCTTCACCTTTTAAATCTTGCATCCATGCAGGGCTGACATGCCATGCTTGTTCCAAACTTAAGCTGGCATTGTCTTGGCTTTGGCTATGCTGATGTTTACTTTGAACTGAACCTGCGCCTTCTTCTTGGCTGAGTCCATCGGCTTGCCAGCGCTGCACATGGACCGCAGTCGGTTGAATGCTACGCTCACCGATCAAGCTGGTGATGCTGTCTTGTTTTTCTGTGGCGCTAGAGCGATGAAAGCGGATGCTACGACGGCTGAGTGCTTGATATTGGCTATTGTCATCAATCAGGCGAAGTTTTTGTTTTTCAATTGGCGCTGAGGAATGTGGTGCTTTCAGCTGCGCTTCATCGATGAGCCAATTGATGCCTTCACTGCGCCAAAGACGCGTTAAAAAGTCATAATCGCTTTCATTCGACTGCATGATGAAAGGTCGTACATCATAGTTCTGACTTAAACCGCTTAGATCTAGCGTTAGACTGGCAGCAAAGAGCGGACTTTTGCTTTGCCATTCTTTAAAGAGAGTCTCACTGACTTCGCGCACCGATTTGTTCATAAACACACGACTGTTGCGGCGTTTATGCCATAGCGACGTTGCGTCTTCTAGAGTGAGTTTATATAGGGTGAGTGAACCGTCACTCTGGCCTTGGGTGGCTTCGGTAATAATACCCGTGGTACGGAAGAGTTCGCCCTGATCGGTCACTTGATCAACGGCGACCTGTGCGCCAATAAATTGTTTTAGTGGAATAAGTGCATTCGTAGATAGGCAAATCAAAGTCGCTTGCAGGCCTTGGTTTAAGACATGCTCCCCATCAATACGTTGAATAAAAAGCTCGTCATTCAACGCAGGGTTGGAAAATTGCACATGAATGGCACGTTTTTGGGCGGATAAGCCTAATTTTTCAAGTATAAGAGCAATCGAATTTGACATTTTAAAAGTCTGTTTTTTAAACTTTGTATAATTATGCTGCGAATGATATAGGCTAGCCATCAGACTTGACCAGCCTATTTTATTAATAAAAATGTAACATCTTAATAATTATTATTTTTTACAATCTCTTAAATTAACCTTTCTGAACCAAATAATGGAATTCTTTATTTCCATTTTCATCAAGACGTTCTTCTTGAAGCAAAAGCTCATGACCTAAATGCATACAAAATTTCGGAATATCCCAAGAGGTCGAATTATCTGTTGCAAAAACCTCCACAATATCACCCGATTTTGATTTACGAATGGCTTGATGCAACATCATCACAGGCTCAGGGCAACGTAAGCCACGGGTGTTTAATTGAATTGATGGGGACACAGAAGGCTCAGACATTAGAAAACTCAGTATTAAAATCTAGGGCTATTTTAGCATAATCCTGACGACCGAATGTTAGCTTGAAAAATGCAGATGATAACGTCTTAAAATGACTTCATCGCTCATCATCTAGATCAACATTAACAATAGACAACTGTATTTTCTACGGTATGATAAAATCATCATTTATTAGATATTAAGAGTCTTTAGGAAAGATCATGCAAGAGGAATCCGGCCCGTCGTGGGGCATGCGCGGCTTACGTAAATGGCTGGGCACTGCACCAGAAACCCGTGACGAACTGTTGAAATTGGTACAAGATTCACGTCGCTTCTTAGAACCCGATACAGTTGCCATGCTCGAAGGGGTACTCGACTTACCTGCAACTAAAATCCGCGAGGTCATGACCCCCCGTACTGCGATGATCAGCTTGCAAGAAGATGATGAGCTATTAGATATTTTGCATGTACTTGTTGAATCTGCACACTCACGTTTCCCAGTCTTTTCCTCAGACCAGCCAGACAATGTTGTCGGTATTTTGTTGGCCAAAGATTTGTTGCCATTTTTGACAGAACCGACCACCAAAGTCGATATTCGTGCATTAATGCGTCAACCCTTATTTGTACCCGAGAGCGCGCGTTCTGACCAAGTTTTACGTATGTTGAAAAATACCCAAACCCATATCGCTGTAGTGATTGATGAATATGGCACAACTTCAGGCTTAGTCACTTTAGAGGACATTCTTGAAGAAATTGTGGGTGAAATTGAAGATGAACACGACAAAGTCGATGAAGAAGCTCAATTTATCATTCCAGATGAAGACCCACTCAGTGCAAATACATGGCTGGTTCAAGCACTTACACCAATTGAACATTTTAACAATCTTTTAGATGCTGATTTTTCAGATGATGAAGTAGAAACTGTGGGCGGCTTACTGCTACAAGAAATGGGCTTAGTCAGTGATTTACAAGGTCAAGTGATTGAACTTGAAAACTGGGAATTTACCATTTTGGAGGCAGATGCACGTACTATTCATCTGATCCGAGCTGTCCGTAAATGAGAACCTACTTTGATAAGCTGCTAAACCACTCAGAACAAAAAAAACAGCTACCTTTCATCTATCCTTTGCTGATTGCATTATTTTCAGGTGCCATCTTCAGCTTGTCGCTGGCACCTTATCATTATTGGTGGTTGGCAATTTTATCTCCAGCCCTGCTGTATGCTTGCTTAAGTCAGCGTGCCCCTAAACAATCGTTTTTCATTGGTCTAGCTTATGGCTTTGGCTTATGGTTTGTCGGGGCTTTTTGGCTGTATACCTCGATCCATGTCTATGGTGATACCAATTCAGCACTCAGTGTTTTGATGATTGCCATTATGGCGATTGTGATGGGCCTGTTTACCGCAGTTCAGAGTTGGCTCTACCGCCGCTTCTTTCCAGAAACACCTCTGACCTTTGCGCCACTGTGGGTGTTTTTCGAATGGAGTAAAACTTGGGTCTTTACCGGTTTTCCATGGCTGTTTGCAGGTTATACCTTTACTGAACGATTCCTCGATGGCTATGCGCCATTATTCGGGATCTTTGGGGTATCTTTTGCGGTCATTGTATTGGCCTGTGCCTTGGTTGAAATCCTACGTAAACGCATCTTTTGGATTGTTCCCTCTGTCCTTGTTTTGCTCGGTGCATGGGGTGCAGCACAACTGCAATTTGTTCAGCCTAAAAATGAAAAACCGCTGAGTGTTTCCTTAATTCAAGGCAATATTCCACAAGATTTAAAATGGTTAACAGAATACCAAGCTCAAACCTTAATGAAATATGCATCATTAAGTCGGACAGAATGGGGCCGTGATGTCATTGTTTGGCCAGAATCCTCCATTCCAATGTTCCAAACTGATATTGAGCCGTTTTTGGATGCGATGAAAGTCCAAGCCAATAAAACAGGTACGGCTTGGGTGACAGGTATTCCCTATTGGGATTTGGCAGAATCACAGCAAAACCAACACCCTATGTATTACAACACCATCATGGCAACTGGTGATGAGTCTTCTGGCCTATACAAGAAGCAACGTCTAGTTCCCTTTGGTGAATACATTCCGCTTTCAGGGATGCTAAGTTGGGTACTGCCTGCCCTACAAAATGACCCGTCGATGAGTGGCTTTTCACGTGGTGCAAACAACCAAAAGCCTTTGAATGTTAAAGGTCATGATTTAGGTGCGGCGATTTGCTATGAAGTGGCTTATCCCAACTTAACGCGCCGTAATGCCAGTCAAAGTGACTACCTAGTGACTATTTCCAATGACGCATGGTTTACTGGAACAGCGAGCCCGCATCAACACCTACAAATGGTTCAAATGCGTGCCAAAGAAAATGGCCGTTGGTTTATCCGTGCAACCAATACTGGTATTACCGCCTTTATTGATCATAATGGTCACATTGTGAAACAAGCACCGATGGATAAAGATGCGGTACTTCGTGGTGATTTACCTGCCATGCAAGGCGAGACACTTTACACACGCTTAAGTGATTGGCCTGTGTTGATTTTCTCATTCTTGTTATTGGTTCTCGGTTGGATTTATCGCCCGCGTAAAGTTGATATTTCTTTTAAATCACGCCGTTGATTCCGCTATAAAAGATCAAGAAAACCGAGCTTTGGCTCGGTTTTTTATTGATAAACTTTCAACGTGCCAGCTCATCCTGCTTTTTTAAAGTAACTTGGTGCCGAGGGGAATTTCTGCATCAGGCATACAAAGAGCAACATGCCCCTCTGCATTATGAAAACCTGTGACCAAACACTCTGACTGGATCGGCCCAATTTGTTTTTTTGGAAAATTCACGACGGCAACGACCAATTTTCCCACTAGATTTTCCGGCTGATACAGCTGTGTAATTTGTGCACTGGACTTTTTAATGCCCAGTTCCTCTCCAAAATCCACATGGAGAATGTACGCGGGTTTACGTGCTTGCTCAAAGACTTCAGCCTGTACAATTTTCCCTACACGTAATTCAACTTTCAAAAAATCTTGCCAATCGATCTGTTGCATTTTTCCTCTTGCTTTTCTTTGTTGTACTTCATCTGACTATCTATGCATTATAAAAATTTCATTCAGGCTGACGATATGTGAAGCAGACATTCGATGCGTCAAAACGGACAAAGCAAGGTCTTCTTAGAAAACGTATCAAATTGATGTACGCTTTGATGTAGGCTAACTGTTCATTTGCACGGGACATAAAAAAACTGGAGCAAGCTCCAGTTTGGAAGGTTTGATTGTGGTTTATAACTTCGTTACTAAATAGGAAAGCATGGCAGCTAAAGATACCATTGGAATATATCGATAAAGACGAACAACCATTTGTTCGATGGCAGATGCATGTTCTTGTTTTAAATTTGCCACAGTCGCTTTTAATGCAGACCAAAAACTTAAAGCCAGTAATGAACTCATTAAGCTCATGGCAAAGAAGCCCACCATAATTTGGCTACTGCCCTCAGTGCTTTGCCATAAATACACAATGCCTTGACTGATCGGCAGAATACTTAAAATCAAAAGAACAGATTTCAGCATAGACCAATGAAATTGGTTAATTTCATCCGTTAATAATAATGCTTTCATACTATCCTCCATGGCTAAAAAAGTACCATAAAAGATATTATGCTCGGTTTTATTTAAATGAAAAGCCTATATTTATTCATATTTTGCGATTATTGTAATCAATAAAATTGGGAATAATTCTTATTATAAATATCACATATTTAATATTATGAAATTTAAAGTAAATTCAATAACTTAATATTAATTTTATAATTAAGATTTATTATCACTTCACTCAATATTGAAACACCCTATTAAGTGAAGTGATTAATTCCATTAAAACTGAATATATAATTATTCTCAGTTAGTGTTTATAGTAAATATCGGCATCATTTTCTTCACCGCCAGACTGACCATCTGCACCAAATGAATAAAGATCATAAGGACGGCCTTCAGAACCTGGGATCACATATTGAATATCATTGTCCCAACTGTCTTTTGGATAGCCGCCTTTGATATAGCCACCCGGCAACCAGTTTTTAGCAGACTCAGGTTTAGTGACCAAAGCATTTAATCCACCGTCTTGCATTGAAGGGAATTTACCATTGTCCATTTTGTATTGATCTAATGAGCCAGCGACACTTTTTAAAGTAATCGCCGTAGTATCAACTTTGGCTTTTTCACCACGGCCCATCACGTTCGGTACAATCAGCGCTGCCAAAACACCTAAAATGACAATGACCACCATCACTTCAATTAAAGTAAAACCTTGTTGCTTCATATTTTTTGTCTTCACTTGCATGTTACAAATCTCTGTTCACATCATTGTTCGAATGTCTTAAATCATATTATTCATATTCACGATTGGCAGCATCACAGCAATCACGATCACCAGTACAATGCTCGCCATAAATACCAACATCAGCGGTTCAAGCAACGCCAATAAAGTTGAAATTAAAGTCGTCACTTCTCGGTCTTGCATCGTCGACGCACGTTCTAGCATCCGATCTAATTCGCCTGAACTTTCACCACTTTTGATCATTTGTACCATCATCGGTGGGAAATAACCACTTCGCTCAAGCTGTGTTGCTAAATTACCACCTTCTGTTACTTTCTCTGCCGCAAGGTTGACCGAATCTCGAATCACCCAATTATTACTGACCGCTGCGCCAATTTTTAAAGCATCGACCAAAGGCACGCCAGACTTGGTTAAAATCGACAAGGTACTGGCAAAACGAGCGGCATTAATGCCTTTAGACAGTTTGGAAAATAATGGTAATTTCAAGGTCAATCGGTCAAAGGCATAATGTCCCGCCGCTGTTCTGAGGAATCGAACCAAGAGAAAAATCGAAACTACGCTACCGACCAATAAAAATGGCCAGGCCATTCGAATAAAATCACTGGCTTTCATTAAAGCGACCGTTATCCACGGCAAGGCATCTTTGCTTTGGTCAAAGGTTTTGACAATATCTGGGACCACATAGGTCATGAGTCCCATCACAATACCGAAAGACATTAACATCAGGATGATCGGATAAATCATCGCACCCTGCACTTTTTTTTGCATGGCAAAGCGATTTTCGGTGTAATCGGCAAGTTGGTCGAGAATGAGATCGAGATGGCCTGAACGCTCACCTGCTGCAATCGTGGCAATATACAGTTCAGGAAAACGTCCCGCTTGTTGTAGTGCGTTGGCTAAAGAATGTCCTTCCAAAACTTTAGAGCGCACCGACATCAACAGGTTTTGCACATGGGCTTTTTCGTTTTGTTTTCCCACAGCACGAATCGCTTCTTCTAATGGAATCGCAGCGGCAACCAAAACTGAAAGTTGGCGAGTTAATAAAGCCAAGTCATAGGCATTCAGCCCTTTTTGAAACCAGCGCTGCTGCGCGTGTTTGTCTTTTTGCTCAATCGGATCGACAGCAACTGGAATGAGTGACTGATCTCTGAGCTGTTGACGAATTTGACGCGCAGAATCACCCTCAAGTACACCCTTCTGCTGCTTCCCTGAAGCGTCTATGGCAGTAAACTGATATGCAGGCATTGTAATGCTCTAATTTTCCAAAATTTCTATCAGCGCAGTTGCGTCTGACCATCAAAATCATTCATATTCTTAGATATAAAATATGAGCTCACTCTAACACAACTCCTTTACGATCACGACGAAATTTAATCAGGAACTTATCCACGTTTTATGGCAAATTCAGCGAGCATTGCAACACCTATTTACCGCGTTCGAGTCGCCGTTCCGGTATATTTATACGACTGCTTCGATTACAGCTTAAGCCAAGAGCAATACCAAAAAGCTGAAGTAGCTGCACGCGTTGCTGTATCTTTTGGTCGGCAAAATTTGACCGGTATCATCGTGGAAAAAATTGCACCCGATGCACCACTCGATTCAAGCTTTAAACTCAAGGCCATTACCGAACTTCTTGATGATCGCGCCATTTTAGATGAGAAAGTTTTAAATTTATTGACATGGTCTGCACAGTATTACCAATTTCCGATTGGTGAAGTGATGCAAAGTGCCCTTCCGACCTTGTTACGCCAAGGAAAACCCTATAATTTATTGGCACGGACATGGAATCTCCTCGACCTCCATGCCGATGACAAAATTAAGCGCTCGGAACGACAGCAAGAAGCCTATAAGATTTTAAAATTACATCCAACTGGAACTGGGGAAAATTTACTCAATTTGGCAGGTGTGGAAACCGCGACACTCAAAGCATTAGAGAAAAAAGGTATCTGTCAATGTGTCTTGGCCGAACAGGACTTTAGCCCGATGCCCATGAGCATGGCGCAAATGCCGCTCACTGCAAATCCTGAGCAAAAGAAAGCCATTGATCGGGTATTAAAAGCACGGAGTCAATATCAGGCATTTTTACTTGATGGTCTGACCGGCAGTGGTAAAACCGAAGTCTATTTACAAATCATGCAAGAGGTTCTAAAGCAAGGCAAACAGGTCTTGGTTTTAGTGCCTGAAATTGGACTCACCCCACAGACAATCAGCCGCTTCCAATCACGTTTTCATTGCAATATTGCTCTACTACATTCGGGTTTGAATGATTCAAAACGTATGCAAGCTTGGCAAGCGGCGCAAACAGGTAAGGCGTCAATTATCTTAGGCACGCGTTCTGCAATTTATACTCCACTGCCGAATCTAGGTTTGATTGTGATTGATGAAGAGCATGATCTGTCCTTTAAACAACAAGAAGGCTTTCGCTATCACGCTCGGGATGTCGCACTTTACCGTGGGCATCTGGAACAATGCCCCGTAATTTTAGGTTCTGCCACGCCTAGTATCGAGTGTTATGCACTCGCGAAACAAGGCAAAATGACTGTACTGGAATTGAACCAACGTGCTGGCACCGCAGTCATGCCGAAAATGCACATCCTTGATCTGAAAGTGGCACAGAAACAGCATGGAATTAGCCAATTATTAATTGGTGAAATCCGTAAGCGCCTAGAAAAAAAAGAACAGGTGTTAGTGTTTTTAAACCGTCGCGGATATGCCCCGGTTTTAATTTGTGAAAGCTGTGCATGGCAGGCCAAATGTCCGCACTGTGATGCCAATTTCACGGTACACCGCACACCCTATCAACACTTGCATTGTCACCACTGCGGCACCATTCACCGTATGCCAGAGCATTGTCCACAGTGTAATCACCAAGAACTGAAATCCGTGGGCATGGGTACAGCGAAGGTTGAAGAAAGCCTAAATGAGCTATTTCCGCAGCATGACGTTATACGGGTCGATCGTGATTCCACCAGTCGAGTCGGCAGTTGGCAAAAAATCTATGACAAGATTCAAAAAAGCGAACCTGCCATTTTACTCGGTACACAAATGCTGGCCAAAGGACATCATTTCCCTTACGTCACCTTGGTGGCGATTTTAGATATCGATTCAGGTCTACTGAGTGTGGACTTCCGTGCCATCGAGCGTACTGCACAGCTCATTGTACAAGTCACTGGGCGTGCCGGCCGTGGTGAACGTAAAGGCGATGTGTTTTTACAAACCCTAAGACCCGACCATCCGCTTTTGAATATCTTGGTCAATGAGGACTATCGAAAATTTGCCAAAGAAACCATGAAAGAACGGGAAATGGCACAAATGCCACCGTTTCGCTATGCCGCATTGGTACGCTGTGAGTCCAAAAACCAAGAACTCAATACTGAATTTTTACAGCAACATGCCCAATTGCTGCGTCAGGACTCTGCTGGAATTATTGACATTTGGGGGCCGATTCCTGCCCCGATGGAGCGCAAAGCCGGACGTTATCAATCCCACATGGTTTTACTGTCTACAGATCGTGCGCGCTTACATTATTATCTGCGTTATTGGTGGCAAAACATCTTGCATAACAAGCCATCAAATATGAAATTGAGCCTCGATATAGACCCACAGGAACTCAGTTAAACGCGTACAATTCAGTCTGAAAAATCAGTCATACTGAATTGCAACTTTCGACCAAAAATACAACTCTAGGACGAGTAAATGTCACTACTGTTACAGATCACAATTTTCCTTGGCGCATCCTTATTGCTTGTCCCTTTGCTCAAGCGCTTTGGTATTGCAACGGTTTTGGGATATCTGTTCACTGGTATTTTGCTCGGCCCCGATGTCTTTAACATTGCCAGTGATCCCGAAGCGATCCAAGAGCTCGCTGAGTTTGGCGTGATCTTACTGATGTTCCTGATCGGCCTCGAACTGCGTCCACAGCGGCTATGGAGTATGCGTAGTTCTATTTTCGGCATGGGCAGTTTACAAGTCGGTCTGACCGGTCTGCTTTTAGCGCTAGGCAGTTTTTTTGCCTTACAACAAGGCATTGCAGCCAGTATCGTTATCGGTTTCGCTCTGGCACTCTCCTCTACTGCCTTTGTCTTGCAGATGCTGAGTGAAAAACAGCAATTAAACACCACCTATGGGCAACAATCCTTTTCGATTTTGCTGTTTCAAGATATGGCCGCAATTCCCCTGATTGCAGTCATCCCCCTGCTCGCAGGAACAGAATCATCACATCACGGGATCGCCTATTTCGCTGCATTCATTGCAACTTTTTCAGGCTTATTTTTATTTAGTCGATACTTAATGCGGCCTTTTTTCCGTTTCGTCGCGAAAAGTGGTGCGCATGAACTGATCACTGCTGTTGGCTTATTTATTGTGCTGGGTGTCGTGGTGTTGATGGATGTACTTGGCATCAGTACCACACTCGGAGCATTTCTGACTGGCGTGCTATTGGCAGACTCGGAATTCCGCCATGAACTCGAAGCCAGTATTGCTCCGTTTAAAGGGCTTTTACTTGGTTTGTTCTTTATGACCGTGGGCATGACCACAGAACTGTCATTATTCGTTGAAATGCCATGGTTCATTATCGGTGGTGCATTGGCACTGATGCTCATCAAAATGGCGTCACTTACGGCGATTGCGCGTTATCTTAAAAATTCATGGCGCAACAGTATTTTACTGGCGACCTGTTTGGCTCAAGGCGGTGAATTTGCCTTTGTGGTCTTTAGTGTGGCGAAAAGTGAAAATGTCGTACAGCAAGCCATTTTGGAGCCATTAACCCTCATCGTCACTTTGTCGATGGTGTTGACCCCTATGTTGTACTGGTTAATACAATCACAAATTTTGCCGCGTTTTAATCCAAAAACCATCCCCGAATATGACGACATTCCGGATGAACATAATCCTGTGATTATTGCGGGCTTTGGACGTTTTGGACAAATCATTGCTCGTGTGGCGCATTTACAGCATTTGTCTTTTACCGCCATTGATAGCAACTTAGACAAAGTCGATTTCGTACGTAATTATGGTGGTCATCTATATTATGGCGATGCCACACAACCAGATATTTTACGCGCTGCGGGCATTGAACATGCCAAAGTGTTCGTCCTTGCCATAGATGATATTGAAGACTCGATGAACGTGGCGCGTCATATTCGCCTGAATTACCCTCAGTTAAAATTATTGGTCCGTGCGCGTGACCGTCATCAGGTGCATCTGCTGCGTGATTTGGGGATTGAGCATATTTGGCGTGAAACCTATTTATCGTCTTTAGGAATGGCCTATCACATGCTGTGCGACTTAGGCATCAGCGATGAAGATGCCTATAAAAGTATCGAATTGTTCCGTGATTATGATGAAAAACTGCTGACTCAACAGCAGCAAATCTATACCGATGAACAAAAAATTTATGAAACGCATCGTAACGCTTTAGCTGAACTGGAACATTTGTTTGAAAGCGATGCGCAAGCCCTTGAAAAACCTACAGGTGTTGATTTACAACGCAGTCTACAACGTCATCGTATTGATGTCACAAGAGATGATAATGAATGACTTGTGTTTTACAATATCGTCACCATTAAAGCAGGGTTATGGAGAATTTTATGTCAGATTTACGCCAACGCTTTTTTATTGAAGATAGCCCTGTTCGTGGAGAAGTGGTTCATCTTGAAGAAGCCCTACAAACGATTCTTGCACAGCGTGACTATGCACCTGCTGTACAAATTCTCTTGGGTGAAATGCTCAGCGCGACTGCCTTGTTGGCCAGCACCTTAAAAATTAAAGGTCGTATTAGCTTACAAATTCAGGCTGCAGGCACTTTTAAATGGGCAATGGCGGAATGTAATCATCTCGGTGAAGTTCGCGCACTTGCAGATTATGAAGAAGACCCGCACTTTCAAACCGCTGAAGACAGCAGCACGGTACTCAAAGCCTTGGTAAACCCAGTACTTTTCATTAATATCGAGCCTGAATTTGGTGAGCGTTATCAAGGGATTGTACCTTTAGACAAACCGACTTTAGCGGGTTGCTTGATGCAATATTATGATCTATCTGCACAGATCCCGACACGCATCGTCTTAGCAAGCAGCAACAGCCGTTCAGGTGGTTTACTGATCCAGTTATTGCCGCGTAACAGCGAAGAAGAACAACGCCGAGTTGATGAAGATCTATGGCCACGTTTAACCATGCTGACCGAGACATTAAAAGCAGAAGAGTTAACGTCTTTATCTGCAAACGAAATTTTATATCGTTTATATAACGAAGAAGAAGTTCGTCTACCTGAAACTGAAGCCTTAAAATTTGGCTGCACATGTTCAAAAGAACGCTGTGCGACAGCACTTGAACAAATTGGTGTTGCTGCAGTTCGTGAAACTCTAGAGTTTCAAAACCCAATTGAAATGGACTGCCAATTCTGTAATACAAAATATACTTTTACGGCAGAAGAAGCTCTATCCCTTTTTGGTCAACACCTCAGCTAAATCATTGCATGATTAAAAGCCTAAATCTAAGCATCCCTCGGGGTGCTTTTTTGTTGTCCCCGCAAAATTTAGACCTACTACTTTCTTCCGCTTAGTCGAATGGTTGCGAACTTTAGAACCTCAATATGATCAGCTGTATTTGCGATCAATTTTTTTTAGAGTAGAATCGCGCCAGAAATAAAGTCAAAAAAACCAACAAAGCTTTATTTTTTAATAGAAAAATAATGTAAAAAACTGGATAAAATATGAAACTCAAAACACTCGCTATTCCCTTAGCCATGTTCTGCTTTGGCCCAATGACAGCACATGCAGCAGACCTCGTCGGGACATGGAAAACCATAGATGATAAAACAGGCTATGCTCGTGCTGAAGTCAAAATCACTAAATTAAAAGACGGCAGCTATAGCGGTAAAATCACCAAAGTGCATGCCATCCCCAACCGCCCTGTCACCACGATTTGTGAAAAATGCGAAGGTAAACTCAAAAATGCACCCTTAATTGGTTTACCGATATTCTCTGGCTTTAAACATAATGCAAAAGAGAATGCGTACACCGATGGCAAGGTGATCGACCCACTTTCAGGCAATACTTATCAAGGTAAAGGGCAATTGAATGCGCGCGGCAATGTCCTGACACTTCGAGGTTATGTTGGAACCACGCTTCTCGGCCGGACGGTATCTTGGATCCGCGTCAACTAAAGTCGCCATTTGGCTTTCATTGGCATGATGAACTCAACTCCAGACGAGTTCATCATGCCGATAATAATCTACTTTGAGATGAATTCCGACTATTTTACTAGTGCGTAGACGTTCAGCATAAACCTCATTTAGCGCCAACTCGTTCATGTTTTGGCTCAAAATATAAATACCAATTCTTAAAAAATCACTAGAATATTCATATTATTTCAGGCTACATTAAACCCATAATATTTTTATGCCTTTAAGTTTTAGGCATCCGCTTTTTGTGTAATGTGGGTAATTATATGGCTGTTAAATTCCTCCCTTCTATCCTGTTCGGCATGTTCTCCATCTGCAGTTTATCCTCTGCTTTTGCAGCGATTGACCCCTTAGTGGGGACATGGAAAACCATTGATGATCGAACAGGATATTCCCTTGCCGATGTGGTGATTCGTAAAGATAAGCATGACCTGTATTCGGCCACCATTATCCAAAGCCGAAGCGTACCCGGAACAGCAAATGTTTCGACATGCACGCAATGCACCGGTGCTCAGAAAAATAAACCGATGGTCGGTTTAACCACCTTATCCGGCCTAAGCGCTGATCCAGAAAAGCCCAATGAATTTGTGGGTGGTGTAATGCTCGATCCCAAATCTGGCAAGCACTACAATGCACGCGCTCGTTTGATGAATAATGGCAAGCATTTGATCATCAATGGTCGTACTGAAGGCTCTGCAATTGGACGCAATGTCACTTGGGTCAAAAACTAAGCACGAGGCCTTTAAATCATTAAAGGCCTTTTTTAACTTAAAAATTAGAGTAAAAACTCCATATTAAAGCAGCGTTTTAAAAAAATATGCCAAATACATCACAAACTATCACATTGATTTTGTAGGTCTTTATATATAAATTAGGCAACTTACTCTAAAAACACAATTCTGAATTTTCAGGGGATGAAATGAAAAAAATATATCAACAATTATTTGCCGGAATAGTACTTAGCACTTTGTCAGGATTGTCAATTGCTGCGGAAACCGATCCACTAGTGGGGAAGTGGAAAACCGTCGATGACCGTACAGGATATTCGCGTGCAGACGTTGAAATTCGCAAAAAAGCCGATGGAAGCTATGAAGGCATCATTGTCACCACACGCAATGTCCCTGGCACTGAAAAAATGGGCGTCTGCTCGAACTGCCCAGGTGAATTGAAAAATAAACCTTTTATCGGCTTGCCATTTATTTGGGACTTTAAACAAGATCCAAAAAATCCACGTGAATTCCAAAACGGTAAAGTTCTGGACCCGATTGGTGGAAAAATCTATAAAGGCAAAGCAAGACTTAGTGCTTCAGGAAAACATTTAACTATACGTGGGTATGTTGGTGTATCTGTGATTGGTCGTAGTGTCACTTGGATAAAATATTAATTTTAAATGTGTTTTTAAAAGCCTCCTCGTGAGGCTTTTTTATTGTCATGTTTTGAAACAATAAGATGCTGTTTGCCCCTATGACAGTTTGATGAACCCTTCTATATTGATTAAAACATGATCAATATTTATACAGAGAGTATGCCAGACAATCACTATCAAACTTTAGGGATCGCCCGAGATGCTTCGGCTGATCAAATAAAAAAAGCCTATCGAAAATTGGCGCGTAAATATCACCCTGACGTCAGTAAAGAGGCTGATGCTGAAACGCGTATGCAAACGATTAATGTTGCATACGACACTTTAAGTGATGCCGAAAAGAAAAAACAATACGATTTTGAACTCGATCATCCTCAAGGATTTGCTGGGTTTAATGCTGGCAACCAAGGTGGTTTTGACCAATCTCAGTTTTATCGCCAATCGACGAGTGATGGTCAGCATGCGGACTTTAGTGGATTTGAAGACTTGTTTGGTCGTTTTGGGCAAGGCTTTGGTGGCGGTGACTATCAGTATCAACGTGCAAACCGCCAAACCAAGAGCTTCCGTGGTGAAGACCAACACGCCAGTTTAGAAGTGGATTTAGAAATCGCATTTCATGGTGCAACGCAGAATATCACCTTACAGATTCCAAGCCTCAACCCCCATGGTGAGCCTGAAGTCCAACGTAAAACCCTGCAAGTCAAAATTCCTGCAGGTATGAAATCAGGTCAACAAATTCGACTCTCCGGCCAAGGGCAAGCTGGCTATAACGGTGGAGCCGCCGGCGATTTATACATTGAAATTTTGTATAAACAAACTGAGCAAATCCGTGTAGAAGGCGTTGATATTTTCCAACAACTGAATATCAGTCCATGGGAAGCCGCATTGGGTCAAAAAATTGCATTTACCAGTCCTGATGGCAAAACATTAGAACTACAAATTCCTAAAAATGCACGTACTGGTCAGCAGCTACGATTAAAGGACAAAGGGATACCAAATAAAACACCCGGACACCTTTACCTGATTTTAAATATACAGATACCAGCTGCACAAACCGAACAAGAGCAACAAGCATATGCGGCTTTTGCTCAAGCTTTTCCGTCATTTAATCCACGACAGTCTTAAGGAGAGCACCATGACAACAATTCATTATCGTGAAATTGTCTGTGACGGATGTAAACAGACTGAAATCGTAGACGAAAAAAGTAGTTTTGATCTACAACACTTTGCCTCTGCCTGTGGGCAAAGTCCAGAATGGGTTCTGCAACTACTCGAATACGATATTCTGCCTAGCCGTTCAGAAGACAGGATTCATCAATTTTTTGGCGATGATATATCTCGCGCACGGCGTGCGTATCGGCTTCAACGAGATTTCGATGCCAGTTTTACTGCGGTCGCTATGATGCTTGATTTAATTGACGAAGTTCAACAACTACGTCGCCAAGTCAAACACCAACAGTTTCATTCACATTAAATGTAATCATGAACGCTCTGCCTCGCAGGGCGTTTTTCTTTTCTTGTAGAGTTTGTCTTGTAGAGGAAGTGATCGACAACCATGAAAACACGAGATTGCAATAAAAAAGTCAAAAACATGTTTCCTGAGTACCGTGATTTGGTCTCTCAGTTACGTGATGAAAATCCATATTTTGCACGGATCTTTGAAGAACATGATGAGTTAGATCGTGAAATTATTCAATTGGAATTAAATCCTGTCAATCACCATAACACGGATATTGAGACCATTAAGCGTAAGAAATTAAAGCTAAAAGATGAAATTTATCGCTTGCTGAAAAGTAACGAAAATGATGATATCTCTTGAGATATCGATTCATGTATAGGGGATTTTTCATGATGCATGTCGTTCGCAGTACAACCCACGAGGCTACACAATTGAATTACTAAGACCATAAGGATCGGTCAAATCGCGTTGTACTGCAGATTTTTAAAAAACAATAAAATCATGACAAAGGATTCATCATGCAAATACATCATGTGCTATTTGGAGCATTACTCAGTTTCAGCGGTCTGTTGCATGCCAGTGATAAACGAGTATTTGAAAAACCATGGATGACCAAACAGGATATTCACGCGGTGATGTGACCATCGTCAAAAATGCCGACGGGACGTATAGTGGAACACTTACTGCAATACGCCCAATGCCGTACAAGCCCTTGGTCGAAGTGTGCTTAAAACGCAAAGGCAAACTCAAATATGCACCCTTGGTGAGTCTCGAAGTTATCAAAGGATTTAAAGCAGACCCATCCATCAGAGAAGCTAACGCGAACTATTTGAGTTTCGTCAGCTTCTCAATTTCTTTCATAGTTTTAACCGTACCTTTGACTGTGCCCTTCACCGTTTGTTTAATTGGTTCATAATCCATAAACCAAAACAAATTCATGTGTTGATCGCCATGTTGCTGTGCCAGCATATCAATCACACTTTTTTCGCCACGCCCCACCAAATGCCGTCGATAAAAATAATACAGCAGTAAAATCGTGGTAATCAACATGATACCAAGCATGATCCAAAAACCGGTTGGCGATTTGAGTCCGGGAATAAACTCAAAGTTCATACCGTATATACCAGTTAATAAGGTTAATGGTGCGAAAATCGCCGTAATAATCGCTAAAATACGCATATTTTCATTGGTTTGGTTGGCAACGGCTGAAAAATGCAGATCAATGGCGGCCTGCACGGCACTGCGTAATCGTGTGGTGTGTTTTTGAATGCGTTCGATATGGCTAGTTAAATCATCTACGCGAACCAGCATGATATCCTGCTTTTCACTGCGCTTTTTGCCTTTCAAATGCGGGTAATTATCCACAACTTCATCACGCAGTTCTTGCAAGGCTTCAATTTGCTCTTCACACAAGTTTTCCACTTGCTGAAAGGCCATATTTTCCTGCAACAGTTGATGCCACTTGGTAAAACGCCGATGCCCTTGCAGCAATTCTCGCTGCCAAAACTCGACACGGCGGGTCAAAGGAACACGTAAATCCAAGTATCCATCTACCATATTATTCAGTAAGCGCAATGCCAAATCTAAGGGTGTAATGGCTAATTTTCGTGGTTTATTTTGTTCATCAATCGGACGAGAAATTAAAGTTTCAATCCGTTGGATATAACTTTCAATGGCTTTGTTGCCTTTTTCGCGCACCGTGATCAGCACTTGGGGCGTGATCAAAAAACTGATCGGGGTGGTCGCCAAACCAAAGACCCGCTCATGCTTTTCAAGAGCTTCTGCACCTGCAACAATTTGGTCATCGGGTGTGACCATTTTTCTAAAAATTAATAAATCATAATCATCGAGTGTGTCAAAGGCACACGGATGCTCTAAATTTAAAATATCCCGCAGATGGTATTCATTGACCCGTAGATCTGATGCCTGAAAAATATCACTCTGCCACTGCTCTGGGCGGTTGACGACATCTTCACGGGTACAATCAATCCAAATAAACTCAGGCTCAAGTTCAGGATAATGCTCACATTGCACTTGGTCTTGCACATAGATATGCGCGGCTGTTGGATGCTGAAAAAAATAATAGGTTTGCATATCTCATTTATTATTGTGTTTACTTTTTCATGATGCCATAAAAAAAGCCTTGAGCAAGTCAAAGTTCATACTCTGACTGCACTCAAGGCTTTTTAGAATCCATTCACAGAGCCGAAACCCTGTGAATCAACAAACCATTAAGCTTGTTCGATGTCTTTCATGGTTAATTTGATACGACCGCGGTTGTCGACATCAGCAACTTGTACTTTGATCTCTTGACCTTCAGATAATACGTCTGAAACGTTCGCAATGCGTTCGTTAGAAATTTGAGAGATATGAAGTAAGCCATCAGTACCTGGAAGGATGTTTACAAACGCACCAAATTCAACGATACGAATCACTTTACCAGTGTAGATTGTACCTGGTTCGATTTCAGCAGTAAGCGCTTGGATTTTCGCAACAGCAGCAGAAGCAGCCGCTTTAGTTTCACCAAATACGCGAACTGTACCGTTATCTTCGATATCGATTGCTGCTTTAGTTTCTTCAGTGATCGCACGAATCGTTGCGCCACCTTTACCAATCACATCACGGATCTTATCAGGGTTGATGTTGATCACTTGGAATGTAGGCGCGTGCATAGAGATTTCAGGACGAGCGCGTGAAATTACTTGGTTCATTGCATTTAAGATGTGCATACGACCTGCATACGCTTGGTTCAATGCAACTTCCATGATCTCTTCAGTAATACCTTCGATCTTGATGTCCATTTGAAGTGCAGTAATACCGTTTGCAGAACCTGCTACTTTAAAGTCCATGTCGCCAAGGTGGTCTTCGTCACCCAAGATGTCAGAAAGAACTGCGAAACGCTCGCCTTCTTTGACTAGACCCATTGCGATACCCGCAACTGGCGCTTTAAGTGGAACACCTGCGTCCATAAGTGATAGAGAAGCACCACATACAGAAGCCATTGAAGATGAACCGTTAGATTCAGTGATGTCCGATACGATACGGATCACGTACGGGAAGCGGTCAGCTGCTGGAAGTACAGCTTGTACACCACGACGCGCTAAACGACCGTGACCGATTTCACGACGTTTAGGACCAGATTCACGACCAGTTTCACCTACAGAGTATGCAGGGAAGTTGTAGTGCAACATGAAGTTGTCAGTTTTCGTACCCGCTAATGTATCTACCATTAACGCATCACGTGTATTACCCAAAGTTGTTGTTACCAACGCCTGAGTTTCACCACGTGTGAATAATGCAGAACCGTGAGCACGGTCTAACACGCCAACTTGTACGTCAAGCGCACGAACTGTTTTAGTATCACGGCCATCAATACGTGGTTTACCTGACAAGATGTTGTCACGTACTGTACGGTATTTCAGGTCTTCGAATAATTCAGCTAAGTCGTCAGCGATACCGTCAACGTCTTCTTCTGGAACAAATTGAGCAACAGCTTCAGCTTGAAGCGCATCAAGTGCTGCATAACGATCGTGTTTAACAGCGATTGTGTATGCTTCAGAGATTTTCGCTTCAAACGCTTCTTTTAATTTTGCACGAAGGTCTTCGTTTTTCGCAGGTGCAGTCCAAGTAGACTCTGTTGCACCAGCAGCCGCAGCAAATTCTTTAATCGCTTGGATCGCGATTTGCATTTCGTCATGACCGAACAATACAGCGCCAAGCATTTGGTCTTCAGAAAGTTCTTTCGCTTCTGATTCAACCATCAATACTGCAGATTCTGTACCTGCAACCACAAGGTCAAGGTCAGATTCTTTAAGCTGTTCGTGGTTCGGGTTAAGGATGTATTCACCGTTGATTAAACCAACGCGCGCACCACCGATTGGACCACGGAAAGGCGTACCCGCAATTGCAAGTGCAGCAGATGTACCTAACATTGCAGCAATGTCAGCATCCATCGTTTTGTCAGAAGAAATCACAGTCGCAGTCACTTGGATTTCGTTGTAGTAACCTTCTGGGAACAACGGACGGATTGGACGGTCGATTAAGCGTGAAATAAGAGTTTCAGCTTCAGACGCGCGGCCTTCACGTTTACCGTAACCGCCCGGGATACGACCTGCAGCATATTGTTTTTCTTGGTAGTTAACAGTCAATGGGAAGAAGTCTTGACCTGCTTTAGCTGTTGGTTGAGCAACAACGGCAACAAGAACTTGTACACCACCCATAGTGATGATTACAGTATTCGCTTGACGCGCAATACGACCTGTTTCTAGGACAACTTGATGCTGACCATATTGGAATTCTTTACGAATAATATTAAACATCGACATGTTTTATTTTTTCCTGATTTTATTCTAGTGGAGACCCCTAAGGTTTGGCATTCATTCAACGCCCCAAACGCTGTAACATAAATGACAAAGCTTAGAAGCCGACCTCACTAGATATTAAAAACATTAATTTAAAATACTAATTTAAGACACAAAGAAGGAGCGAATCATCGCCCCTTCCCCATTATCCAACCAAGGTTGGATAGACTTTAGTTTTCAGTAATACGGCACTTAGCATGCAATAGTCCGAAAATAAAAGTTTAAATCGAATTAACGACGTAAGCCTAAAGCAGCAATCAATGCGCTGTAACGAGTAGCGTCTTTACCTTTAAGGTAGTCAAGAAGCTTACGACGTTGGTTAACCATACGAATAAGACCGCGACGGCTATGGTGGTCGTGTTTGTGCTCTTTGAAGTGACCTTGTAAATCATTGATTTGAGCAGTTAAAAGAGCTACTTGAACTTCTGGTGAACCAGTGTCGTTTTCAGCGCGAGCGAATTTTGCAATGATCTCTGCGCGATCTGCGTTTGTTAAAGCCATTCGATTTCTCCGAGATGCTTATAAAGTTAACTTTTGATACGAATCAACTGATAAATCAGCTGACTGCCGTGCATCACTACAGCAAGTGCATTATATTAAGGGAAAATCGTCTTAATTGCAAAAAGAGATAGCCGACTTCGTCAGGTTTTCTTAATGACAATAACGCCTTATTTTTCCTCTCGATTCCATTATAAATTTTTTATATGCTTCGACACTCTATACGACACAAAACTGCATATTTCCAACACATTGAATTCCATATTATTGAATGAATTTTAAACTTATTTTTGATACATTTTGCCACTCAATATTTAGGATACAAAACTCAAAGTGGAATGATTAAAAAAAAGCCCGAGCTAGGCTCGGGCTTTTTTGCGCTGTAGTTTCTTCTTTTTTAGTTATTGTTTTATTATTTATTGTTTTATGTGGCGCTTTTCCGCGTCCTTATGTCAAACATTCCATGTTTTAACTTGCACTTCCTTATGTGGTAGATTTTGCCACAACGGCTGTTAGATAAAAGTCGTATTTTTCGTATCTATATGTAAGCTTTTTCGTACATCGGTTAAGCTCTATTTCTTTTCTGTTACAGCATATAGGCATTTCTTATTTTCTATACATAAAAAAGCCTTGTAGTCTCTCCCAAAACTACAAGGCTTAGCGGCTGTAAGTTTCCTATTTCCTTACTTCACTGTAAGTTCGCTGTCTTTTGACGTTATTCTTATACTTTTGCGATTTTACTCAACCATCCGTGTTGAGTTCTTTTTCTGTGAAGTCATCTTCTCAAAAAGCTCTAAAAAGCTCTATGCGCAAATCTCCTGAATCGATGTAAGCCATTTCTTACAAAATACGGTACATTTTGCCTAGGCTTTATAAAGGTAGGTGATTGTTAATTTTTTCTAACAGACCACTAACTCGCGCTGTTCTTTTTATAAGCGCTTTTGCCAATGCATCTTTTGCAACAAGTAAACTCACCACTTTTTTCGCACGAGTGATGGCGGTATAAATCAGCTCTTTACTCATCATTTCGGTTGCATGATTTTCCAAAACTACCGCCGTATGGGTAAATTCAGAACCTTGAGACTTATGTATGGTCAATGCGTAGGCAGTTTCTATACTTTTAGGTAACCGTGTTGCCACAACCCATTTATCCAAACTTGGAAAATAAACCTCAAACTGCGACTTTTCCGTCATCGGTCGTTTTAAGCAAATCCCGATATCACCATTTGATAGTCCAAGTTGATAATCGTTATAGGTCATCATAACTGGACGACCCACATACCAATCCCCTTGTTTCAACACACCCAAGGCATTTAAGACCCGAAGTTCAATCTGCTGATTGAGTTCATGTAAGCCTAATTTTCCATGTCGAATGGCCGATAGAATCCGATAATCATCAAAATAGCGAATCAATTGGGCTGACCAATTTGCATATTCAGCGGGTTGCTCTGGCCATTGTTTTAACCATGCCACATAGGGCTGAAAACCATACATCAGTTGATCATAATATTTTGCCCAATGTGCCGCACTGTTCGTGGCTTCGGGGAGATATTGTAACTGAATCACATCGCTCATATTCGGTGTCAGTTGAATCGGCTGAAGTTCGGATGCAGATACCACCTGATGTTCGAATTTCGCCAGAACTTCTGTGGTTGTTTGCTGTTGTTCTTGTTGTTGAATAAAACGAGCAAACTCACCAATGGCTGCACCCTGTACAAAACGGCGGCTGGTCTGTAAATGGGTACGGTTGGCTTGTAAGGCATCAACATCCTGAAGGTTGGCCAAAACAGCGCCAACATCGACCGAAGCCAACTGTTCTGCATCCCCCAATAGAATCAGCTTGCTGTGTTGAGGGATTGCCGCGAATAGCATCTGCGCCAAACTTAAGTCCAACATGGAGGCTTCATCGACCACAATAACGTCATAGGGTAAGCGTTGGCGCTCATTAAACCGCGGGATAGCGCGCGTCCCTAATCCCAATAGACGATGCAAAGTTACGGGTTTCAAATGTTTGTGAATAATCGAATAATGCTGCAATGCAGGATCTTTAAACGCTGCTTGTAAGGCTTCTTCCATTCGCTGCGCCGCTTTTCCTGTCGGCGCTGCCATCGCAATTCTTAAGTTTGGATTTTGCTCATTCAACACGGCAATAATCCGTGCCAAGGTATAGGTTTTACCTGTCCCTGGCCCACCGGTAATGATATTAAAATTGTGTTGACACACCATGTGCAGCGCTTGGATCTGATGGGGATCTGTCAGTAAATCCTTTTCAATATTAAGCATCTGCGTTTGATTAAGATCTTGCTCAGTTTGCTGCTTTAAACGTGCAACTTGCTTGGCTAAAGCATTTTCTAGTGCCCAATAGCGATAAAGATAAAGTCGCTGTGAATCAAAAATAAAAGGCGCAACAGGCGTTTTTTCAGCGTGTTCATGCTGAACCATCTGAGCCAAACATTGAATCTGTGCATCTTCGGCCAAAATACAACTGTCGCCTTTTTCCACGGCTTGCATCAATTGTTGAATTAACTGATTTGCAGCAGGATGACTGGCCTGATTGGGTAAATAGTGTTGGATTAAATAGTCAATCCAATCCGGAAAAACCGCATCTAAATCAGCAGTTTCTTGGGTATTTTGGGTACCTAAAACCTGCGTTTCTACAGTGCTGTCTTGTCCCGCGTGCAAAGGCTGTGCTGACAAGGCTTTTTGATCATTTTCCACACAGTTATCCTCAAACTTATCCACAAAGCAACTCATTGTTTCAGCGTGAATATTTTTATCTTTTTCGTGCTTTTTCACGTTTTAGCCACAACCTTTTCGCTCAATATTGCATCGAGGTTTTGAATGAATGTATCCGCCGGCTTCCAGTGATATACTCCACGATCGGACTGTCCATCCATACCACGAAGATACAGATAACTCGCCCCACCCAAATGCTGCGTCATATCATAGTCTTTCATCACGGCTTTCAAATAACGATGCAGGGCCACCAAATATAAAGCCGCCTGCAACCAGTAACTGGAATGACTCATACTTTCTCGAATATAGGCATGATTATAATGTGCGGTCTGATCGCCTAAGAAATTACTTTTATAATCGGCAATGTGATAACGCTGACCATCAAAATACACCAAGTCAATCGACCCCGTCAGATAGCGTGCCGTAAACACATCATTCAAATCTTGTATCTGTAAATCTGGCTCATTTAGGCTTTCAAATAGCATGCGTATTTTACGTATCGCCAATGCACGATCTGCCATACTTAAATGAAAGTCCATTTCTGAACGGTATTCACCATCGTTTAACTGATGCAGCCTAAAACCATCATGCAATGGTGTATGAATAATTTGACTGTACCATTCCCGCATTTCTTCAATCAGTTCAGTTTCATCTTGTTCAGGGTTCGCCGTTTGCCCGAACTGTTTCATTAAGTTTTGCAACATTTGCGGCGAATCAAACTCAACATCACTATGAAAACGTGATGCGATGGCTTTGGCCAACTTCTCTTCTGGGGTGCTAAATCGAACTTTTTCCATCAATTTATGCAAGAAACTTCCGGGCTTGGTTCCCTTTGGAAAATGCCGTTTAATCCAACTAATTTTCTCTGCAGTTTCTGCTTCAATGATTTCAATTTGTTCCACTTCATCGGCAGCACTGTCTTCCTGTTCGTTCATTGCCGCTGCCAGTTGGTCACGTTGTATATGTGCCTTATGTGTCGTGCGCGTGAGCGCGGTAAAGCTGGTGGTTTCCCGTGGATAAAAATGGCTATTGGGAATTTCTTCCGCGTCTAATACAACAGTTTCAACCTGAGTCTGAGTCAAAATTGGTGGTGCTGCACGCAAAACATCAGCATCCACACTTTCTGCATGTTGGAACAGATCAGGTTCGCTTTCACGCCAAAAAGTCAGTCCTGAACGCGCTTCTGCCACTTGTTTCTTTTCTACTTCATGATGACGCAGCACGGCATAGACACGATAACTGGCACGGGTCAACGCCACGTACCACAAGCGATGATGCTCTGCTTCATTGCGCGCATCATTTTGTTGAATATCATCTTCGGGTAAATCCGAAGACTTCACAGCAATCACACGTTCTAACCCAAGGCTTTTTTGCTGATTGTCTTTAAGGGAAAAATTCAAATTGCCTTTTTCACTTAAGCCGGCATTTGCTCCCAATAAAAATACACAACCAAACTCTAAGCCTTTGGATGCATGGATCGTCATCAATTGCACCCCCAATTGCCCAGTCAATTTTCGCTCTTGGGTGCTTTCATTATTGATGCCTAAATTGATTTGGCGAATAAACCATTGATAAAGCTTATGTGCACCTGTGTAATGTTCACTTTGCTGACTTAATAATTCTGCGATATGGCGTAAATTCACCACTGTGCGTTCATTATCTCGACTTTGCCCAGCCACCAAACGCGTCCACACCTGAAAGACCGTCATGCAGCTATTCCACGCGCTGCGGAATCCTTGCTCATTCCAAATTTGTCGAATCTGTTCGAGTTTTTCGATAATTTCGCTCAGTCCATCCGCTTGCTGTTCGAGTGCGACCAGTTGTTTCAGATCAAAACCCAATAAACGGCTCAGCAGCGCACGTTTCACCTTGGCTTCTTGATAAGGATTTAAAATCGCCGTCAGCAAAGCGGCAACGTCTTGTGCGACGGAACTTTTATAGACACTGTCCCGAGATGCTTTATAACAAGGAACGCCCAGCTGCAATAAACATTGCTGTACTTGCTCTAAGTCGAAATGGTTTTGCCCCAAGACCGCAATATCGTTTGCTGTCAGTGCTCGCTGGGTATTATTGTCTTGAAAATATAAATGTCCTTGCTGAGCTTGGTTGAGCAAGGACTGAATCTGCCAAGCCACTTGCTCTGCTTCATTTAGCGTTTCATCCAAAGCCAACCAACGCAGCGGTTGTGGATTGACTTGATCATGATCAATCAACGGCGGATGCTCACGCTCACCTGCTTGAATCGGGGTGTATTCAACTTGCTCACCAAAGTCCATTTGCCGATGAAACAAGGCATCCACCACTTCAACCAAGTTTTTGACTGAACGATGGTTTTTGTTCAAGGTATAACAACGCCCACCCTTGGCTTGAATATCATGACGCGCTTTACGATAGGTCAGCATGTCACCGCCACGGAACCCATAAATCGCCTGTTTCGGGTCGCCGACCATAATCATACAGCCCTGATGTAAGCGCTCCTTGACCCGCCAAATACTGGACAGCATGTCATCTTGATCTTGGTTGGTGTCTTGAAATTCATCGACTAAAATCAGCGGATATCGTGCTAAAACATGGGCAGCAAAACTGTCTTTCCCTGCTGCTGAACTTTGCTGTAAGGCTTCCGATAAGGTCCGAATTTGTTGTGAAAAGGTGGTTTCCCCAGCATGGGACAACACTTGAGGCAAACGCTTTTTGACTTCCTGCGCCAAATAAAAATTCAGGTATTGTTCTGCTTGATTGATATGTTCATAAGCGCTGAGCACCGCTCGGAGTTGTTGAACAAAAGCATGTTGATAAAACGCTTTTGAGACATCAGGCTGCTCTTCAACGACTTTGTCTTTAAAGACACGTGGCTTAAATTCAGTTTTATTCGGATCATAAAACAATGAACGAATGGCTTTCATCGTCGGTTGTAACACGTCGGACTGGGTCAAAACCCCTTGGCTACCCGCAGCTTCAAAGTGCTGTAAAAACTCGGGAATGCGTGTGTTAAAGGTGACAAAAAATGCCTCTTTATTAAAACGTCGAGCGTCCACCAGGTTTTTATAATGACTTCCTGCATCAAAACACGCTGCAAGTTCTACACGAGCATCAGGCAGCATTTGCGCAAGCTGATGACACATCGCTTCAAAATGCGCTAAGGCATTTTCGGGTAATTCAGGGACGCGCAAATCCACCGATGGGAAATTTAGACTTTCCTTTACCACGCTGAGATAGTATTCAGGACCTTTCAACTGATGATTCAACATCAAATATTCAATCAAATGTGCAGGCTGCTGCTGGATCCAATCTCTTAATAAATCATGAATAATACGTTCAATATGCAGGTCTTCATCATCACTGATTTGCACCTGTTCGATACGACCACTTTCAAAGGCAAATTCACGTAATAACTTTTGACTAAAGCTGTCTAAAGTTCCGACAAAGAGTTCTTCATATTGTTGTAAGACCACGTTCAGACGATTGTAGGCATAATCTAAGTGATGCCCATGATCTTTCAGCACTTGCTGATACAAAGGGTCACTCAAACTTTGCTGAAGTTCGGCCAACTCACCTTGAGATGCCGCGAGCAGGCCATAAATAAAGTCACGGGTTTCTTCAATCCGCAGCCGAACCCGCGCTTTGAGTTCTGCTGTAGCCTTACGTGTAAAGGTAGTGGCAATGACCTGATTCGGCATATAGCGATCGAGAAAAATCCGCACCATCAGACTGGAAAGCGTATAGGTTTTCCCAGTACCCGCAGAGGCTTCAATCCAGTGCAGTCCGGTAAAGCTCATGTCTGCAATCGGGTTGGTGGACATTTTCATCGCTTGCTGTGGCATATTCATTTTTTCACCTCAGGCTTGATGACATTAAGTTTTTTTAGGCCGTCATCCGCCTCGGTATCCATCACATGATATAAACGTTCTGCATAATAACGACAGGACAATGCCAGAAGCTCATCTGCCGCTTGTTGCTGTAAAATAAAGCTCCAATCACGATGGTGGCTATTGGCTTCATTCGACTCCAACTCCACTCCACCAAAACTATGATTTTTCAGCCATTCCTCTTGAAGCTTTGCAAAATTATCTGGCATGAGCTGGCCTGTTTCATTCTCCACCCAAGTGCATTTTTCTTGGCGAATTAAGGCAGCAGGCAGCACCACAGGACGTTTTTGTGCATGTTTCCACATCGCCACCCATTCACTGAGCTGCAGCTTGGCTTGTGCAGAGCTTAATCCACAACAGACTATGCTTTTATCATTACAAATCACTTCACGACGATACGCAGCGCCCTCATCCCCTAAGTCTAAATAGCTCAACCACAGTAGATATTCGAGCCACGTTTGCGTCTGACGCTTAGGCTTTGCCCCTGACGCCATACAGCTCAACCAATGCATACTCTGAGGGTCTTCAGGCACGGTGATGCTCAGTATCAAATGCGGTTCAAGCTGTAGGTTTTGTAGGGTGGTCACGGTTACACAACGTCCATCTAAACGCTCTAATAACTGTGCCTGCTCTTGCAAACTGAGCTTCCAAGTCGCTATTTGACTATGTCCCACAGGCAGTACATCTTGGAACAAGGCCATATCCGGTTCAGTTGGAGTCGTAGAGTTCTGATCCTCAGCTTGATGGACACGAGAGGCAGGTTGCACATAATGCTTTTGCAATAAGTCACGGACATGATATTGCTGTAAACGGTCGAGCAATAAAGGCTCTTGCTGTGGTAATTGGTCACCGGTATAGACACTGGCCACGCCAAGCGTTTTCAAATATGCACGAGCTGGAAACACCACATCTTTAATCCATTCCTGACCATCCAAAACCCGTACTTCTTGTTCATCATGCACAGGATAATCACGGTTAATCCACGATTGGCGTTGACCAGACTGATCTAAAATATGTTCCGCCACAGCAAACCATTGATCTTTATATCGTAGGTTTTTCGACTGCTGAAAACCCATCGGGTCAAATGGCTGCAAAGGATAAATATGGTATAGCGGCTCGAGCTGCTGTGGAATGCGTAAGCCATCCAAATCCAGCATGGCATCATGTGGTTGGTTCAATTGCTGCGGCTGAATCATCCGTGCGAGGAATTGGCTAAATTCATAAATCACGGATGATGGCTCACGACTTTCACCATCATTGACATCAAAGCCATTATAGAAAATCCACAAGGACTGTCGGGCAAATAACAAGGCATCTAAAAATGCACCTTTATCATCTTCCAAACGTGAGCGATCACCCAATACCGGTTTAAACACATCCATCAAATCAAAAGGCACTTGCTGATCACGACGTGGAAACTTACCACTATCCATGTTCATCAACACCACCAATGAAAATGGGACTTGGCGGATTTTCCCCATGTCCGCAAAGGTCACGGATCCTGTCGGTTCGATCTGATCGGCAGAGCTATCGATGCCTTGTTGTATTTCTTTGAGCAGCAAAGATAATGGCAAATTAAAGCTATTGGGGAGCGACTCAACTTTATCACTTTGAGCATTGTGCAGACGTTGCGTCATCGCACGCATTACACTGCGAATGGTTTCAAATGCACGACCACTGGCCTCCACAAAAGGCTTCAAATCTGCGTCTAATTGTTGCAACCATGCTTTGACCGTCTGTGC
This sequence comes from Acinetobacter sp. YH12144, assembly GCF_013418345.1. Lineage (NCBI taxonomy): Bacteria > Pseudomonadati > Pseudomonadota > Gammaproteobacteria > Moraxellales > Moraxellaceae > Acinetobacter > Acinetobacter sp. YH12144. Next base: position 49,379 of record NZ_VPCD01000002.1, on the reverse strand, counting down.
GCTGAGATTTGGATTGAGCCAATCTCGACGCGCACTGATATCTCGGTAGATCTGAATTAAAGTTTGCACCAACTCAAAATCACTACTCAACACCCCTGCAAAACTTAACGTGTCCTCAAATACGGCATGTTGTGGAATCGCAATCCCTAAAGCCAAACGGTCTAATGCAAATTTAAAGGTATAACGATAATCTCGGTCTTGCTCGGACAAATAAGCCAACATGTGCTGTTCGTCTAAACCACGACGGAAACCGGCTTGAATCAGCAGTTCCATCATACGTTCCATTTGCACATGGTCGAGCTGATACAGTTCTTGCACCGCATTCAAATTCAGCCAATCATGAAAATCTTCTGCGGTAAAACGACCTTGACTAATTTCAATGCGTCCAACAAAGGCTTGCCATGCATTTTGAATATCTTGACTGACCACCCCTGCAATTTTGACTGGGATATAAGGTAAATCCACAGCACTGCGACCCATGCCTCGAGTCGTCGAAAAGACCGTCCGAATATGCGGTTCCAGTTCTTTTAAGTTTGGCACCAAGACCAAGATATCACTCGGATGGCGTGGCTCTTGTTCCGTGCCATCGGCCAACCAATGCACCAACTGTTCACGTAAAACCTCTAACTGACGCAGGCTAGAATGACAGACATGAAATTGAATCGATTCATCTGCCCCCGCGAGTGCATATTGATGCTGCTCGGGTTCTTCTAAGGTCATGATGTCATATTGAATTTGAGCGAGCAGTGTTGTCGGCTCGGTGTCTGGAAAAATATCTTCCCAGCCTTCGCCACCAGACATATTCACCAATAATGCAAAGTTATCCCGCGCACGCTTGCCTAAACGCGTCAGTAGTGAATGCTGTGATTCACGAAATTCGGCATTGGTCGTACTCAGATAGGCCTGAATTTGCGCTGTGCTGACATTGGGATTTCGCTCAATATAACGCTGTTGTAATTTCAAGTTATAACGATCTTTCCAAACTGGATCGACCATGTCTGCCCAATACTCACGCGATGGGTTGAAATACAACAAATGTACTTTGGTATACGCCGCCAAGCAATATAAAAATTTCAGTTGTGCAGGTGGTAATTCTAAGGTCGTAAAAACAAAAATTTGTTCAGGCAAACCGTTATAGGTTTGATGACGCTCATCATCATCGCGTTCATCATCCTCAGCATCCAAATCAAACTGCTGCTGCCGATTTTGCTCAGCACGCGCCAAGGCAAACCAAAATTTATTGTCTATTTCCTGACGGTCATTAAAGTCTTTTTGGAATACTTGATGCCATAACCAACGCTGCCAATGCTCCAGTTGTCGAGCCTGCGTCGGTAGATATTCATCGGCTTGTTCAGGTTTCAGACCTGTGAGTTGCATGATATTTAAAGGCTGATTGTGACTCCACGCCTTCAACCAATCGGTATCGCAATGTGGACAAATCCAGTGCTCAACACCTTCATCTGGGGTATGAATACAACTGCCACGAAAGGCCATGTAGTTGGTAAAAAGCCGAGTGACTTGAGCAGCGATCCAGTACAACATTTCTTGCCGCTTTTGCTCACGTTTTTTTCGATCTGAGAGCTGTGCTGTGCTGTCAAAAATACGCTGAACTAAGGGCTGAACATCTGTCGGAATCTGTGCTGCATCAAACTGATCAGCTGCAATAAAAACCGCTAAAGCATTATAAATACGCCATTGCATAATCAACGGCGGCATGTTGATACCTTTAATCCGCTCTCGGTCTTGTTTATTCGGCAAGGCCCAATCGTAGGCTTTCCACTGCAACCCTAAAATTTTACGATGATGCTTAATATTGGCACTAATACTGATTTTTTCAGCAATTTGTTTTTCTAACCATGCAGCAATGGCTTGATCGGGCACCACGATATGTCGTTCTTGCAAGACGGACAAAGCATTGGTCGATTGATTCGATTTCAATTTTTCGATTAGACAATCCACCAAAACTTCGATTCGTTGACTTTGAATTACATGTATTGCCATGGATTACCTTTACAGCCTGAGTGACCAACTACTACAAAACAACAATGATTATTTACTATACATCTTGGGCTGTCTATGCGACTTTGACAAGAGAATAGATTGCAAAAAATGCTTTTAAACAAGTATCTTAATGATACTTTATGAGAAAAAAACCAATCCAGTATCAAGGGTATCTGCTTATGAAAATTGATAACATTCCTGATTCCATCGACCCTAACTTAAATCTGGACATTATTCGCGCTGAATGCTTAGAGCTTGTGAAAAAACGTGCTTATTTTTCAGCAGGTGCAGCTATTATTCCTGTGCCATTTTTGGATGTGGTGATTGATGTCGGAATTTTGTCACAGCTCATTCCAGAAATTAATGCGCGTTTTGGTTTAGCGCCAGATCAAATTAGTGTGTATGACCCGAAAACCAAACAAATTCATTGGACAGAACTGCGTAAACGTGGTGTCGAATTTTCTGGTTTAGTGGTTGCACGAACCGCCATGAAAAAATCGCTAAATAACATTGCAGCAAAATATATTACCAAACAAGTCACTAAATTTATTCCACTAGGTGGACAATTGGTGGCAGCCAGTTTGGGTTATATTGTGATGAAAAAAGTCGCTGAAACCCATGTAGAAGAAAGCTACCAATTGGCGAAGCGTATTCAACAGAAATTTCCGAACCAACCTGTCCCAACGCCGAACAATGGTTAACGAAACGATGTATAGCGCATCAACAAGATTTAATAATCAAAGTGATCTAAACCATAGATCTGAAGATTAAGTAAATCTGAAAATGAGCTAGTTTTGAAAATGAAAAAAGCCACGAATATCGTGGCTTTTTTCATGCATTTAATCTGCTTTCAATTGCGCCAAGATCGTCTCTAGCACTTGTAAGCGCGCACTATGTTTGTCATTGGTGGCGATCACATGCCACGGCGCATATTCTGTATCCGTGCGTTGCAACATATCTGCGGCAGCTTTGAGATAATCATCCCAACGGTCACGATTCCGCCAGTCATCTGGAGTAATTTTAAAACGCTTATGCGCGGTTTCTTCTCGGGCTTTAAACCGTGCAGCTTGCTCATCCTTTCCAATGGCTAACCAGAACTTGATGACAACCGTTTGACTGTCATATAAGTCCTTTTCAAAACGGTTGATTTCATCATAGGCTCTCTGCCATTCAACCGTATTGGCAAAGCCTTCAATTCTCTCAACCAAAACGCGACCATACCAACTGCGGTCAAAAATCGTGATCTTTTCTTCAGGGAGAATTTTATTCCAAAAGCGCCATAAGTATGGACGGCGTAGCTCATATTTTTCGGGTGCTGCAATGGTATGAATTTCATATTCGCGTGGGTCCAACTTTTTGACGATGCGTTTAATTGCCCCGCCCTTTCCTGCGGCATCCATTCCTTCAAAGACGATCACCACATTGCGTGAATCAAAACGTAAAGCTTCAGCCACCTTGCGGCTTAATTTTTTTAATTCTTTTTTATAATCAGCCTCATCAGCCACGACAGTGCTGGGTTCCAATAACGCCTGTGGTGTTTTGGCTTGTTTCCAGCGCCCCACCGCTTTGGTTTCATGTGCTGGACAATGTTTTAAAGTGCGTAAAATATGCTGTGCAAATTGTTGATCACGGACTTGCTCATCTTCACAGTCGATGATGACCCAGTCATGACTAAAACGCTGACGTAAACGTTGTAGGTTGTCATATTGTTTTTTATTGCGCCAATCTAAACCATGCAATTTATGCCAACGCGCTTCACTCGGGTCCATTTCATCCAAGCGCTTTTGTAAGGATTTCCAAGATAAATCGAACCAGACCTTAATCACATCGACATGATTATTTTTTAGGTCTTGTTCATAGGCTCGCATGTTCTCGACATATTCATCAAATAAGGTTTCATCCAAAGGCTTCGACACATGCATGGCGGTACTGAGCAAATCACTGTACCAGTTTCCAAACATCACCATGATTTGCCCTTCGGCAGGAATAAACCGTGCATAAGACTGCCAAAACGTTTGTTTTTGATTAAACATGATCGGGGCATCCGCTTTCACCCTTAAGTAGCGTGGATCGACCCATTCGCGGAGCTGTTTGACAGCCTCTCCCTTACCCGCAAGCTCGATTCCACTCACTAAAATCAACATGCTTTTGGCATTGGGCTGACGGCTGGTATTTTTCAGTTGATACTGCGCTTCAATCAGCTCAACCGAGAGTTGTTCTTCATCCATCAATTGAAATTCTGTTTCTTTTAAGCTCATGGCGGACCCTTGGTTTTATTCTGTTTTGAGTATAACCATGCCGTTCATCACACAACAATGCTTTCATGTATGTGCTGAAATGCAAAATATGACCGTTTCTGCAACAAACTGACTCAGATTGACCTGTAATTTCGTCACTTTGTCATAGCCCTAAGCTCCAACACCCACTAAGATTCAAACATCTAAAAAATAATTGAGACACTCAATGTCCAAACTTGCGGTATTAGATGATTTACTTGAACTGTATTACCAGTTGAATTACCACAAAAAGCCAGAAATTTTACAGCGTTTACAAGATGTCCAACAGTGGCAAAAACAGCGCATGCAACGTACGCATGCTGTGCAATTTGCTGAAAAACACAATGTACTGATGTCTGAATATTTTATTAACCGTTTATATGGCGGTCCTGATTTTGATGCATTAGCTGCACAAATTGCACGTCTCACCCGCTATGCGCATAAAGCAGAAAAACTAATTCCAGACAATGCCATTAAGACCGGCACTTCGGGCGTACAACTTGCGATATTGGCCGTACAGCTTGACGAACAAGTGGCCATTCAATTACTGGAAGATTATCCAAATAATCCAACCCTGACCGATGAAATGATGCGCCAGACCTATCTCAAGCTCGATCAGGGCAAAGACCGCATGTTGCAACTGCAACTGTTAGACGATTTAGGTCGTAATTTAGATAAATATATGCGCTCGTTTATGGTCTATACCGCCTTTAAAATGTGTAAGGGCGCAGCAAACAAATACAACTTCGAAGTGATGTACGACTTTATGCAAGATGGCTTCTTGGCGATGAAACCGCTCAAGTCAGCAGAAAAATTTGTCCGCGAATTTACCGCTGTAGAACGCCAAATCGTTGACCGTGTACATGCCGGTGACCCGAACCCGTTTCAGCCTGCGGCTTAACAAAACTCACATCCCACAAAGCCCATGTTTGATATAAAACAAACTGGGCTTGCAAGACTGAATTCAGATTTTTTATAGGGGATTTGCAAAGCAATTACAGCAGACCCTTATTTTTTCTGTATATTATTCACAACAAATGCAAATGACTGCTGTATAACAACAGAGAATCTGTCATCATGCTTGCAAAGCAACATTAACCCTATTTATAAGTTAGGAGTGACTCTAATGTCTAACGAGAATCAAACGCCTGCCCCTACACCTGAGTCGGCACAAAATACAGACAAAGTGAGTCCATTCTTAACTGAGCCTTTACCACAAGGGACAGCGCAAGGTCAGCAACAATCTTTAGAACAACGTCTGACCGACACACCTGTGACAGGTTCAGTACCCAAATATAATCTGCCACGTGGCGCGAATACTGGTAACGTTGGGGCAACCACGCACTTTGGTTATCAAACCGTGAGCAGCGAAGATAAAGCACAAAAAGTAGCGGAAGTTTTCCACTCAGTGGCTGCAAAATACGACATCATGAATGACTTAATGTCATTTGGTATTCACCGTCTATGGAAACGTTTTGCCATTAACATGTCTGGTGTACGTCGCGGTCAGCACGTCCTAGATATTGCAGGCGGTACTGGTGACCTTGCCAAAGTATTTAGCCGTGAAGTTGGCCCGACAGGTCATGTGGTGCTTTCAGACATTAATGAATCGATGCTCAATGTCGGTCGTGACCGCCTCATTGATGCTGGTTGTACCAATGTCGATTTCGTTTTGGCCAATGCTGAAACTTTAGAACCTTTTGCAGACAACAGTTTTGACCTATTGACCATTTCATTTGGTCTACGCAACGTGACTGACAAAGATGCTGCACTAGCTGCCATGTACCGCGTACTTAAGCCAGGTGGTCGTTTACTGATTTTAGAATTCTCTAAACCGGTATTTGAACCTTTCTCAAAACTGTATGACTTGTACTCATTCACTGCATTACCGATCATGGGTAAAATCGTAGCGAATGACTCTGAAAGCTATAAATACCTTGCAGAATCAATTCGTATGCACCCAGACCAACGTACTCTTAAAGGTATGATGGAAAATGCGGGCTTCCAAAACTGTGATTACCACAACTTAACGGGTGGTATCGTGGCTGTACACCGTGGTTTCAAACTTTAATACTGCAGGCTGAACTATGTGGTCGATTCTCGCACTTGGTGCAGTTGAACGCTTAATTCATCATGTCATTGATTTGGATGCGATTACCCGCATCCAACTGAATGAATTGCAAGGCAAAATGCTTCGTGTGGTGATCGACTCACCACAGTTGTCGGTGGATGTGTTTTTTGACGATCAGAAAGTTCGCTTAGAACCGACGCCAACAGGACATACTGAAACCGCATCCATCTTTGAGCAACGCCCTTTCGAGCAGCAGTCAAACATAACTGAAGCAACGGCGACCTTACATGTCAAAACGGTCGTCGAGCTCCTCAAACTGCTGTTGGCTGAAGATGTCGGCAATATTCCATTGCAAGGTGATTATCACTTATTGCAGGATATCCAGCGCATTATGCAGCAAGCTGAGCCTGATTTAGCTTCGCATCTAAGCCCTTGGATTGGTCCAAGCCTTGCGCATGAAATTGGTAAGTTACAACTTGCACCCAAACATCTCAAACGTACTTTACAAAGCCATTTGTTCTTTGCTGAAGACGCGTTAAAAGAAGATTCAGGCTTGCTTGCCCCACGCTGGCAAATGGATGACCTGAATCAAGACACCCGAATTTTGAATCAAAATCTGGACCGTGCAGAAGCAAAAATTCAGCAGCTGCACAGCCAAATTGACTCATTACAAGACAACACTTAAGACTAGGTAATTGCATATATGATTCCGCACGTTTCACGTTTACTCGACCTTTGGCGCATTGCTGCGCACTATAGACTCGACACGTTGTTTCCTGCGGAAGAATTACCGGAAAAAGCCCGTCATATTATTTCCCTCATTCGTATACATCCTGCAGCACGTTTAAGCAAAGAACGTAAAAATCCACTGAAGCTAAAACAAGCTTTAGAAGATATGGGACCTTTGGCCATTAAACTCGGTCAATTACTGTCTACCCGTCGTGACTTGATTCCACCTGAAGTTTTACAGCAATTGGTGCTTTTACAAGACCGTGTAAAACCTTTTTCAAATGACGTTGCCAAAATGCGCATTCAGGAATCACTCAAAGCCGATGTTAATACCTTATTTGCACGCTTTGACGAGCAACCTTTAGCCGCAGCATCTATCGCACAAGTGCATACTGCTGCACTGCATGATGGTCGCGAAGTCGTAGTGAAAGTGGCTCGCCCGAATATTCGCAATCAAATTCTGCATGATTTTGAAATATTAGAGTGGCTTGGTCAGTTCCTTGAAAAACGCCTAGAAGCCGCTCGTGCCCTGCATCTATCTGAAATTATTCAAGACTACCGTCAAATTATTCTCAATGAATTGGATTTGACTTTAGAAGCGGATAACACGCGTCGTATGCGTCATTACTTCACCGGTTCAAGCATGATGTACGTGCCTGAAGTCTATATGGACAGCCGTGATGTCATGGTCGAAGAGCGTATTACGGGTGTACCAATTTCAGATATTGCGACCTTTGATCGCTTGGGCATGGATCGTAAAGATTTAGCCGAAAAAGGGCTCACCATTTTCTTTACCCAAGTGTTCCGCGACAACTTCTTCCATGCAGACATGCATCCGGGGAATGTCTTCGTCGAAACCATTAATCCAAGCAATCCACGCTTTATTGCCTTGGACTGCGCGATTATGGGTGAGCTTTCAAAGCACGACCAAATGACCGTAGCACGCATGCTGCTTGCGGTTATGAACAGCGACTTTATGCAACTGATTCAAATCGTGCATCAAGCGGGTTGGATTCCACCGGGTACAGATCAAGATGCCTTAGCACGTGAAATGCGTCGTACCGTTGGCCCAATGGTCTCTAAACCAATGCATGAATTGGACTTCGCCGGCATCCTGATTCAAGTGATGGATATTGCGCGTCGTTTCCATTTAGAGATTCCGCCACAACTGATGTTGCTGCTCAAGACCTTGGTCCATGTTGAAGGTTTAGGAACTGATCTCTATCCTGAATTGGATATTTGGAGTTTGGCAAAACCAATCCTCACCGATTGGATTAAAGCGCAAATGAATCCGCAGAAAAACTTAAAAGAACTCGGGCAAAAAATTCCAGACTTACTTTTAGGTGCGCAAGATTTACCAACGCTGATGATCGACAGCCTGAATGGTTTAAAAAATCAGTCGGCTTGGCATGCCAAACAACTGAATGAACTGCAAAGCATGCGCCTGCAAATGGAACATCAGCAAAAACGTAGTTGGGTTTTTGGCAGTATTATGGCCATCTTCCTCTCCATCGCGATAATTGCGCCATGGTATGTTTCCATCGTATTAATTGCACTTTCAAGCTTACTTGCCATTTGGCGTGTGTTTAAATAATCTGTGTTTAAATGATCTTGATGTATCCATAGCTCCTTTAAGCCTTTTGACAATAAAAGGCTTAAAGCCATAAAAACAAAAAATTCAAAAATTTAAATAAGGCTGAACGCCATGTCATACAGTTATTTAGGGGTACTGTATGGTCGAAACCCTCTCCGAGCATGTGCAACGGCCTTGCTGTATAGTTTTTCGACCCTGCTCGATGTGTTGGTTCAATTAAATATGCACATGCCTTTTCTAAACTGGCAACCGCCAGCCAACACCACCCTGTATCGGATGCAGCATAGCGCTACATTTTGGTGGATCATTCTCTTTAATGCACTTCCCTGTTTATTCCTACTTTGTTTGCCACAGCAAAAGCTGATGGCGGGGTTAAATTATTGGTTATTAGCTGGGGCCGTGATTTTTATCATTAACCTATTTGCTTGGGCGGTCTTTCCAATGGCGACATGGGCAATCGTCTGCCTCAGTTTGTTTCAATTGCATCGGCATAACGAACAACTATTACAGCATTCCTGAGAGACGCCCTGATATGACTGAGAAGTCATTTGTCGGAAGTTTCAGCCATTGGGTCTGTGCAAAAACGCATTAGAATAATTCTACGACTGTATTTTAAGCGACTACCATGACTCAAATTTTGCAAAAAAGACCGCCTGCGCTCAATATCCGTGCTGGCCATTTAGCCCGCCAACTGATTGAACAAGAGGGTTTAAACGCTGCTCAAGTGGATATCCTGCCCGGTGCTGCGGGTGGTCCGAAAGGCATTGGTATTCAAGGTTTAGATCAGGCGATTTTTGCTGACTTTTTGCCACGCGCGCAACAAAAGCGTACTTTAATTGGTTCATCGATTGGCAGTTGGCGCTTTGCCAGTATTGCTGCTTGGGGAGCCATTGAAGGGACGAAACGCCTCTCTGAGCTGTATACCAATCTGAGCTTTCATAAAAAGATGAGCCGTCAAGAAGTCAGCGATGTGTGTCGTGGCATGCTGATCGATTTGATTCAAGGTCAAGAAGCGGCACTGGTTAATCACCCGGATTATCACCTCACTGTGCTTTCAGTCAAAGCTCAGCATATTTTCCAAAGTGATAAAGCTCTGCCGCTATTAGCCTCTGTCGCAGGAATCGTGGGAACGACAGCGCTCGCACGTAAACACAGTCGTTATTTCATGCAGCGTGTAATTAGTCAGCCTGTGTCAGGTCATCAATTTACCGTGGCGGATGATGGCTTTACCACGCATTACCATGCATTGACTCAAAATAGTGTTATGCCGTGGCTTATGGCATCTGCATCTATTCCTGGTGTTATGGCCGCGATCCGTGATATCCCTGATGCACCACAAGGCAGTTACCGCGATGGCGGCCTAATCGACTATCACATTGACCTGCCCTTCCAAAGTCAAGGCATCGTACTATATCCACATTTCACAGATAGCATCACCCCCGGTTGGTTTGATAAATTATTTAAACGTCAGGCTAATCCAGACAATCAAGCGCGTACCTTGTTACTATCACCTTCACAAGAATACCTTGCAAGCTTGCCGCTTGGCCGACTGCCTGACCGCAAAGATTTTACCCTCAAAGGTTTAGACAACCAACAACGGATTAAAATGTGGAACCAATGCGTGGCTGAAAGTCAGCGTATGGGCGATGAGTTTTTGGAAATGGTTGAGAAGCAACATTTCCCAGCAGTCATGCAAGCACTCTAAGCGTTACAGTAATCTCTTGCGAGGGACGCTATAATCCTGTTTCAGAATTTTGAGCTTATTTAGTATAGATTTATGCGGATATTTTTAACTGTTTTGCAGTATGCCTGCATCGCTTTTGCACTTTTCCTTGTTTATCAAGTGTCAACCGCCTTGATCAGCGGCCAATACGATTTAATGGAAGTAGTGGCAGATGTCGGTACCATTTTAATTTGTATCGATTTGGCGGTATTTTTATTTACTAGTAATGCAAAACAAGGCATTAGTATCGAAGACTATGCGAAACAATTGGAACAAAAACCGTCTAAATTGGTATATGTCACCCGTAAATTGGGACACTTCGGTATTTTGCTGATCATTACCAGTTGGATCGTACCGATGATTCGCTAATGTATTTTAGTTCAATAAAAAGGATCATCATGTGTTCATGATGATCCTTTTTTATGTCATCGGATTTTATTTATCCGAAGAAATTAACCCGTCCAGTTTTTACATCATACACTGCACCAACAATCGCCACTTTACCTTCTTGCACCAACTGCTGTAGCACTTCACTATTTTGCAAAATATAGCGGATGTTGTAATGCACATTCATTTGCGTCACTTGCTCTAAAAATGCCGGACTCAGCGTTTGTGGTTGCATCAATTCGGCAACACGCGATACAGACTCATTGAGTGGCCCCAGCACATATTGAATATGTGGCATACGCGTCAGGCTCTGAATCGATTGACCAGCTAAATGCAACTGACAAGCACTGCTAACCGCACCACAGTCCGTATGACCAAGCACCACGATCACTTTGGCACCTTTGGCTTCGCAGGCAAATTCCAATGATCCCAAAACTTTTTGTCCCGCGACATTCCCCGCAATGCGTAAACTAAATAAATCGCCAATTCCAACATCAAAGATCATTTCAGTCGGCGCACGAGAATCCATACAACCTAACACTGCCGCAATCGGATGCTGCCCTTCTTCAGCGGTCACCCGCAGTTGCCGATAGATATCTCGTTGCAAACGCTCATTTTGTACAAAACGTTTATTGCCTGCTTTAAGCAAAGCGAGCACGTCCTCTGGGTTCAAACGTTGCTGTAAAGCTGCTGTACTAATATCTATATCTAATGCCGCCTCCTGCGCATCGGCATAGTGTGTCTTGAAACCAATCAACTGCACTTGCACTTTACGCTGTGCTGCCTTTTCCTGCTGGTACTCTTGAATAAGCTGGAAAATATCAGCATCCATATCACTCACATGTGTAGCATCAATCACCACTTGTTCGCCGCGATGGATATGTTCCAATGCAGATATTAATGCCGAACGGTTGAGAAAACTGACTTGTGAAGGCAATTCAATCCGTGTAATCACCCCATGTAAATGATGCTCTTTATACACCTTCAGTCCCTTATTAAAATTGGCATATAAAATAAAGGCCGCACTACTGGCTAAACCAATCAAGATTCCGAGCAATAAGTCTGTGAGTAAAATCGCCAACAAGGTAATGATAAAAGGAATAAATTGTTTCCAACCTTTTAAATAAAGCTGTTTAAACAATTTGGGATGCGTCAGTTTAAAACCTGTGAGGATTAAAATTGCAGCTAATGCTGAAAGTGGAATCATGTTCATCAAAGGCACTAAACACAGCACGGCAAACAGGAGCAACACGCCATGAAAGATGGCAGAACATTTACTTTTAGCTCCAGCACTGGCATTGACCGAACTACGAACAATTACTGACGTCAGCGGCATCCCGCCTATAGCACCCGAAACGACATTGCCGATGCCTTGCGCCCATAACTCTCGGTTGGGGGGTGAAGAGCGCTTATGCGGATCCAATTTATCTGCTGCTTCTAAATTCAATAAAGTTTCTAATGACGCCACAACCGCCAAAGTGATAGCGCCCGTATAAATCAGAGGATTATTTAAAGCGGTCCAATCCGGAAAGATCATCACATTTTGTGGCTGATCCCAAAGGTTAGGAAGTTGGATGAGATTTGATGGATGAACTGCAAAAGACGAGCCACTAAGCACCAACACGGCATTACATAGTGCAGCAAGAACGACAGCAACCAAGGCTGAAGGCAAAACCCATTTTTTGCATGGGCTCTGCTCCTAAAGCAACATCAGTACAAGGCTACCGATACCGATCACAATGGCACCCACATCCCATTGCAAATTGAGCGGCTGTGACTGCCACAACACTGACCATGAAAATTGGTTCAAGCCAAACAGATAAGGAATTTGACTCCCAATCAAGATCAGCCCGATAGCTGCCAATAAACCCAATATGACATTGTTTGGAATAAAGTTGGCAAAGAAACCGAGCCGAAATAAGCCAAATCCAATCTGTAAAATACCGGCAAAAACAATACACAATAAAAAGGCGGCATAGTTGCCGCCGAGTAGTTCAAGCTGTACCAAAATGACTGCTGTTAAACCTGCTGCTGGCCCTGCAACACTGATATGTGAGCCACTCAATGCTCCGACTAAAATACCACCGACAATGCCGGAAATAATGCCAGAGAGAATCGGTGCGCCAGAAGCCAATGCAATGCCTAGGCATAGCGGTAAAGCCACGAGAAATACCACTGTTCCAGATAAAAAGTCGTGAATATGAAATCGATGTCGTTCAATTTTAGATGTCATCATTTTACCGTTTATAATAAATATCAAATAATTAGATGTAAGTATGTAAAGCCTAAAGTTTGTGACCACTTTATGGCGTGACTTATATTGTCTGACAATCGAACGATTCTATAGTGTGTTTTGATACGTGATTTGTGTGATTTTTACACTTTATTGCGAAGTTTAAGATTCAGCTCATTTATCTTTGATAAGCCTTAAAAGAAATAAAAAAACCTCCCAAATGGGAGGTTTTTTATAGCGTATTGAAACCACATTGCTTCAAAAAATTATACGTCGAATCATAATATTTCTTGGGACGAGTCCAGTCACTGTCATCTACAGATGGTATATACAACACCATACCTTGTCGCGCCCGAGTCAGTAGCACTCGATATGCATTTAACAGGTATTTCTGCTTTTCAGTTTGCCTTATATTTTGCCATCGACTACCTTTAAAGGCTTGAAATTGCCAATCTTGATCAAAATAAAAATTAATATCCCATGCCACGCAACTGTAATCTATTTCCAAGCCTTGCACATCAAACTCAGTTGCAATATCTTCCAAATAATACGCAGAACGTACATCTGTATTTGAATTCAAAAACCAATCTGCAGGTGTTATTTTATTCTTTACATCAATACCTTCGGCTTTTAAACGTCTGGCACCCGAACTAGCAATAACCCCAAAGCGCTCTGAACCCTTAGCCTTTCTTTTTAACCACTGTTTAGCAACATTAAAATCACGACAAAGCAGAATAGGATAATCTTGGGACATCATATGGTAAGTTTCTTTCGCGGACTTTGCATCACCATCTAATACATGTTGAATCAAATGTGAAACTTGTTCGCTGCGAAATGACCGGACAGAAACAGCAAGATGTAAATCTTCCTCATTTTTTCCATTTTTTTGAACCCAGAATTGTTGTTTAGGATCAGTTAAATAGACTTTATCCTGCAAAATTTTGTTAGAAAAGTAGATCTTCCATTTCGGGTATTTATGTTCTAATGCTGATAGCCATTCAGAAACACCTGCTTCTCCAGTGTTAATCTCCTGCCCACCACCAATCAGGCAAACAACGACACACCAATCAGCGTGGCGATCCATAACACTAATGAGAAACTCTGGTTCAGACATCGAAAAATTATCAATACCTTTTTTCTGTTTCATAAAGTTTGAAACCTGATCCTTTTGCCAGGCCCTTTGAGCTTCATCAAAAATAACGACTTTTTCGATTGGCACCTCATTTGACTTCAAATAATGATCTCTAAAATGATGAATATTTTGTATAAAGGCTTTGGCTTCACGTTCTGCCTCAGATCGCGTCTTTTTTTCTGTTTGTTGCTTAGCAAGTTCCACGGTATTTCGAACCAATGCTTCACGTAAAACATCAACTAAAGGACCATTCCCAGATAAAAATACAGAATGTTCTTGTTCATTTGTTTTTAAACGCTGGTTCGCAATATTAAGACCGGCCAATGTCTTTCCTGCACCAGGTACACCCGTTAAAAAACAAATCGTTTTTTTATTTGTTAATTTTGCATCTTCAATAATTTGTTCGATTTTTTTCGAAGTGATCGCTAAATTTTTTGCACCGGCATCACTTCTAGAAATTTCATCCACTGTATGACCTTGATATAACGCCTGAGCTGCTTCAATAATTGTGGGTGTTGGTTTATATCGAGACTCAACCCACTGTTTGATATTAAGTTGCGTAAGACCTGCAAATTGATCAAGCGCTTGTTCGATTACAATCCGTAAATTATGGGTGTTACAGCATAAAGTATCTTGATAAGTGGATACCGCTGACCATGACTGTTCACAACTTTGAGCTTGGGTTGAAATTAAAAGTGGTATGACCTTTTGCTGATGACTACCTTCATGAAAATTCAACAAATCTAAACAATAATCTATGACCTGAGTCTTAGCATATTGTGGGTAACTCTTTTCACCTACTTTAAATTCAATAACAAAAATTAAATTACGTATCAAAAGAATGTTATCTACGCGCTTACCCATCCGTGGAATAGAGAATTCAAAAAAGATTTCTCCCTCATCTAAAAAATCCAACTGTTGTTTTAAAATCTCAATTTGTTTTAACCAAGCGTTCTTTTGTAAATCTTCCAATGCAAATTCATGCTGTAGTGCCAAAGCCCCCATAATTTCTTGTTCATTTGTATGTATGAATTGTTGCACTGAACCCTGATAATAACTACGTAACATTATGGTCTTCTAAGTTTATTTAAGCTTTGATTGTTTTAATCTTATATAAAAAAACCTCCCAAATGGGAGGTTTTTTTAACAGTTAAAGATTACTTCGAACCTTTAATCCCTGCTTGTAATAACAACGCACCTAAACCACCAATTTTATTTTCTTGTGGTTTCGCTGCTTGAGGTTTTTTATGACCTTGTGGGCGGTCGCCTTGCGGACGGGCATGCTGTGGACGTTTCGCATGTGGCTTACGCTCACCACGTTGTTCTTGCTGCGCATTGTCACGACGTGGTTGACGTTGTGGTTTCGCTGCAGCAGCACCTTCTGCACGCATAGACAAGTTGACACGGTTACGTTCAACATCGACATTTAGTACACGAACTTGAACGATTTGACCTGGTTTCACGACTTTGTGCGGATCTGCAACAAATTCATTTGCAAGTTCAGAAATATGCACTAAACCGTCTTGGTGTACACCCACATCCACGAATGCACCGAAGTTCGTCACATTCGTAACCACACCTTCAAGCTGTAAGCCTTCAGTCAATTGACCAACTTCAGTGATGTCTTCACGGAATTTAGCCGTGCGGAACTCTGGACGCGGGTCACGACCTGGTTTCTCAAGTTCAGATAAAACGTCCTGAATCGTTGGCAAACCAAATTGATCATTTACAAATGCTGCTGCATCGACCTGACGAATAATTTCAGTATTACCAATAATATCTTTGACTGTGGTTGCTTTCGCTGCCACAATTTTTTCTACTAAACCATAAGATTCAGGGTGAACTGCAGATGCATCCAATGGTTCAGAACCATCCTGAATACGTAAGAAACCTGCTGCTTGTTCAAAGGTACGTTCGCCTAAACGAGGTACTTTCTTCAAACTTTGACGGTTATCAAAACGACCATTTTCTTTGCGGAATTCAACGATTTGCTGTGCAATCGATTTGTTTAGACCCGCGATATAACCCAAAATAGCAGATGATGCTGTGTTGACATCGACACCTACTGAGTTCACACAGTCTTCCACAACCGCTTCTAGCGTTTTTGCCAAACCGGTTTGGTTCACATCATGTTGATATTGACCCACACCAATCGATTTCGGATCAATTTTCACAAGCTCCGCCAATGGATCTTGTAAACGACGTGCAATCGACACAGCACCGCGAATTGAAACATCCAACTCTGGAAGCTCTTGTGACGCCAATTCAGATGCAGAGTAAACCGACGCACCTGCTTCAGATACTGACACACGAATCAAGTTCAAGTCTGTATTTGCTGCCATCATTTCAGCCACAACAGCTTCAGTTTCACGGCTTGCAGTACCATTACCAATCGCAATTAATTCAACATTGAATTCGCGGCAAAGGCGCGCAAGTTCAGCAACTGAACCAGCTTTGTCTTCTTTCGGAGCAAATGGGTAAATCGTGCTATGTGCAAGGACATCACCTGATGCATTCACAACAGCCAATTTCACACCCGTACGGATGCCAGGGTCTACACCCAATGTGCAACGTGCCCCTGCAGGAGCAGAAAGTAATAAATGACGTAGGTTTTCAGCAAAGACATCCATCGCTTCAGCTTCAGCAGCCAAACGTTTTTCAGTCAATAATGAATGTTCAATCGCAGGGCGAACTTTACCGAGCCAGAACAATTTTGCAGTTTGTTTTAAGAAATCTGCACGCGCTTGTGGCTGAGCTGTTTCTAAATTGTATTCAGTATCAATACGAGCCAATGGCGCATCATCTTCACCATCAACTTTTAAGCCCAAGACATTTTCTTGACGGCCACGGAGCATCGCCAATAAACGGTGTGAAGGGACTTTGTTTAAGCTTTCAGAGAAATCAAAGTAATCACGGAATTTTTTACCGACTTCCTTTTTCTCATCACTTGCAACTAAACTTTTCAACACTGCAGTTTTCGCAAATGTCGCTTTTAGCTCAGTGGTTAATGCAATATTTTGTGCCCAGTCATCAATTAAAATGTGTTGAATCGCGTCTAATTGGCTTTCAACATCAGCATAATCTTCATGACTAAAACCAGCTAAAGCTTCGGTTGGATCAACCGCTTCATTAAAGATTTTTTCAGCGATTGGGCCTAAACCCGCTTCTTTGGCTTTAAATGATTTACTGGTACGTTTTGGACGGTACGGTGCGTAAATCTCTTCTAAAGCATTTTTAGTTTCTGCTGCATTCACGCGAGCAAGTAAGTCATCAGATAACTTGTTTTGTTCTTTTAGAGATTCGATTACCTTTTCACGGCGCTCAAATAAATCACGCAGGTAAGTCAGACGTGTATCGAGCTGACGTAATTGAGTATCGTCCAGACCTTGCGTCACTTCTTTACGGTAACGTGCGATAAATGGAACACTGGCACCTTCATCAATGAGCTTGATGGCAGCTTCAATTTGATTTGGACGTACGGCAATTTCTTTTGCCAACTGCTGAACTAAGTCAGTCATCGTATTAGATCCCTGCAAGGATAAGTTCTAAAAGCCATGATTATAAAGACCAAGACCATAAAATCCACAATTGTTTTTATAAATTTATTCGTGGTTTTTAATGCCAATTCATCTCAAATACACATTTTTTTACGAAACTGACTATGAAACAGCAAATTAGCGAGACTTAGACAAGCAAACTGATTCGAACAACATGTATACATTTGGTATCTATGTCTTGATTTTAACTGCAATATTTGTTGCTTTAGAGCATAGTAAATTTATATAAATGAATCGTATACTCAAGTGAAATCGACTTTTTGTTTACGATGACAATAAAGAATAAGGAGCACGTCATGAGTTTAGTTGTACCTGCTGAAAAAACAGATGCCGTACAAGCCGAAACCGACCGAGTCGAACGCATTCTGGTTGTCGATGATGATGTGCGTCTACGCACCCTCTTACAACGCTTCCTAGAAGATAAAGGTTTTGTGGTCAAAACCGCACATGATGCGACTCAGATGGATCGTCTGTTGCAGCGGGAACTCTTTTCCCTGATTGTGCTCGACTTTATGTTACCTGTTGAAGATGGCTTGAGTATTTGTCGCCGTCTGCGCCAATCTAGCATCGATACCCCGATCATTATGCTGACCGCTCGTGGTAGTGATTCAGACCGTATTGCTGGACTTGAAGCCGGTGCAGATGACTATTTACCAAAACCATTCAACCCGAATGAGCTTTTGGCACGTATTCGTGCCGTATTACGTCGTCAAGTGCGTGAAGTTCCGGGCGCACCAAGCCAACAAATGGAAGTGGTGTCTTTTGGTCCTTGGTCACTCGACCTGTCTACTCGTACATTAACCCGTGAAGGTCAAGTCGTCACATTAACAACGGGTGAATTTGCCGTACTCAAAGCATTAGTTCAACACCCACGTGAACCACTGACACGCGACAAGTTAATGAATCTTGCTCGTGGTCGTGAATGGGGTGCTATGGAACGTTCAATTGACGTTCAAGTTTCTCGCCTGCGTCGTTTGGTTGAAGAAAACCCAGCACGTGCGCGCTATATTCAAACCGTTTGGGGCGTAGGTTATGTCTTTGTTCCAGATGGTGCTGAATAAGCCAAATAAATAGTAATAAAAAATTCCGCCGTTCATTAGGCGGAGTCTTTTCATTGAACATTAAATTTATCCAATAACCTGCGGTTCGCCTTACTTTTGTTTCGGCAAAAGTAAGCAAAACCATTGTCATACGCAAAACTCGTCTCATTTCTGCTTCATATCAGAATCATCGCAGAAACATAATCTATTCCATGCTTCCTGCCTCGAACAGTTGCGTATGACCTGAACGCGTATCCAACAGGGTTAATTGATCTCACACTCTAAAATTTACTCTAGGGATATAGCGTGAAACTCGAACCCATCGACCCACAGGAATTTACCGACTACGTTACCTACTCCGAAAAAAAACGGACACCTTGGGAACGCTTCCTCGATAAAATCAAACCCCGCTCTGCAGCCATGCGGACCACCGTATTGGTCTTATTTGTGGTGTTTTTTAGCCTGTTTATGTCCTTATGGTTCTTTTGGCGCACACTCTATTTACCCGAAATTCAACAACATGCTCGTTACCTCGCGGTCGAGCTTGAAATCATTAACAATCCTGATTTACGGATTTTTCATAACAATGCCGAAGTGGATGTCGACGACTGGATGCGCAACCGTGTCGGGATCGAATATGTGACCGATCCGAAAGAATTCCCCAATGTCAAAGACAAAGTCATTGCAGAGTTCTTTACCAATCAAATTGAAAAGAAACTGGCCAAAGAAATGCGCATTGATAATGCGACCGTGTATTTCCAATTTAAACCTGACCCACGCATCTGGATTCAAACTCCAGAAATGAATGGCAACTGGGTTCGCGAGCCTTTAAAAACCTATGCCAACTATAGCGCAGAGCTGATTTTAGGCTGGTTATTGGGTATTCCGCTGATTGCTGGCATCATTATCTTAACCTTGGTTCGTCAGCTCAACCGTCCACTAAAACGTTTACAAGATGCGGCAAACAACTATAGTAAACACGGCACTGCACCTTATTTAGAAACCAACCATGGGCCACAAGAAATCCGTGAAGTAAACCAAGCCTTTAACCACATGGTCTACACGCTGGAACAAACTGAACGTGATCGCCGCATCATGTTGGCCGGTATTTCCCACGATTTGCGTACTCCGCTGACCCGTATTCGACTCAGCGCAGAAATGATGCCTGATGATGACTTCCTAAAAGAAGGTCTGATTTACGATGTTGAAGATATGGATGCAATTCTGAATCAGTTCATTTCGTATATGCGTGACGGTTCAGATGAAGTTCCGCAAGATACCGATTTAAATGCGTTATTGCAGGAATTAGTGATTCAATTTAAACCCTTAGATATTCGCTTTGAACCCCAAGACTTACCCGTTATTCAAGCACGCAGCCTGTCCTTAAAACGATTAATAGGGAACTTAATCAATAACTCAAAACGCTATGGTGCCGAGCCGATTGAACTGTCTACCGAATATGAAGGTGATCATATTCAAATTCGCGTTGCCGATAATGGCGAAGGGATTCCTGAAGACCAAATTGAAGACCTGATGCAACCTTTTGTACGTGGTAATGATGCACGTACCATTCAAGGCAGTGGACTCGGTTTAGCCATTGTAAAACGTATTGTGGATATTCACGAAGGTCAACTTTCAATTCACAATCGAGCAGAAGGTGGACTCGAAGCGATCATTTCTTTACCACTGCAAAAACTCGAAAATGATGAAATATTAAACAACAGCCCATTGGAAAAAATTAAGCAAAGTTTAACTGAACGCTTTTAACAAGCGTTCAAAAAAGCAACGAACAGTTTTGTTTAAGCTTTAACCATTGATATTTTTAACTTTATTATTCAGTAGTTTAAAAAACATAATAAAATCTTATACCCACATTTTTTCAAAAAATTAGACCTTAGCCTAACAGGTATGCAAAATGGCTTTTTTGATCGGTACAATCCGTATCAGTTTTGAGAATTTCACGAGAGTATATGATGTCTTTAGATCGCATCCGTTTAGCTGCCCTTCACGACAAAGTTATCAGCGCAGAAAAAGCTGCTGAATTCATTCAGGATGGTATGACGGTAGGTATGAGTGGTTTCACACGCGCAGGTGAAGCGAAAGCTGTACCTTTAGCGTTGGTTCAACAGGCTCATGCTAATCCTCTTAAAATTACCCTAATTACTGGCGCGAGCTTGGGTAACGATTTGGACAAAAAATTGACTGAAGCAGGTGTTCTTGCTCGTCGTTTACCGTTCCAAGTAGACAATACATTACGTAAAGCCATCAACAAAGGCGAAGTGATGTTCATCGATCAGCATTTGTCTGAAACAGTTGAACAAATGCGTAACCTTCAGCTTAAAAAGCCTGATGTGGCAATTATTGAAGCTGTTGCGATCACTGAAGATGGTGGCATCATCCCTACAACTTCTGTAGGTAACTCTGCAAGCTTCGCAATTTTTGCTGAAAAAGTGATTGTTGAAATCAACACCAACTTAAGCCCAGCATTCGAAGGCTTACACGATATTTATATCCCAACGTATCGTCCAACACGTCAAGCGATTCCATTGACTCAAGTTGACGAACGTATTGGTACACATGCAATCAACATCGATCCTTCAAAAATCGTAGGTATCGTATTTAACAACGAATTGCATGACTCTCCATCTACAGTGACTGCACCTGATGATGAAACTCAAGGTATTGCAAACCACCTGATCGCTTTCTTTGAAAAAGAAGTAGAAGAAGGTCGTTTACCGAAAAACCTTGGTCCATTACAAGCAGGTATCGGTTCAATTGCAAACGCAGTATTGACTGGTCTTAAAGATTCAAACTTTGAAGACTTGATCATGTACTCTGAAGTACTTCAAGACTGTACATTTGAATTGATCGACGCAGGCAAAATGAAATTTGCTTCAGGTTCTTCTATTACGCTTTCTGCTAAATATGGCGAAAAAGTATTTAATAACCTTGAACAATACAAAGACAAACTTGTATTACGTCCACAAGAAATTTCGAACCATCCAGAACTTGTACGTCGTTTAGGTATCATCGGTATCAACACTGCGCTTGAGTTTGATATCTACGGTAACGTGAACTCAACTCACGTTTGCGGTACAAAAATGATGAACGGTATCGGTGGTTCAGGTGACTTCGCACGTAATGCACACTTGGCGATCTTCGTGACTAAATCAATTGCAAAAGGCGGCGACATTTCTTCTGTTGTTCCATTTGCTTCTCACATTGACCATGCTGAACACGACGTTGACATCTTAGTTACTGAACAAGGTCTTGCTGACTTACGTGGTCTTGCTCCACGTGAACGTGCTCGTGCAGTAATCGACAACTGTGCTCACCCTATGTACCGTGATGCGCTAAATGATTACTTCGACCGTGCATGTGCGAAAGGTGGTCAAACACCTCACCTTCTACGTGAAGCATTGTCTTGGCACATCAACTTCGAAGAGAACGGCCACATGTTAGCTGCTCAACCTGAAGTGAAAACTGCTTAATTGACAGTGAAATGAAAAACGCTCTTCGGAGCGTTTTTTTATGGCTTTTATTTTTCAATATGACTTATCAAGTCTGCAAAACTCGACTAATCTAAATTGGTCAAAATACATGCTAAAACAAAAATTATGTTTATTATCCGCCCCTATCTCGAATCTGATTTAGATGAAGTGATTGCACTTTGGGAACTGTGTGATCTGACCCGTCCATGGAATAACCCTGAAATTGATATATTTCGAAAATTGGCTCAACGTGATCAATTATTTTTATTGGCTGTCAAAGATGATCAATTGATCGCAACTGTCATGGGTGGCTATGATGGACACCGAGGCTGGGTCAATTATCTTGCCGTACATCCACATTTTCAGCGAAATGGCGTCGCTACCGCCCTCATTCAGCAATTAGAAAAACGCTTAATTGCTTTAGGTTGCCCCAAACTTCAATTACTGATTCGCCAAGACAACATTGACGTACAAAATTTTTATGAACAATTGGGCTATGAAGAGGTTGAAGTGATTTGTTTGGGTAAACGTTTAATCACGGATTAGTGGCCCGACAATTCTTCGGTCAAGCCTTGAAACAACATCAAAAAAACTCGACATTGCGCCATCGAAAAAAATGGATTGCATTGCTTGGCTTTAAATTTTAGGATTTGCCCCCATCATTTTCCCAGAACATAGAAAAGAGATTTCCCATGCGTGTAGATATCTGGTCAGACGTGGTTTGCCCATTTTGTTATATTGCGAAAAAACGCCTTGAAGCTGCTGCCGAAGAATCGGGTGTAGAACTTGAAGTGTTTTGGCATAGCTATCAACTTGATGCAGATGCGCCCGCTCGTCTAGAAATTTCCAATACTGAACGTCTGGCTCAAAAATATGGTCGCAGTATTGAAGAAGTAGAGGAAATGCAGCGCAATATCGCCGAAATGGCGAAAGCTGAAGGTATTGAATTTAACTGGCAAAAAGCCAATTCAGGCAATACTTTCAACGCGCACCGCTTGATTCACCTTGCACAAAGCAAAGGTCTCGGTAGTGAAGCCAAAGAAGCTTTCTTCTATAGCTATATGACGCAAGGCTTGGCCATTGGTGAACGTGAAACCTTAGAAGACGTTGCATCTCGTATTGGTCTAAACCCTGTTGAAGTCGATGATTTATTAGACTCAGATGAATTTGCCGATTTCGTCAAATACGATGAAGAAGTAGCACGCGATCAACTTAAAGTTACGGGTGTACCGTTCTTTGTATTTGAGCAACGCATTGCTTTAGCAGGCGCTCAACCGAAAGATGTATTTAAAAAAGTGATGGACAAAGCTGCGGAACTTCCTGAGCTTGCTCCTACACCTGTGTGTAATGATGAAAGCTGTGAAACGCCTGAAAAATAATTCAGCGTGTTCAAACAAAAATCCCCGAACTTCGGGGATTTTTTTTGATCAGTTTTTAACATCAATAAAATTAAAACTTATTCAACCAAGAAGCTGATTTTTAAGTTCACTCGATATTCCGCAATTTTATTGTCTTTCACCACGACTTTCTGTTCATTAATCCATGCACCCTGAACGTTTTTCACGGTTTCAGTGACTTTATTAATTCCCGTTTGAATTGCATCTTCAAAACTTTTTGTGCTACTTGCATTTACTTCAACGACTTTAGCAACTGACATTGTATTTATCCTCATTGTTATGATTTTGAAACTTCATCATATGATTAAGTCGCTTATTTTGGTTATTTTTTAAACATCAAAACAGCAAAATATTACATGTCTTACACAGGAGTGAATTCCACTTCGCGGGATTACAAACTGACCATCATTTATTACATGCTTTCTGTTTAAGCAGTGGTCGCTTCCGATTAGGCTAAAAGCTTCATTCTTCTAATGATCATGCTCGGGAGTAATGTCATGACAATTGAACCTCAAGTAACTTCTGCTGAAACCGATCTATCTACCAATACACCCCCTCAAGCAACCGCCAACGAGTCGCAAACAGGGAAGAATAGCTTTCTCTCTCGCTTTTCTCCGACCGTCAAAGGTGCTGCGATCGGTGCTGTTGCAGGCAGTATTTTGCCCGTTTTTGGTACGATCAGCGGTGCCATTATTGGTGGTATCGCAGGCAAAGTCTATGAAAAGAAATGTGCCAAACATTCATAGATTTTTCATCTTTATCTGAGTGATACAACGCTGTCACTCAGCCACCAAAAGCTCTAGAGCAATAACTCTAATAGACTGTTTTATATAAATATTAATTCATACCGTTTATCTTGCGTTGCCGAATCGATCATTTTTAATTGATTATTTTTTGATATTATTTTCACATAAATTCAAGTGATTAATTTTCTCCCTGACTCAATTTTTGAGTCACTAATGATTGATAGGAATACACAAATGAACGCAATCAAATATGCTATGGCTGTTGCTGTGATGGCGCTTTCTGCAACTGTTTCTGCACAAATCGTTTATGTACCAGATTTTCCAGTAAAAAAAGCTGTGACTGCTGAAACTGCCAATGCAGATAACAAAGCACCCGCTGCTGATACAACCGAAGTTGTAACAAACACAGAAAAAAAAGCTTAATTTTTAGCTGATTTTTCCATAAAAAACCGATGGCTTCCACCATCGGTTTTTTATTTTTTGTGCCTTTTCTTTGGGCTTTATTCTTTACTCAACATTAAAAATCAACGTCTAGCAGCGCTTAATCGCTGATGATGACTTCAAAAAAATTGATCAAACCATACCGCTATATCTTTTGCAAAACCTATCTTTAAGCTAATGATTTGGTATTATTTTTAAACAAAATGCGCATTAATTGTCATATTTAACGCTTAATTTGTAGAAGCTGACATTTATTTCCATGTTTTTTTTAATGAAATCTCTATAATCAAATGAACTAATCGACTTCATTATTTTTAAATTTACATTGTCCTATGCAAGAACTTCAGGCACTGATACAAGGAAAAATTTCACCGCAGGTCATAGATATTGAACGCCTGATTGAATTGGCCAATACATATCGAAACCCGAATTCGGCTGAATATAAATTAGTAGAACTTGCAACCAATATTGTATTGGCTAAATATTTAGAAAAAGCACAAAAAGTCCTTTAGGAAGCGGACAAATGAATTTACAAGAGAAAGTACAATTAATAAAAGAAATCCATGTACTGACCCATCAACTTGAACACCGTGCTTTGAGTTTTTATGAAACTGCGCTTTCTAAACGTCGGATTCATGAAATTTTTGCCTTATGCGATGAACCAATTTTTCAAAAGCAAATATTAAGTTATCGTGCATTAACTAAGCCACAAATGGCTGCCACTGAATTTTCCAAACAAACGCCATATTCATTGTTATTTCGTGGCTATTTTAACCATGATGCTGCACTTGAAAATGCTTTATATCAATATCCAGAGATGGGTTGGGCCTTGCTGCATGACCATGAATTAGGTTGGCAAGTGTGGATGATTCCAGCCAAACAGCGCACGGCTTTACTCAGTGAATGGGGCAATTTTAACGAATGCTATGATTGGTTAATTGAACAACAACAGCTATATAAATGTTTAATCAGTGATACCGATCTAAGTCTACATACCTTACGCCTAAAGGATGAAATCATCACAGCGCCAAGCTGTGTTGCCGCAAGTGTGGACGACCTACTGCCAATTGAAGCGATAAATAAAGACGGTTCTGTCGATCTAGATCATTGCGATAAGCAAATCAATGAAGCGGATACGTTGCTTGATAACTCAAATACAAATAAACCGGAGCTTTCTGCACCTGATACCGTTCCTCTTGTTCTAATTGAGCAGCCAACACATGCGCCATCGGAGGAACATCTCAACTCGACAATGGCAGGCGTTGAACTTCCTGAACAGGTTCAAATCGCTCAATATGCCGCTCGCGTTCAAACGCTGCAAAACATCGATGCGCAATTGGCCTTGTATGAATTGCAGTTTATAGATCAGCCTGAACTCACAACGCAACTTGATGTTCTATTGCATACGACAGATGGTACAGATTGGAAAAACCAGCCACTGTATTTAGCAGAGCAAATCAATACCGAAGGTCGCTTCATCAAATATCTCTTGTTGTTTGGTGCTCAAACGCAAATGGAAGCCATTCGACTCTCTCAGCTGTTTTGCCAACAACATCAACATGAACTTGCCGCGATTAAAGTCATGACATGGGACAATCTAGAGCAACTCTGTGCTGCACCTGATCAGCTCTATCAACAGTCTCAGCAGGCTGAAATAATTTGGTCGCAAAACGACTATTATCCATTTATCCCGGCACAGTTAGTTAATACGCAAAAATTCATTCATTTTGATGAACCTGAACCGACGCTACATACCCCGCTGTTATTATTACAAGAACGTCAAAAAATACGTTTAATCCACGGTCAAAAACGCATGGCACTCTTGCGTACCGAACAAGCCCTTCCCTATTTGATCCTCCATCGACAGCAAGGTTTAAATTGGCAAAGCATCCAAAATGTGATCCAACAATTGCCTCAACCCATTGATGTGATTTCGCTTTATCAAGCACTTAAGCAAACGACCGAAGATTAATTGCATTTATTTTGTAGTTTGGCTTGCATTTATCCGACAAAAATAACAAAACTACAGATGCAGGATACTCAGATGATAATTAAATAGAGCCAAAACATATGCATAAAAAACAACAGTACTTTATTCGGACTTTGCTTTTTTCCGCATCAATGAGCTTGATGTATCAAGTTGCTTGGGCCAATGAAACTGAGGGGCAACATTCGCAGGATGTGCCTGCAACCGAGCAAAGTTCACCGTATATCATGCCAAAGACCTATGATTTTTTAGATCAAATTCCTCGTTGGATTGATGCAACACCGACCTTCTTACCTGAACAATCAGATCACCCCATTGTTCCGACAACAGAACAAACGGAAAATAATAGCTGGACCGATCGACAACAGAAGAAAGTCCGAAATTGGGCAGATCGAACGGCCGTTCGCATGGATAACTGGTTTGGGCAAAGTGAGCCTGATAAACCAGCCAATGCTACCCTTAGGGTGATTTTAGACAACAGTTGGAATAAGCACGATGAATACGAAATTAAGCCACGTATTCGCGGTAAAATTAAGCTTCCGACCTTGGAGAAAAAGTTAAGCGTCGTGTTTGGTGATGACTCTTTGGATAATGAGCTTGAAAATAATGCCGCGATTACCAATGAAAATCCGGATGGACGAAACGATAAACATTATGACAATAAGCAAGCGCGGGATGACAACAGTTCGCTCGCGTTACGTTGGTCTGAAATTTCAGATCGGCTTCCATTTGAAACCGATGTCGATCTCGGCTTACGATCTGGAGATGACCTATATGTCCGCTTAAAAGCAGCTAAAAAATGGCAACTCGACAACGACTTTAGCTTTTTAGCCGAACAAATTTATCGCTATGGCATCGACAGTGAAAATTATCTGAGAACCAATTTAGAATTAACCCATGCCCGTCCAGGCCAACCCTTTATCTCAAACCAATTCAACCTGACCTATGCAGATGCACAGGATGATGATCTGAAATGGGATAACTTCAGTTACCGCCAACACCAATTTTTTAAAGGTAACCGATTCAACTACGGACTGTATACAGGTGGTTTTTACAATAACGATCAACTGCGTTTAAACAGTTGGGGACCCTATGTATCATGGCGACAGCCCTTTCTGCGCGAATGGTTTTATATCCAAGGTGATCTCAACTACCTCAACAACCATCGTGACGATAAAAGCCATTTTGTGGGCGCTTTAGTGCGCCTTGAAGCCTTGTTCTAATACCCTCTATTTCACAGCGAATAAAAAGCCCATCTCAACAGGATGGGCTTTTTTTAATTACTCAGGTTCAATTTTTCTTAATCACACGCACACGATCATTACGTACAATACTCGGCTGTTTTTCAGCGACTTTTTTCACTTTAGGAAAACTATACTGAATACGATCATTTCGCATCACACGGCGACTATCTACAAAAGGATTGATATCATATTGTGCGATTTGTTTTGAAACCTGCACACGGTCATTACGCACCATTTTTTGCTTAGAGCTGTCTGCCTGAGCAGATTGCATGAGGCCCATAGACAGCAGCGAGCCCATTACAGCGATCACTAAAATTTTCATCTTAAGATTCCCAATACTTAATGATCGTTATTATAGATTAATTATTTATTTTTAATTTATTTTAAAGATTAAAACATGGACGTTTTTATTCATGTGCTCTATCGAAAAACCAAATAAAAAACCTCCCGAAGGAGGTTCATTTCATATCTACCGTTACTTCAGCAATAAGCTGTTAATCCGTTTGATATATTGGGCAGGATCTTCGGGTAAACCACCTTCAGCAATCAACGCCTGATCAAAAATAACATTCGCCAAGTCATCAAACTGCGCCGAACTTTCTAATTTTTGTACCAACGGATGGGATGGATTGATTTCCAAGACTGGTTTTGACTCGGGAACCGCTTGTCCTGCTTGTTTTAGCATACGGACCAGTTGCGGTGATAACTCACCCTCAGCCACCACCAAACACGCAGGAGAGTCCACTAAACGTGTTGTTACACGCACTTCAGAGGTCTTATCTTTTAACGCATCCGACAGTTTTTCAACAACAGGTTTAAACTGCTCAGCAGCTTCCTCAAGTGCTTTCTTCTCTTCAGCATCTTGTAGATCACCCAAATCAACTGCACCTTTCGATACATTCTGTAATGGTGTTCCATCAAACTCAAAAACAAATTCCATCGCCCACTCATCCACTCGTTCAGTCATGAGCAGCACTTCGATACCTTTTTTCTTGAACAATTCAAGTTGTGGTGAGTTTTTCGCAGCATTTAAACTATCAGCAGTCACATAGTAAATTGCCTTTTGGCCTTCTTTCATATTGGCTTTATAGTCTGCAAATGATGTTTTCACTTCATCATTATTTGACGAAGCAAAGCGTAATAATTTTAGAATACGCTCACGATTCGCTATGTCTTCGCCTAAGCCTTCTTTTAAGACTGAACCAAACTCAGCGTAGAATTTTGCAAACTTCTCTTGATCAGCAACATCTTCAGATTTCGCCAAACCATCTAGCACCGTTAAAATACGGCGGGCGTTACCTTCACGAATCGTTTTAACGTCGCGACTTTCTTGTAATAATTCACGGCTTACATTAAGTGGTAAGTCTGCGCTATCCACCACACCTTGAACAAAACGTAAATAATTAGGAATCAAATTATCCGCATCATCCATGATAAATACACGTTTCACATACAGCTTAATTCCTGCTTTAGCTTCACGTGTGAAAATATTGCTTGGTGCGCGAGATGGAATATAAAGTAACTGTGTATATTCCGTACTTCCCTCTACACGGTTGTGTGTCCACGCAAGCGGAGCTTCAAAATCATGGCTCAGGTTTTTATAAAACTCAGTATATTGTTCTTCACTGATCTCATTTTTATTACGCGTCCATAATGCACTTGCTGAGTTAATCGCTTCCCATTCATCCGTCAGTACATATTGACCAGGTTTTGCTTCTTCGCCTTCGGCAGCTTCCTCTTGTTGCCAAACTTCTTTCTGCATCTCAATTGGCAAACTAATATGATCAGAGTATTTATTAATAATCTGCTTAACTTTGTAACGATCTAAATAATCTAAAGCATCCTCGCGTAAATGCAAAATGATGTCGGTTCCACGTGAAGCCTTATCAATTGGCTCTACATCAAACTCACCTGTACCATTACTAACCCAACGTACCCCTTCAGCGGCATTTACCCCAGCACGACGTGATTCCACTGTAATTTTTTCAGCAACAATAAAACCTGAATAGAAGCCCACACCAAATTGACCAATCAATTGTGCATCTGACTTTTGATCACCCGTAAGCTTCGACATAAAATCTTTAGTGCCAGACTTAGCAATCGTACCCAAATGATCAATCGCTTCTTGTTGTGTCATACCAATACCATTATCCGAAATGGTAATTGTCTTCTGCTCTTTATTTAAATGAATACGCACATGTAAATCTGGATCATTTTCATAATATTCAGGATGGTTAATGCCTTCAAAACGTAATTTATCGCAGGCATCAGATGCGTTTGATACCAACTCACGAAGGAAAATTTCAGGATTTGAATATAAAGAATGTGTTACTAAATGCAGTAACTGAGCCACTTCCGCTTGGAAGCTGTGTTTTTGAGATTGTTGTTCGCTCATCAGTCTCTCCGTTCATACTGAGTAAAATTATCAATTGCCTATATGAATGGAGGGACTTCACTATTTTTCAATAGTGTGAATGGAAAATTTTTATTCTGTCGCACTAAATTTTAAGGTTTAAAAAGGTCCTTGTTTATAAACGCGGTCCATGTAGAGATCCAGTTTTTGCTGCCGCATTTTATATACATCACTTAAACAACTGACATTGTCACGGCACTGATCGCGTAGTTGTAGCCATTTTATTTGTTGATCTTGAATTGCACCACGTGTCCCCATGGGAACCAAATGACGAATAATCGTATAGGTTGTTGCCATTTTGACATCGGCATCATTAATACTACGGTTATCACAAACCGCATGTTCGGTAATGGTTTTCGCCTTTTTACAATCAAAACTTGCGGCATAACTTGTCGAAATAAAATAAGCACTGCCCAAGACCAGCATACCCTGAATAATTTTTTTCATCGTCTTTTCTCTTCATCCAACTTGCTGATTTATCTCGACTCTAACACTTCTACCTAAATTTTCTATTGCCTATTTGTTCAATTCGATCAACTGATGAATGGAGTATGCTGCATAAAAAACCCTGCCATTAGGCAGGGTTTTAAGATCAGCTACAGCTTAGAATTTGTAGCTATAACCAATTGTATACACCATAGGATCGATATCTAAATCAAAAGTTTCGACAACTGTTTGAACTTCAGGCTGGATTTGAGCATAACGTGCATCAAAGAATACGCCCCAGTTTTTTGCATCAGCTGGCTGGTAGTTAAAACCGACTTGACCTGCAAAACCATAAGACTCTTTCACTTTAACCTTTGTGCCTTCTAGCACACCTGAACCATCTTCATCCCAAGCAACAAATGCTGTACCACCCACACCAATGTAAGGTGTAAAGCCAGTTGAATTTTTAAAGTTATATTTCGCAGTAATTGTTGGTGGAAGATGTTTCAATTTAACACCAGCAACTTTTGAACCCGCAGCTGTTACATCCACATCATGACTAATTGGTGTAGCTAATAGTAATTCAGCTGAAATGTTGTCATTAAAGAAATATTCTACAGACGGTGTAAATGCAAACTCATGATCTGCTTTTACATTTAAAGCACCATTAGCAATATCAGTATCTGCAGTTGGAGCAATTACAGAAGCACCAACTTTAACCTGCCATTGACCAGCCATCGCTGAAGCAGACATACCCAATAATGCAATAAGAGCAGCTTGTTTTAACATTTTAAAGCAACCTTCTAGAATGAATAATTAATATTAAACATTAGTATTAAAATTATGCAACATTATTATTTTATAAATTTTTACATTATTATATAAGTCATTATTAATTATATATATTTATTTTAATCATAGTGCAATGCTTGGTTTTATATTTTCACCGTTATAATTAATTTATTATTCATAATATACCAACCTTTTTAATCAGAATTAATAAAATGAATTATTTTAATCCAACCAAAATCCTCAGGATTAAATAACAAAAAAGGCGATTATATAATCGCCTTTTTATTTATCTTTGAAAATTTTTTAGAGTACCATTGCGGCAATCCAACCAAAGATCATTAATGGAATATTGTAGTGAATGAAGGTCGGGACCACACTGTCTTTCATGTGGTCATGCTGACCATCCATATTAAGGCCTGATGTTGGGCCTAAAGTTGAGTCTGATGCCGGAGAACCTGCATCTCCTAAAGCTGCTGCTGTACCAATAATGGCAATCGTTGCCGCTGGGCTAAAACCAAATTGAATACAAAGTGGTACATAAATAATGGCCAAAATTGGGATTGTTGAGAATGAAGAACCAATACCTAAGGTAACTAATAACCCAATTAATAACATCCAAAATGCCGCTAAACCTTGGCTGTTTCCAATCCATTCAACTGAAGCTTGTACCAGTGTTGGTACTTGATTCGTAGCCTCAATCACAGATGCAAAGCCTTGCGCAGAAATCATAATGAAACCCACAAGTGCCATCATGCGCATACCACTGATAATGACATCGTCGGCTTCTTTCCACTTAAAGATACCTGCACAGCTTAAGATCGCAACACCAACGAGACCCGCCAAAATCATCGACTCAGATATGACTTGAACAGAAAGCGTAGCAACCACTGCAACCGCAGCCATAATCAAAGTAAATTTAGCGACTTGTGGTTTACCATTTTCATCTGCTTTTACATCAGAGGAGATGGTGTGCTGTGATTCCTTAACCTGAACGTCAGCATACTCTCGTGGTTTACGGTAGCTATAAAAAACAGCAATTAATAAGCCAACAAACATCCCAAATACTGGAATTGCCATAGCAGTTGGAATTTGATCATAGCTGATGTTGAAACCGTATGGCTTACCAAAGGTATTGATGTTTTGACCTAAAATATCATTAAGGAAAATAGCACCAAAACCAAAAGGTACCAGCATATAAGTCGCCACAAGACCAAAAGTCAGAACACAAGCAATCAAACGACGGTCAAGTTTTAAATGATTAAATACGCTGAGTAATGGTGGAATTAATACTGGAATAAACGCAATGTGCACTGGAATCACGTTTTGTGAACATACGGCGGCTAAAGCGATAGTAGCGAAAATTACGTATTTCACGCGATTCTGGGCTTTCACATTACTGTTACCTTTGAGTTTAGTAATGAGTTGATAAGCCAGTAAATCTGGCAAACCTGAACGCGCAAGTGCCAAAGCAAATGCCCCCAACACGCCATAAGCAAGTGCGATTTGAGCACCGTTGCCTAAGCCACTATTAAACGCTTCGATGGTGCCATGAATACCAAGGCCAGCTAACAAGCCACCTGTTACTGCACCAATGATCAGTGCAAATACAACAGGCACGCGTGCCAGCGACAGTCCAAACATGACTGTAATTGCGGCAAGAATAGCAAACATAAGAAAAAAGGGAGTCTGACAAAAAACCGTATTTTATCAGAATTTGCTCGCTATTTAGCCCCCTATCGATGAAACTGACACTGTTGAAAGATTTACTTAAAGCTGCTGTGATTGCGCAAATTGAGCGATGTAACCTGCAATTTTTTCGGGTTGGCTTAGCACAGCCCAATGATTGGCATTGACTTCAACCACCGATAAATCTTCAACCCAATTAGTTAATTCTTTAATGTAATCTGGACTGACAAAAGTATCATATTTTAATACGATGGCTTGCACAGGACATATAGCATGACGTTGTCTTGGCTGCGTTAAACGAGGAGTAAAATTAGCACGGTAAAGCGCGATACCATATTTACCGTCATGTTGAATATTATGATTTAACGGCAATTGTTGAGTTCGTTCTAAATCATTAACAATTTTCCCCCATCGCTCTGCATTCAAAAAATGCCAAGCGGCAGGTGCAAGAAATGGTAATTGGAATACTCCGATATACCATGACTTGCTCAACAATTTGAGTAATTTTTTTTGCTGATGTTTAAAGTTATCTCTTAATAAAAATGCAGCATGGTCTAAGCATGGCCCAGATATGGTTGAATAAGACAAAATTCGCGATCTAAACTTTGCTTCTGTGACCGACTCCCAAGATTGGATTGAACCCCAGTCATGCGCAGCTAGGTGAAAACTACGCTCGCCTAATACCGCTTGCGTCACACTATCCAAATCAAGTGAAAGTTGTTCTAAACGGTAATCTCGTATTTTACGGGGCACAGAGGACTGCCCTGCACCTCGCACGTCATAGGTGACGATATAAAATTCAGCAATAAGATGTTCAATAACCGGTTCCCATACTTCCTGATTATCAGGATAACCATGAACCAAAACCAATGCTGGCTTTGTTTCATCACCCCATGTCTTCACATAGAGCCGTTGTTGATCTGTGGTATTCACCCATTGCGTATTTAGTGGTTGCATTCTTCTTGTCCTTTTATCGATTCCATCGAATTGACGTTTTATTTGTGAACATGGGCAATGTGATCAATGCCACAGTTTGGAAACTCATTTAGTATGCAAAGTTCAGCATAAAAAAAAATTGACCCAGTATGAGCATAATCCAGAAAATAATGACAATGCCTATTGTCTCTAAATTCTTACTCAATCATTATGCCCCTTATAAAGGTGCTGGCATTTCGATTGATAAAATTGATCTCGCCAATTATCACATTCGCGTCAAAATGCCATTAACTCGTAAAAATCAAAATATCGTCGGTGTACATTTTGGCGGTAGTCTTTATTCAATGGTTGACCCATTTTATATGTTGATTTTGATGCATCACCTTGGCTCACGTTATATCGTGTGGGACAAAGCGGCAAATATCCAATTTTTATCTCCCGGGCGTGGAACGGTATACGCTGACATCCAGCTCGCCCCAAATGAAATCAATCATATTAAAAACTTAGCAGATAACCACGCACCTGTTTTACGGAACTATAGCTTAAATATTTTTGATGAAGCAGGCTTACGTATCGCTGAAATTCAAAAAACGCTATACATTCGTCGCAAACAACCCCGTCCACGCAAATAAAAAAGGCGCTTATCTTTAAGCGCCTTTTCATTCAATTTTAGCGGATTGGATTAGCGATTTTGCTCAATTGCAGCACCTGCGCCACCACCGATTGCACCACCAATCGCAGCACCGGTGTTACCACCAAAGATACTTTTGCCGACTGCAGAACCAATCGCACCACCTACACCACTATATGTAGCATTTCGGTTTGAACCGTTTTGAGTTTTACTACCGACAGCTGCACCAGCACCACCACCAACGGCTGCACCTACACCACCACCGACATTATTACCCACACCACCACCTATGGCACCACCTAAAGCTGCAGCACCAATACGTTGTTCATTGGGCGACATGCTTTCACAACCAGCAAGCATTAGGGTCGACATCATCGCGACTGCACATACGCTCATTACTTTTTTCATTGTGATGTTCCTTGTCTTCTTCAATACCTATGATTCTAAAACCATTGTATGAAACAATTAAACATAGCTTGTTACGGCTTGGAGCATAAATGCTGCATTTTGTAAAAACCACGCCTAATCGCTTACGAATTACTCAGGGTTTTCATCCAAAATCATCAAATCTTTTGTGGTTTCACCATTTTCAGTCAGCACAGCATGAGAGAGTTTGGCTTTGCTTTCTGGATCTGTTGCCTGATCTAGTTTTAGCGTGCGTTTAATCGGTTCCTGCCCTTTCTTAAACTCTACACCCTCTGCATCAATATTGGTGTTTTGACGAATAATCTGACCGTCCTGCTTCACCGTAGTCTTGGTTTCAATTTTAGAAGTCGGGATGATGACACCACCACGTTGTACTACTGGAATCGATAATTTCTTTTCAGAAAAATCACTTTGGTGATCTGAAAGTTCAATTTCACGTGCCACGATATCCTGACCTTTATTGGTCATTTCTAACACTGTTGCAGTTACTTGGCGTACAGGTTCTTGACCTGCAACACGGCGAATCACTTCTGTTTTTAGTACTGGAACTACAGCTTTATCTTCTACCACAATCGAATTGGGCATAGGTGCAGCAATCGCTGTCAATGAGCTGAATAATGCAGAAACTGCGAATAATTGCTGTGCGAATTTCATCAAAAGACCCCGTTATGTTTAAGTTTAAAAATCAAGAGATTTGTTATGTTCTATTTTTACTATAGGAAATAAATCAACATTAGGAAAGCTTTAATTTTCAATTCATCCGCATAAAAAAAGCCACCCAAAGGTGGCTTTTTTGAATAATTTAAGGGCTAATTAAAGACCGTTAAATTCATCGCTAAATGCTTGGCTTAATGCTTGATCTACATCAGAGAAATCATTGTGAAGCTCAAGCTCTGCAGCTTCAGACTCCTGACGACGACGTTCTAAGTGGTAAGCCAAACCTGTACCCGCTGGGATCAGACGACCTACAACTACGTTTTCTTTCAGACCACGTAATTCATCTTCTTTACCTGTTACAGCAGCTTCAGTTAACACACGAGTTGTTTCCTGGAACGATGCAGCAGAAATGAACGAGTCAGTAGAAAGCGACGCTTTGGTAATACCCATCAATTGACGTTCAAACTTCGCTGGAAACTTGTTCTGAGCTGCCACAGCTTGGTTTTCTTGAACAACGCGGATGTATTCCACTTGCTCGCCTTTGATGAAGCTTGTATCACCACCGTCAGTGATTTCAACTTTACGAAGCATTTGACGTACGATCACTTCAATATGCTTGTCGTTGATTTTTACACCTTGCAGACGGTATACGTCCTGAACTTCGTTCACGATGTAGTTTGTCAGTGCAACTTCGCCTTTCAAACGTAAGATGTCGTGTGGGTTTTGCGGACCATCAGAAATGGTTTCACCACGGTTCACATGCTCGCCTTCGAACACGTTAATCGTACGCCATTTCGGAATTAGCTCTTCGTAAATCTCAGAGCCATCATCCGGAGTAATCACAAGACGGTTCTTACCTTTGGTCTCTTTACCGAAGCTTACGATACCTGAAATTTCAGCAAGGATCGCGTGTTCTTTCGGTTTACGTGCTTCGAACAAGTCAGCTACGCGTGGAAGACCACCGGTAATATCACGAGTACGTGAAGATTCTTGTGGTACACGACCAATTACGTCACCGACACCAATTGTTTCGCCATCACGAACAGTCAGAATCGTATTTTGTGGCAAGAAGTAGAACTGTTCGCCACCATCAGTTGTATCCAATACAACCGCTGGACGCATATCTTTACCTGACGCAGGACGTGAAGTCACTGGTAAGATTTCGATTGTAGTCATACCTGTTGCATCATCAGTTTTCGATGTCACAGTTACGCCATCAGCGATTTGGCTGAAACGCACTTTACCTGCAACTTCGGTAACAAGTGGATGTGTATGCGGATCCCAAGTCGCTACGATACCGCCAGCTTCCACAGCTTCGCCATCTTTAATGATGATTGAAGCACCGTATGGAATTTTGTAACGTTCGCGTTCACGACCGATGTCATCTGCGATACCGATTTCACCTGAACGTGAAGTTGATACCAAGTGACCTTTAGCGTGTTGTACTGTTTTCACATTGTGGAAACGTACTGTACCTTTGTTACGAACTTGTACGCTGTTAGCAGCAGAAGTTCGGCTCGCAGCACCACCTACGTGGAACGTACGCATTGTTAACTGTGTACCTGGCTCACCAATTGATTGAGCAGCCATTACACCCACAGATTCACCTGGATTCACCAAGTGACCGCGAGCAAGGTCACGACCGTAACATTTCGCACATACACCGAAAGTAGATTCACAGTTTACAACTGAACGTACTTTCACTTCATCGACACCTTGCTCTTCTAAGTAGTTTGCAAGTTTTTCGTCGATTAAAGTATTACGTGGAAGAATCACATCATCCGAACCTGGTTTCTTCGCATCTTCAGCAAGTACGCGACCCAATACTCGAGTACCTAAGTTCTCGATGACATCGCCACCTTGAATGAACGGAGTCATTACAAGACCGTCGAAAGTACCACAATCTGGCTCAGTAATTACCAAGTCTTGTGCAACGTCAACCAAACGACGAGTCAAGTAACCTGAGTTCGCAGTTTTCAATGCAGTATCGGCCAAACCTTTACGTGCACCGTGTGTTGAAATGAAGTACTGAAGTACAGTCAAACCTTCACGGAAGTTTGCTTTAATTGGTGTTTCAATGATCGAACCATCTGGTTTCGCCATCAAACCACGCATACCCGCTAACTGACGAATCTGAGCTGCCGAACCACGGGCACCTGAGTCAGACATCATATAGATCGAGTTGAATGATTTTTGTTTCTCGTCTTCACCCTGTTTGTTTTTAACAGTAGTGAAAGATAAGTTGTCCATCATCGCTTTCGCTACTTGGTCGTTTGTACGCGCCCAAATATCGACAACTTTGTTATAACGTTCGCCGGCAGTTACGAAACCTTGTTCAAATTGTTGTTCAATTTCGCGAACTTCAACTTCAGCTTTTTCGATAATTGCTTGTTTTTGTGGCGGAATCAACATGTCTTCCATACCAACAGACACACCTGAGTGAGTCGCTTGACGGAAGCCCAAGTACATCAATTGGTCAGCGAAGATAACAGTATCTTTTAGACCTAATTTACGGTAGCAAGAGTTGATCAATTTAGAGATGTTCTTTTTAGTCATCTCAACGTTGATTTGTTGGAAATCCATACCTTCAGGTACAACTTCCCAAAGTAAACAACGACCTGGAGTTGTGTCTACAACAATGGTTTGTTGTTCACGGTTACCATTTTCGTCAATGACAGTTTGGTGTACACGTGCTTTTACGCGAGCGTGTAAATCAACTTGACCTGTTGCAAGTGCACGGTTTACTTCGTCAGTATCCGCAAACACCATGCCTTCACCTTTGGCATTGATCGCATCACGAGTGATGTAGTACAAGCCTAAGACAACGTCCTGAGAAGGTACGATGATTGGCTCACCGTTCGCAGGAGAAAGAATGTTGTTTGTTGACATCATTAACGCACGAGCTTCTAACTGAGCTTCAAGTGTTAATGGTACGTGTACCGCCATTTGGTCACCGTCGAAGTCGGCGTTAAATGCCGCACAAACTAACGGATGAAGACGGATTGCTTTACCTTCAATCAGGGTTGGTTCAAATGCTTGAAGACCCAAACGGTGAAGTGTAGGCGCACGGTTCAACATCACTGGATGTTGACGAATTACGTGAGCAAGTACATCCCAAACTTCTGGAGTTTCACGCTCAACCATTTTTTTCGCAGCTTTAATGGTTGTCGCTTGGCCAGACGCTTGTAGTTTCGCGAAAATGAATGGTTTGAATAATTCAAGCGCCATTTTTTTCGGAAGACCACATTGGTGCAGACGTAAAGTCGGACCTACAGTAATTACCGAACGACCAGAGTAATCGACACGTTTACCCAATAAGTTTTGACGGAAACGACCTTGTTTACCTTTGATCATGTCTGCCAAAGATTTAAGAGGACGTTTGTTCGAACCGGTAATTGCGCGACCACGACGACCGTTATCAAGCAATGCATCTACAGACTCTTGTAACATACGTTTTTCGTTACGTACGATAATGTCTGGTGCTGCAAGGTCTAGAAGACGTTTTAAACGGTTGTTACGGTTGATTACACGACGGTAAAGATCGTTCAAGTCAGAAGTCGCAAAACGACCACCTTCTAGAGGAACCAACGGACGAAGATCAGGTGGAAGTACTGGAAGTACATTCATCACCATCCATTCTGGCTTGTTGTTCGACTCTTTGAACGCTTCCATCAATTTCAGACGTTTAGAGGCTTTTTTAAGCTTCGTTTCTGAAGTTGTATTTGGAATTTCTTCACGAAGACGTGAAATTTCAGCTTCAAGATCGATGTCTTTCAACAAATCTTGAACTGCTTCTGCACCCATTTTCGCAGTGAATTCATCACCATGTTCTTCTAAAGCCGTGAAGTATTCTTCATCGTTTAGAAGTTGGTATTTCTCAAGTGGAGTCATACCTGGGTCAGTTACAACGTATGATTCGAAATACAATACACGTTCGATATCACGTAAAGTCATGTCTAAAAGCAGACCGATACGGCTAGGAAGTGATTTTAAGAACCAAATATGCGCAACTGGAGAAGCAAGGTCAATATGACCCATACGCTCACGACGTACTTTTGCAGTTGTTACTTCAACGCCACATTTTTCACAAATGACGCCTTTGTATTTCATACGCTTGTATTTACCACACAAGCATTCGTAATCTTTTACTGGACCAAAGATTTTGGCACAGAATAAACCATCACGTTCAGGTTTGAACGTACGGTAGTTAATGGTTTCAGGCTTTTTAACTTCACCATGAGACCACGACTTAATCATTTCTGGTGACGCAAGACCAATACGGATGCGATCAAACTCTACAGGAGCATGACCGTCTGAATCCGTCTTTTTGCGCATGATATCGAGCAAGTCTTTCAATTTTTTTCTCCGTGTGTTGTGGAGATTTTCACTTCACAACTGGGTCACAAATATTGTTTTTTAACTGAGAAATCCCCCTTGCTCCTCTTGATTAAAGAGGTGAGAAGCACTGCTTCGCAAGGGAGATTCAATGGAGCTAATTAGTCACCATTTTTCAGTTCAATGTTGATACCTAAAGAACGGATCTCTTTGGTCAATACGTTGAACGATTCAGGCATACCTGGGTCCATGTAATGGTTACCATCTACAATGTTCTTATAGATACGGGTACGACCTTCAACGTCATCCGACTTCACAGTAAGCATTTCTTGAAGTGTGTATGCTGCACCGTAAGCTTCGAGTGCCCATACTTCCATCTCACCGAAACGCTGACCACCGAATTGTGCTTTACCACCAAGCGGCTGTTGAGTTACTAGAGAGTAAGAACCAGTAGAACGCGCATGCATCTTGTCGTCAACCAAGTGGTTCAGTTTCAACATGTACATGTAACCTACAGTTACTGGACGGTCAAAACGTTCACCTGTACGACCATCATACAATACTGTTTGACCAGTACGTGAAATGCCACCAAGTTCTAACAATTCTTTAATTTGTGATTCTTCAGCACCATCAAATACTGGTGTTGCTAAAGGAACACCTTTACGCAAGTTACCTGAAAGCACCAAGATTTCTTCATCAGTCAAGCTATCAAGATCTTCTTGTTCGCCACCAACTTTGTTGTAAATCTTGTCTAAGAAATCACGAAGCTCAAGTACAGTACGTTGCTCTTTCATCATCTTGTCGATTTGATCGCCAAGACCTTTAGCTGCCATACCTAAGTGAGTTTCAAGAATCTGACCCACGTTCATACGTGATGGTACACCCAGTGGGTTAAGTACAACATCAACTGGAACACCGTTTGCATCGTGTGGCATGTCTTCTACAGGCAAGATGTTTGATACAACACCTTTGTTACCGTGACGACCCGCCATTTTATCACCCGGTTGGATGCGACGTTTTACAGCCAAGTAAACTTTAACAACTTTCAATACGCCAGTTGTTAGTTCATCACCTGTAGAAAGTTTGCGTTTTTTCTCTGCAAATTTTTCGTCAATTTCAAGGCTCTTCTCTTTCAAGAACACTTGAATTTGAGTTAAACGCTCAGCAATCGCTTCGTCAACTGGTTGGATTTCAATAAGATCAACCAACTCAAGA
The DNA here is from genome assembly GCF_013418345.1 of Acinetobacter sp. YH12144. NCBI lineage: Bacteria > Pseudomonadati > Pseudomonadota > Gammaproteobacteria > Moraxellales > Moraxellaceae > Acinetobacter > Acinetobacter sp. YH12144. The sequence goes on along the minus strand of NZ_VPCD01000002.1, from coordinate 7,813 downwards.
CCAGACAATAACTCTTCAGTTAATTTGTCACCGCGTTTAGTTGTACCGCCACCGTTAGATTCTTGACCTTTCAATAGACGAACAATACGTTCACGAGCCGCTTCTTCGAAGATTTTGTATTCTTCTTTCAAGTCTTTACGGTAAGCATCAAGTTGTGCTTTCTCAATTGCTTGAGCACGTTCGTCTTTTTCAAGACCGTCACGTGTAAATACTTGAACGTCAATTACAGTACCTTTCACAGATGAAGATACACGTAATGAAGAGTCTTTTACGTCAGCCGCTTTTTCACCGAAGATTGCGCGAAGCAATTTTTCTTCCGGAGTTAACTGAGTTTCACCTTTAGGCGTTACTTTACCTACAAGAATGTCACCAGCAGTTACTTCAGCACCGATATAAACGATACCTGATTCATCCAATTTAGAAAGTGCAGCTTCACCCACGTTCGGGATATCCGCTGTAATTTCTTCAGCACCCAATTTGGTATCACGTGCAACACATGAAAGCTCTTGGATGTGTATAGACGTTAAACGATCTTCTTGAAGTACACGCTCTGATAATAAGATCGAGTCTTCGTAGTTGTAACCGTTCCAAGTCATGAACGCTACACGCATGTTTTGACCCAATGCCAATTCACCGCCATCTGTTGATGGACCATCAGCAAGAACGTCACCACGTGCAACTTTATCACCTAAACGTACAACAACGTTTTGGTTGATACATGTATTTTGGTTCGAACGTGTGTATTTGATCAGGTTGTAGATATCTACACCTGCTTCGCCTGCCACCATCTCTTCTTCGTTTACACGAATAACGACACGAGAAGCATCAACGAATTCAATACGACCACCACGTTTCGCAAGTACACACACACCCGAGTCATGCGCTACGTTTGCTTCCATACCTGTACCAACAAGCGGTTTGTCAGCACGTAATGTAGGAACAGCCTGACGCTGCATGTTTGAACCCATCAATGCACGGTTGGCATCATCGTGTTCAAGGAACGGAATAAGTGATGCCGCTACAGATACCACCTGCTGAGCAGATACATCCATATGCGTTACTTTTTCTGGTGGAATACGTACGAATTCACCTTGGTGACGTACAGATACGAATTCTTCAGTTAAGTTACCGTCTTTATCGATACCAGAATCGGCCTGTGCAATCACAGTACCTACTTCTTCAATCGCAGAAAGGTATTCAACATCATCCGTTACACGACCATCAACAACTTTACGGTATGGAGTTTCCAAGAAACCGAAGCTGTTACATTTAGCGTATACAGACAATGAGTTAATCAAACCAATGTTTGGACCTTCAGGAGTCTCAATTGGACATACACGACCGTAGTGAGTTTGATGTACGTCACGTACTTCGAAGCCCGCACGCTCACGAGTCAAACCACCTGGGCCCAATGCTGATACACGACGTTTGTGTGTAATTTCAGACAACGGGTTGTTTTGGTCCATGAACTGAGACAACTGGCTTGAACCAAAGAATTCTTTGATTGCAGCAGCAACTGGTTTCGCATTGATTAAATCTTGCGGAGACAAGTTATCAGTTTCAGCTTGAGATAAACGTTCTTTAACAGCACGTTCAACACGAACTAGACCAACACGGAATTGGTTTTCTGTCATTTCACCAACAGAACGAACACGACGGTTACCCAAGTGATCGATATCGTCGACTTCACCTTTACCGTTACGGATTTCAACTAATGTTTTCAATACATCAGTGATGTCTTCGTTTGAAAGAATACCTTCAACTTCACGAGACTTCTGATCCGTACCCACTTCGTAAGGACGACCCAAACGACGGTTGAACTTCATACGACCTACTGGTGATAAGTCATAACGTTCAGAAGAGAAGAACAAGTTATTGAATAAGTTTTCAGCAGCTTCTTTTGTTGGTGGCTCACCCGGACGCATCACTTTGTAGATTTCTACAAGTGCTTCTTCACGACCAGTTGTAGTATCTGCACGTAAAGAGTCCGCAATGAATGGACCACGGTCGATGTCATTGGTATAAAGTACGTTGAATTGCTTAACGCCGCCCTCAGCCAATTTCACCATAATTTCATGGCTAAGTACGGTATTTGCCGCAACAACTTCGCCATCACGTAACGTTACATCTTCAGCAACGATACGTTCATATAGGTATTCATCAGGAACAGAAAGTTTTTCAAGACCTGCTGCTTCCATTTGACGAACATGGCGCGCGTTAATACGTTTACCTTGTTCAACAATTGTTTTACCGTCTGTACCCACGATATCAAACTGTGCCATTTCGCCACGTAGACGTTCTGGAACCAAGTCAATTTGATAGCTACCCATATCAAGATATACAGGTACTTTTTCGTAGAACATGTCTAGGATTTGTTCGTTATTATAACCCAAGGCACGAAGCACAACAGTCGCAAGTAATTTACGACGACGGTCAATACGAACATATACAAGATCTTTTGCATCGAATTCAAAGTCTAACCATGAACCACGGTAAGGAATGATACGAGCAGAATAAAGAACTTTACCGCTAGAGTGAGTTTTGCCTTTATCGTGATCAAAGAATACACCTGGTGAACGGTGTAATTGAGATACGATTACACGCTCAGTACCATTGATCACAAAGGTACCGTTGTCTGTCATAAGTGGCATTTCACCCATGTAGACTTCTTGCTCACGCACATCTTTGATTGTTTTAGTTTCGCGATCTTTAATGATCAGACGAATTTTTACACGCATTGGCGCCGCATAAGTTGAGCCACGAAGAATACATTCGCGCACATCAAATTCAGGCTTACCAAGACTATACTCAACAAATTCTAAAGCAGCATTGCCAGAATAACTTTCAATAGGAAAAACTGAACGAAATGCGGCTTGGAGACCGATATCTTCGCGGTTTTTTGGAGTTTTGCCGTCTTGAAGGAAAGTTCGGTACGAGTCGACTTGAATCGCGAGCAAGTACGGAACATCCATTACCTTGGGCAATTTACCAAAATTCTTACGGATCCGTTTCTTTTCGGTATATGAGTATGCCATCTGGAGTCCTCGGAAAGTAAACTAAGTCCGCCTGCAGAACGAACTTAGAAGGAATTACGCAGGCCGATATGGCCACCACTTTCACAAATGCTGCAATTTTTAGTGGTATTAAAACGCTTAACAATATTTTTTACTGAAAAATATTGGTAAGCGTTTGGTTTTATAAATTATTTTTAATTTGTATGATTTTTATATCATGCAAACAAAAATCGAGCCGATTATTGTAACGCAAAAAGGCTGATGACCCAAGGGCCACCAGCCATTTTTTGGAGCCGATTATAAAAAAATCGACTCCCCTTAAGATTACTTAAGTGTAACTGTAGCACCAGCTTCTTCAAGTTTTTTCTTAAGTTCTTCGCCTTCTTCTTTAGAAACGCCTTCTTTAAGAACTGAAGGAGCGCTTTCAACAAGATCTTTAGCTTCTTTAAGACCAAGGCCAGTAGCTTCACGAACTGCTTTAATTACAGCAACTTTGTTAGCACCGAAAGAAGTCAACTCAACGTTGAATTCTGATTGTTCTTCAGCAGCAGCACCAGCAGCGCCAGGAGCAGCAGCAACTGCTACAGCAGCAGCAGATACGTTGAATTTTTCTTCGAAAGCAGAAATAAGTTCAACAAGTTCAAGAACAGTTTTTTCAGCAACTGCGTTTAAGATTTCTTCGTTTGTTAAAGCCATGAGAGTAACTCCAAATGGGTATTGAATGGTGTGTAAATTGATTTAAGCTTAAGCAGCTTCTGACTCGTTTTTCTCTTTGAGCGCAGTAATAAGGCGACCCAATTTCGAAATAGGAGCTTGAAGAACGTTTGCAAGCATAGTAAGCGCTTTCTCTTGGTTTGGAAGGTTCGCGATAACGCTAACTTCAGCACCTTGATAAACTTTACCGTCAAATGCAGCAGCTTTAAGTTCAAATGCTTTATTAGTTTTAGCAAATTCTTCGAACAAACGAGCAGCTGCGCCCATGTCGTCTTCAGAAGTTGAGAAAGCTAAGATTGTTGGGCCAACAAGGTTGTCGCTCAAGATATTGAATTGAGTATCTTGAAGAGCACGTTTAGCCAAAGTGTTACGAACTACACGAGTAGCAACACCTAGTTTACGAGCTTCAACACGTAGAGCAGTTAATTGCTCAACAGTTAAACCTTGATAGTCAGCAACAACAGCAGCATACGCAGTAGAAGCAACTTCAGTTACTTCAGCTACGATCTGTTTTTTGCCTTCGATAAGAAGAGCCATTGTAAAACCTCCTAACGGTGATTTATGCACCTATACAGATGCACTCCCAATTCGTTAGCTCATCACTGAACCAACACGCGGAGGAGGAACAAATCACACCACCGCGTCTACTCAGGCTGGGCTATTAAGAAGAAAGCATAAAACTCCCCTCGCCTGAGGTCTTTGACGCTGATAAATCTAAATTTATCAATTCAAAGTTTGCCTGAATCACGCAATATACGACGGAACGTTTCTTGCGTAATATTTAAAGCGGTGCTTCAAATATTACTCAGGGCTTTAAAATTCTGTAATAAGTCGAAACTTATTTAGAAACGTTTGCCACATCAACAACAAGACCAGGACCCATAGTAGAGCTTAGAGTGATCTTTTGGATGTAAACACCTTTAGAAGTAGCAGGTTTTGCTTTCTTAAGGTCTGCTACAAGAGCTTCAACGTTTGAACGAACAGCTTCAGCAGTGAAACCTACTTGACCGATCGCAGCGTGGATGATACCTGCTTTGTCTACACGGTAACGTGCTTGACCAGCTTTCGCATTTTTAACAGCAGAAGCTACGTCAGGAGTTACAGTACCCACTTTAGGGTTTGGCATTAAGCCACGTGGACCAAGAATCGTACCTAACTTACCAACAACGCGCATTGCATCCGGAGCTGCAATTACTACGTCAAAGTCAAGGTTACCCGCTTGGATGCTTTCAGCAAGATCATCAAAACCAACAACGTCCGCGCCTTCAGCTTTAGCAGCTTCAGCAGCAGCGCCTTGAGCAAACACAGCTACACGTACAGTTTTACCAGTACCTGCAGGAAGTGTAGTCGCGCCACGAACAACTTGGTCAGATTTACGAGGATCAACACCTAGGTTTACAGCAACATCCAAAGATTCTTTGAATTTTACTGCTGGAAGGCCGTTAAGAACTGCAACTGCTTCTTCCAAAGTGTAAACTTTGTTAGCTTCAACAGCAGCAACAATGGCTTTTTGACGTTTAGTTAATTTAGCCATGTCTTATAGCTCCACTTCCAAGCCCATAGAACGCGCAGAACCAGCAATGGTACGTACACGTGCGTCTAAATCAGCACCAGTAAGATCTGGTTCTTTAGTAGTCGCAATTTCTTCTAATTGAGCGCGAGTCAACTTACCAACTTTAGTTTTGTTAGGTACAGCTGAACCCTTTTGGATGCCCGCAGCTTTCTTAAGAAGAATCGCAGCAGGAGGAGTTTTCATGATGAATGTGAACGACTTGTCGTTGTACACAGTGATCACTACTGGAATTGGAAGACCAGCTTCAACTTTTTGTGTCGCAGCATTAAATTCTTTACAGAATGCCATGATGTTAACACCACGTTGACCTAGTGCAGGACCAATCGGTGGAGATGGATTTGCTTTACCAGCTGGAACTTGCAGCTTGATATAGCCGTCAATCTTCTTAGCCATTTCAATTACCTCTGGGTACTAACGCCGCTAGGCTCCCCATACATTTAAGTAACGATACCGTTACAACAACAATGCCCGACTCATAACAAATCGGGCGTTTATCAACCAAGTTAAATTAAACCGATTTTTCGACTTGGCGAAATTCCAGCTCAACCTGAGTTGGTCGATTAAATACATTAATCGTCAACGTTAAACGTGACTTATCGTATAGAACTTCTTCCACCACGCCTTTAAAATCGGTGAATGGACCGTCAATTACGAGTAATTCTTCACCTGGTTCAAACATCGTCTTAGGACGAGGTGCTTCGCCAGTATTGCGTACACGTGCAAGAATCGCATCAGCTTCTTTTTGCGTAATTGGTGCAGGCTTTTCTGCAGTACCACCGATGAAACCTAATACTTTTGGACATTCTTTAACAATGTGCCAAGTTTCATCATTCATTTCCATCTCGACTAACACATAGCCGGGAAAGAATTTACGCTCAGATTTACGTTTCTTACCATCCTTCATTTCCACTACTTCTTCAGTAGGGACAAGGACTTCACCAAAGCTATCGGCTACAGCGCTACGCTGGATTCGATCATTAAGTGAGCGTAACACTTGTTTTTCATAACCAGAATAGGCATGAATAATGTACCAACGTTTCATAGCTCTCTTACCCGATAATAAACTTCATTAACCAGCTCAAAGCATAGTCAAAGCACCATAATAAAATAGATGCCACTAAGACTACCGCAAGTACCTGCCAAGATGTGGTCATGGTCTCTTGCTTGGTTGGCCAAGTCACTCGACGTAACTCAATTCGAGCATCTTTCAACAATCGAACAAAGCCTTTGCCTTGATGGGTGGCGTATAATAAACCTAAAGCCACGATGATACAAGCCAAAATTACCCCAACACGGACCCAAACATCATTCGCTGGTGCCCAGTATGCTGGCAAATGTTGATTCACCATCATAGAACTACCGAGTAAAATCAACGCGATAACCCACAGAACATAGTCTAAAGGGGAACCAGAATTAACAACTTCAGCAGGATTATTTCTTTGAGGAATTGGCGCGTCGCTTAATGCGTCACGCGATTTATCATTCGACATTTTTGTACTCGTCGTAGGATTCGCGACTTATTATATGACCAGTTGAGCCAGCATCAAGCTTCTTTTTAAAAAAATTTGGCAGGCCAGGAGGGACTCGAACCCCCAACATTCGGTTTTGGAGACCGACGCTCTACCAATTGAACTACTGACCTGCAGAGCAAATCGAGAGTCGAAACTCTCGATCTGTACAAAGATAACTGTATTATATTATGCAGTTACTTTAGAAACAACACCCGCACCAACTGTACGGCCACCTTCACGGATCGCGAAGCGTAAGCCAGCGTCCATTGCGATTGGGTGGATTAATTCTACTGACATTTCCACGTTGTCACCAGGCATAACCATTTCAACGCCTTCTTTAAGCGCGATCGCACCAGTTACGTCAGTTGTACGGAAGTAGAACTGTGGACGGTAACCGTTAAGGAATGGAGTATGACGACCACCTTCGTCTTTAGAAAGTACGTATACTTCTGCGTCGAATTTAGTATGCGGTTTGATTGTACCTGGTTTAGCCAATACTTGACCACGTTGAACGTCTTCACGTTTAGTACCACGTAGAAGAACACCACAGTTCTCGCCCGCACGACCTTCGTCAAGAAGTTTACGGAACATTTCTACGCCAGTTACAGTTGTTTTAACTGTATCTTTAATACCAACGATTTCAACTTCTTCGCCTACTTTCACGATACCAGTTTCAACACGGCCAGTTACTACTGTACCACGACCTGAAATTGAGAATACATCTTCGATTGGCATAAGGAATGCAAGGTCGATAGCACGTTCTGGCTCTGGAATGTAAGAGTCAAGAGCTTCAACAAGAGCAACTACTGCGTCTTCGCCATATTGACCAGCTTCACCATTAAGCGCTGCAAGAGCAGAACCACGGATTACTGGGGTGTCGTCGCCTGGGAAGTCATAAGTAGAAAGAAGTTCACGAACTTCCATTTCTACTAATTCAAGAAGCTCTTCGTCGTCAACAAGGTCGCATTTGTTTAAGAATACAACGATGTAAGGTACACCTA